>DDTA01000182.1 GCA_002344285.1 Myxococcales bacterium UBA2376
GCCGAACGCCTCGAAGCAGTCGCGGAACTGACCCACGGTGGCCGTGCACGTGGTGGGCGGCTGATCCCCCGCGCAGTCGGCGGGATCGATGCCGATCGTGATCGTGGTCGTGCCGCACGTGACCATGCGCTCCGGGAAGACCCCGGCGAGCTCGGTGCACAGCGCCTCGGCCTCCGCCACGGTCAGGGTGCCGACCACCTTGGAGTCGGGCAGACCGCTGCTGCCGCCGTCGCCGCCGCACGCGACGAGGGCCAGGGAGAGAACCCCGCAGAAGAGAATCGAGAGCTTGTTCATCCCGCGATGATATCAGCGCGCCTCGACGCGCGCGACTATCCGGCCCGCGCGCGGAGCGCCCACCCCACCGCCTCACGCAGGTCGGGAGCGTCACCTCGTGTGACGGCCTCGGCGTGCGCCCGTTCGAAGTCGGCAGGAACACGCAGGCACCAGTTCGACGCCGCGACCACACCGGGCCGGTTGTAGGACTCGGTGCCACCGAACAGGTCGACCCAGAAGACCAGGACGTTGCGCGCAGGCCCGAGGAAGAGCTCGGCCAGCATCGCGGTCGCCAGCGAACGATCGTCGCGGGCGATCTCCGCCGCCGGCATCCGCAGCCGCGCCGAGAGAAAGCGCGCGCGGCGCTCGAGCTCGTCGCCGCCGGCGGCGCGCCAGCGCGCGATGACCGCCCTCACGGGCGGCGTATCGTGGTTACCGGCCATGATCCAGTCGGCGGGCGCGGCGTTGTCGCTGCGGTAGACGTCCGACGGCTCCTCGACCCGCGCCTTCTGCGTGACGCGATAGCGCCCGAGACCGTGTCGTGCGAGCACGGCGGCCAGCGGCGCCGGACACGTCGACAGCACCTCGACCATGAGCTCGCCGGGCGCGAAGCCGCGCGCCCGCACCCGCGCGACCAGCGCGTCGAACAGCGCGGCGTAGCGATCGATCTGCGCAGGCTCCAGCGCGCGCACCCAGTGATCGTCGTGACGCGGTCGCGTGTGATCGAGCTGATCGGAGCGAACCCGCGCGTACGCGGCGAGCGCGGGGTGGTCGTCCAGATCCGGCGACTCGTGGAGCCGGGCGCCGTGCTGCACCGCGTGCAACGGATCCGGATCGTCGGTGCGGTAGACCCAGGGACAGACCCAGCCGTGCGGGTGATCGATGCGCACGCCGGTGTGACCGTCGAGCAGGCGATCGAGGCGCCGCGCCAGGAAGGCCGCCGCGCCGTGCGCCCCCGCCGGATCGAGCACCGGGAAGTCCCAGGGCTGACCGGCGGGGTTCGTGCGCGACGGCGGCGCGCCCATGGCGTAGCCGGGAAGGAACGCGCCCGCCAGCGCCCAGCGATCGCGGTGGCTGATCCCGATCGGGAGATCGCCGTAGAGCGACATGCCGAGCGAGGTGACGTGGCGCGCGAACGCCGCCTGCTGCTCGTCGGCGAGGAGCTGGCCGTACTCGAACGCCAGCGCGGCGTCGGCGCCCGCCACCTCGAGCGCAGCCGTGTCGCTCGGCCACGCGCGCCAGTCGTCGTGGCCGAGCGCCGCCGCGATCGCCTCGAAGCGGGCCTCGGCCTCGATCCAGGGAGCCGTGCGCCTACGCTCGGCCAGGCGCGCGCGCACATCGCCGGCCGACGCCTCCGTGGCGGCCCGCCGCCGCAACTCGGCGCGAACCGTGTCCCAGGCGTGCGCGTAGCACACGCGATCGGTGCGCTCGGGCGGCGCCGCGATGCCGAGCGCGAGGTGGAGCGGGTTGCGGGACAGGCCGGTGGCGTCGTACGGCGACGGGTTCTCGCGCGTCGTGATGCCGGACGGGCCCAGCGCCACTCCCGTGAACCCGTGCGCACGCGCCCACGCGACGAACGCCAGCCCACGCGTCGAGGCCGGCGCGCCGTGACCGACGTCGTCGTCGCTCGCCGGGAAGCTCGCCTGGTGGATCGACAGCACCAGGCGATCGATGCCAAGCTTGGCGAGACTCGCGGCCATCTCGGGTTGCCCTGACTCGGCGTCCGAGTTAGTTTGAGTACCAACTATCATGGAGATCGATGGACGACGCCGCGTGGTCGTCGTTGCGGTCCGACCGGTTGTCGACGTCGAGCCCAGCCTGACCAACACGCGCCATGCCGTCAAGCGCACGATCGGTGAACGATTGCGCGTCGAGGCGGACCTCTTGGTGGACGGACACGACCGTCTGGCCGCGGTGGTGCAGTTCCGCCACGCCGACGACCAGGGATGGTCGGAGGTCCGCATGGCCCCGGCCGGCCCGCACTGGCCCGATCGCTGGATCGCGGAGCTCCGCCTGCCCAAGATCGGACGATGGGAGTATCGCGTGGAGGCATGGGTCGATCGCTTCGCGACGTGGCGCCACGGCCTCGCGCGCAAGGTCGACGCGAAGCAGGACGTGACCGTCGAGCTGCAGCTCGGCGAGCGCCTGGTCACCGCCGCCCTCGGCCGCTCGCCGCAGCCGTTCGACGCGGCCGCCGCGCTCGACGACGGGCTCGCGCGCGCGATGACCGAGCACCCGCAGCGGACCCACGCGACGCTCAGCGCGCCGCTCCCGCTGCTCGTGGAGCGTCCGCGCGCCCGCGCGAGCGCGTGGTACGAGCTGTTCCCGCGCTCGTTCGGCACGCTCCGCGACGTCATCGGCGTCCTGCCGTACGTCGCCGAGCTCGGGTTCGACATCCTCTACCTGCCGCCGATCCACCCCATCGGTCGCGCCTTCCGCAAGGGCCCCAACAACTCGCTCACCGCCGGCCCGAACGACCCGGGCAGCCCGTGGGCGATCGGCGGTCCCGAGGGCGGACACGACGCGATCCACCCCGCGCTCGGCACCCTCGACGACTTCGCCGCGCTCGTCGCGGCGGCGGCGCAGCACGGGATCGAGATCGCGCTCGACATCGCGTTCCAGGCCTCCCCCGACCACCCGTGGGTGACGCAACACCCCGACTGGTTCGTCCGGCGCCCGGACGGCTCCATCCAGTACGCGGAGAACCCGCCCAAGAAGTACCAGGACGTCTACCCGTTCGACTTCGAGACCGCCGACTGGAAGGCGCTGTGGGACGCGCTCACCGGCGTGTTCCTGGTGTGGGCGGAGCGCGGCGTGCGCGCGTTCCGCGTCGACAACCCCCACACCAAGCCGATCGCGTTCTGGGAGTACGCCCTCGCCCGCGTGCGCGCGAAGTACCCCGACGCGATCTTCCTCTCCGAGGCGTTCACCCGCCCGCTCCTGCTCCACGAGCTGGCGCGCGTCGGCTTCTCGCAGAGCTACACGTACTTCACGTGGCGGACGACCGCCGCCGAGCTGCGCGCGTACTGCGAGCAGCTGACCCAGACGCCGGTCGTCGAGTACGTGCGACCGAACTTCTGGCCGAACACCCCCGACATCCTCCCCGAGCACCTCCAGCTCGGCGGCCGCAACGTCTTCGCGCAGCGCGCGATCCTCGCCGCCACCTTGACCGCGAACTGGGGCATCTACGGCCCCGCGTACGAGCTCTGCGTCGCGGCGCCGGTCCCGGGCAAGGAGGAGTACGCCGACAGCGAGAAGTACCAGCTCCACCGCTGGGACCTCGCCGCGCCCCACTCGCTGCGCGCGCTGATCGCGCACCTCAACCGGGTGCGCCGCGAGCACCCCGCGCTCCAGCACGACCGCACGCTCCGGTTCCACCGCAGCGACAACGACGCGATCCTCTGCTACTCGAAGCGCGACCCGGACGGCGACGACGTCGTGCTGTGCGTCGTGAACACCGACCCGTTCCACGTGCGTGCGGGGTGGCTCGAGCTCGACCTGGCGACGCTCGGCCTCGCGCCCGACACCACGTTCCAGGTGCACGATCTGCTCGGCGGCGGTCGTTACCTCTGGCACGGCGCGCGCAACTACATCGAGCTCCCTCCCGAGGCGCCGGGCCACATCTTCGCCATCCGCCGCCGCAGCCATCGAGAGGAAGGCTTCGAGTACTACCTATGACCCCACGCCCCAAGCGAACGCTCCCGATGCCGGCGGTCGGCCTCCAGCGCGACCCCCTCTGGTTCAAGACGGCGATCATCTACGAGGCACCGATCCGCGCCTTCGCCGACTCGAACGGCGACGGCATCGGCGACTTCGCGGGCATGACCAGCAAGCTCGACTACGTGCAGGACCTGGGCGTCACCGCGCTGTGGATCCTGCCGTTCTATCCCTCGCCCCTGCGCGACGGCGGCTACGACATCGCCGACTACCACGACATCAACCCGATCTACGGGACGATGGACGACTTCCGCCGCTTCCTCGACGCGGCCCACGCGCGCGGGCTCCGGGTCATCACCGAGCTCGTCCTCAACCACACCTCGATCGAGCACGCCTGGTTCCAGCGCGCGCGCCACGCGCCGCCGGGCAGCCCGGAGCGCGACTTCTACGTGTGGAGCGACACGATCGACCGCTACACGCAGACGCGGATCATCTTCAAGGACTTCGAGACCTCGAACTGGGCCTGGGACCCGGTCGCGCGCGCGTACTACTGGCACCGCTTCTACACCCACCAGCCCGACCTCAACTTCGACAACCCGGCGGTGCACGAGGCGCTGTTCCAGGTCGTCGACTACTGGTTCGACATGGGCGTCGACGGGATGCGCCTCGACGCGGTTCCGTACCTCTACGAACGCGAGGGCACGAACTGCGAGAACCTGGTCGAGACCCACGCCTTCCTCAAGAAGCTGCGGGCCCACGTCGACGGCAAGTACCAGGACCGCATGCTGCTCGCCGAGGCGAACCAGTGGCCGATCGACGCCGCCTCCTACTTCGGCAGCGGCGACGAGTGCCACATGAACTTCCACTTCCCGCTGATGCCGCGGATGTTCATGGCGCTGCAGATGGAGGATCGCTTCCCCATCGTCGACATCCTGCGCCAGACCCCGCAGATCCCGGACAACTGCTCGTGGGCGACCTTCCTCCGCAACCACGACGAGCTGACGCTCGAGATGGTCACCGACGAGGAACGCGACTACATGTACCAGGTCTACACCGAGGACCCGACCGCGCGGATCAACCTCGGCATCCGCCGCCGCCTGGCGCCGCTCCTCGGCTCGCGCGACAAGATCGAGCTGATGAAGGCCCTGCTCATGTCGCTGCCGGGCACGCCCGTCCTCTACTACGGCGACGAGATCGGCATGGGCGACAACGTCTATCTCGGCGACCGCGACGGCGTGCGCACGCCGATGCAGTGGAGCGCCGATCGCAACGCCGGCTTCTCCCGGGTCAACCCGCAGCGCTGCTACCTGCCGGTGATCGTCGACCCCGAGTACCACTTCGAGGCGGTCAACGTCGAGGCGCAGGAGGCGAACCCGCAGTCGCTCCTGTGGTGGACCAAGCGCCTCATCGCGCTGCGCAAGGAGCACCCGGTCCTCGGTCACGGCGACATCGAGTTCCTCCGCCCCGACAACGGCAAGGTGCTCGCGTTCACCCGCACCTGGAACGACGAGACCATCCTCGTGGTCGCCAACCTGTCGCGGCACCCACAGTTCGTGGAGCTCGATCTCTCCCGCTACGCGGGGCGGGTGCCGGTCGAGCTGGTCGGCCGCAGCCGCTTCCCGGTGATCACCGAGCGGCCCTACATCCTCACGTTCGGGCCGCACCAGTTCCTCTGGTTCCAGCTCGAGGCGGCGACCTCGCCGTCGCGCACGCGGCCGCAGCTGCGCGCCGTCGATCAGTGGAGCAACGTGGTCCAGGATCGCAAGCGGCTCGCCGGGGCCCTCCTCGGCTTCGCGACCCAGCGCCGCTGGTTCCGCAGCAAGGCGCGCACCCAGCAGCGCGCCCGGATCGTCGACGTCTTCGACCTCGCCGGACCGCGCAGCCGCTCGCTCCTCGCGATGCTCGAGGTCGAATACGCCGACGGCGATCCCGAGACGTACCTCGTGCCGATCGGCTTCGTGGCCGGCGAGCCCGCCGTCCACCTCGACCACGTGTCGCCGCACGCGATCATCGCGACGCTCGAGGTCACCGGCGACGGTCGCGAGCCGGAGCGCGGCGTCCTCTACGACACGCTGGCGACCGGCGAGGCCGCGCACGCGCTCCTCGCGCTCGCCCGCGGCGATGCGACGCTCGCGGGTAGCCACGGCAAGCTGATCGGACGCTCGTCCGCGGCGCTGCGCGAGGCGGCGCTCGAAGAGCTGGTCCCGCGGGCGATCGAGCTGGAGCAGACCAACTCCACCGTGCCGTTCAGCGACCGGCTCGTGCTCAAGATCGTCCGGCAGCTCGAGACGGGTGTCAACGCGGAGCTGGAGATCGGCAGCTACCTCACGCAGGAGGCGCCGCACGTGAACGCCCCGCCGGTGCTCGGCTCGATCGGGTACCACCGCGACGGCGAGGAGCCGGCGACGGTCGCGATCGCGCACCGCTTCGTCGCCAGCCAGGGCACGGCCTGGGAGCTCTTCCACGGCGAGCTCGGCAAGCTGTTCGAGATCGCGCTCGCGTCGGGCGAGCCGCCGCCGGAGCCGCCGCAGAAGCACCTCTTCGACCTCGTCGCCGACGAGCCCCCGCCGCTCATCACGGCGCGCGTCGGCCAGTACCTGCGCCACGCGCGGCTGCTCGGGCGTCGCACCGGCGAGGTGCACGTGGCGCTCGCCGCCGGCAAGCAGGCCGGGTTCCAGCCCGAGCGCTACACGATGATGTACCAGCAGTCGCTCTTCCAGGGCGCGCGGAGCGCGATGGTGCGCACCTTCGAGCTCCTCGCCAAGCGCATGGATCAGCTGCCCGCGACCGTCCAGGACGACGCGCGCGCCGCGGCGACGGCCCAGCACCAGATCGAAGAGCGGCTGCGCTCGATCCAGGCCCGCCCGCTCGACGTGCTGCGCATCCGCGTGCACGGCGATCTCCACCTCGGGCAGGTGCTCTTCACCGGCGACGACTTCGTGCTGATCGACTTCGAGGGCGAGCCCGCGCGGCCGCTGCGCGAGCGCCGCTACCGGCGGACCGGGCTCCGCGACGTCGCCGGCATGCTGCGCTCCTTCGACTACGCCGTCGAGTCGGCGCTGCGCACCGGCGCCACCCGCACCGTCGACTACGGGCGCGCCCGGCCGTGGGGCGACGCGTGGACCGTCTGGGTGAGCGCTGCGTTCCTCGCCGGCTACCTCGACGTCGCGTCGTCGCTGGTGCCGGCGGATCCCGAGGTCCGCCGCCTGGTCCTCGACTTCCACACGATGGAGAAGTGCGTGTACGAGATCAACTACGAGCTCAACAACCGCCCTGACTGGCTGCCGATCCCGATCCGCGGCCTCCTCGATCTGATCGGATAGGTGCCCGATGGCCGAGCGCGAGCTTGCGATCGTCGATGGACGGCCGACGCTGATCGGCGAGGTCGACCTGCACCTCTTCAACGAGGGCACCCACGTCCGCATGCACCGCTGCCTCGGCGCGCACCTGGCGCGGCACGGCGGCGCGAGCGGCACCTACTTCGCCGTGTGGGCGCCGAACGCGCGCAAGGTGGCCGTCGTTGGCGACTGGAACGGGTGGTCGGATCCGGCGCCGCTCGAGCCGCGGGGCAGCTCCGGGATCTGGGAGGGCTTCGTCCGCGGCGTCGGCGCCGGGCAGCGCTACAAGTTCCGCATCGACGGCGCCGACGGCGCGGTGCACGAGAAGGCGGATCCGTACGGCCAGCTCCACGAGGAGCCGCCGAACACCGCCTCCGTCGTGTGGGCGGGCGCGGGCGCGTACGCGTGGGGCGACGGGGCGTGGATGGCGTCGCGCAAGGACCGGGCGACGATGCGCGCGCCGATCTCGATCTACGAGTGTCATCTCGGCTCGTGGCGCCGGGTCCCCGAGGAGGGTGGCCGCTCGCTGACCTACCGCGAGGCGGCGCCGCTCCTCGCCGAGCACTGCACGCGCCTCGGCTTCACCCACGTCGAGCTCATGCCGATCATGGAGCACCCGTTCTACGGGAGCTGGGGTTACCAGTGCACCGGCTACTTCGCGCCGACGGCGCGCCACGGCGGCCCCGACGACCTGCGCTTCCTCGTCGACACCCTCCACCAGCGCGGCGTCGGCGTGATCCTCGACTGGGTGCCGTCGCACTTCCCGACCGACGCGCACGGGCCCTACAAGTTCGACGGCACGCACCTGTACGAGCACGGCGATCCGCGCCAGGGCTACCACCCGCAATGGACGAGCGCGATCTTCAACTACGGGCGCCACGAGGTGAAGAGCTTCCTCCTGTCGTCGGCCCAGTTCTGGCTCGAGGAGATGCACGCCGACGGCCTGCGCGTCGACGGCGTCGCCTCGATGCTCTACCTCGACTACGGCCGCAACGAAGGCGAGTGGATCCCCAACGCGTACGGCGGCAAGGAGAACCTCGAGGCCGTCGAGTTCCTGCGCGCCTTGAACACGTCGGTCTATCGCGAGACGCCGGACATCCTCACCGTCGCCGAGGAGTCGACGGCGTGGCCAGGCGTGTCGCGGCCGACCTACGTCGGTGGCCTCGGCTTCGGCTTCAAGTGGGACATGGGCTGGATGCACGACACGCTGAAGTACCTCGCGCTCGATCCCGTGCACCGGACCCACCACCACGGCCAGCTCACGTTCCGCGGCATCTACCAGTTCCAGGAGAACTTCGTGCTCGCGCTCAGCCACGACGAGGTCGTGCACGGCAAGGGCTCGCTCCTCGACAAGATGCCGGGCGACGCCTGGCAGAAGCGCGCGAACCTGCGCCTCCTCTTCGCGTACCAGTGGACGATGCCGGGCAAGAAGCTCCTCTTCATGGGCGCGGAGCTGGGGCAGTGGCGCGAGTGGAACCACGACGCCAGCCTCGACTGGGATCTGCTCGACAGCAGCGATCACGCGCGGCTCGCGCTCACGCTCGGCGAGCTCAACCGCCTCTACCGCGACCACCCGGCGCTCCACCGCCACGACTGCGATCCGGCCGGGTTCGCGTGGATCGTCCCCGGCGACGCCGCGAACTCGGTCGTCGCGTACGAGCGGATCGATCCGGAGAGCGACCAGCAGCTCGTCGTCGTGCTCAACTTCACGCCGGTGCCGCGCCACAACTACCGCCTCGGCGTGCCGCGCGGTGGCGCCTGGCGCGAGCTGCTCAACACCGACGCCGGCGATCTCGGCGGCAGCAACCAGGGCAACGGCGGCGTCCTCGAGTCGTACCCCGTCGGCGCCCACGGCCGCGCCTTCTCGCTGAACCTGACCCTGCCCCCGCTCGGCGCCCTGATCCTCGCACCGGCGTAGGCCCCCCGCCTGATCAGGGAGCCTCGCCGCCGCTGGTCGCTTCGCGCGGCGGTGGACGACGCGACTCCTCCATCATCCGCCGGCGATCACGCTCCATGAGGCCGCCGTAGCCGCCACCTGCCGCCAGGCCGAGCGTACCCATGCCGGCGGCGATCCGGTCGCCCGTGCTGGCCCGCGCGAACGAATCGATCGCGCGGCTGAACTCGAGCTCCCAGTGCCGCAGCGAGTCGTGGTCGACATGACGATCCCAGATGCTCTGTCCCGCCCAGCTCCCGGCCATCGCCATGCCGCCGACCACGAGGATCGAGACGACGATCGCGACCGGCGCCGTCACGGTGAGCCCGGCGCCGACGGCCACCGCGCCCAGCGTCGAGAGCACCACGCCGCCCGCCGACGCGCCGAGGGACCCGCCGGCGAAGCTCGAGATCTCCTCGCCCGCGGTCCACATGTGCTCGCCCTCCTCCGCGGTGAGCACGCGATACGAGCCGACCGCGACCTGGGTGCCGACCATGACCGGTCCGGCGACGCGCATGACCCGTGACGCGCCGGTCATCACCGGGTTGGGGCGACCGGCGGCGGCGATGATCGCGCGCGAGACCTCCTCCGAGTCGCGGATCGCGGTGATGGCGCGCTCGGTGGCGGCTTCGCCGCGCGTGACGGTGGTGATGCCGTACTGCGCCCGCAGCTCGGGGCTGTTCTCCAGAGCGCGCACTGCGTAGCGGTCGGCGAGCTGACCGAGGGTCACGCCGTGCGGCTCGATCGCCTCCGACGTCGCACGCCCCCCCGGCGAGAGCGACTCTCGGGTCGCCTCGCGCAATGCGCTCCGTCCACCCGCCGCCGCCTCGCGACCTTCCATGTGCGTGATGCGCCCCTCGGCGACGTCGCGCATCACCCGCTGGGACAGCTCCTCGGCCGGACGGACGTAGCGCGTGAGCCGCAGGTGCGCGTCGCGCGCGCTGACCAGCGGGCCGGCGCCGCCGCGCAAGGGACCCGGCTCCGGCGTGCCATGGCGGCGCTCCGCCATCGCGTAGAGCTCCGGGATGTCGTCGCGGTTGAGGTAGCCGGCGTACCCGGGGAGCTCGACGGGGACGAGCTCGTCGCCGCTTCCCTGTGCATCGCCGAGCGCGGCCCGGATCTGCTCGAGCTGCGCGGGCGTCGCGCGCTCGATGATCGCCACCACAGCGCCGGCTGACGACGCGTCGGCCCAGCGCGCGATCTTGCGCGCGATGCTTCCCGGGGTGAGCGTGGGCAACCCGGCGGCACGCGGGCTACCGTTGACGATCGCGTCGGCGAACTGGTCGGCCTCGACCTCGGCGGGATCGTGGGGCTGGCTGATCTCGAGCCCGAACTGCGGGGCGCCGGAGGTCCCTCGCTGCTGCACCGTGTGCGCCAGCTCGTGGGCGATCAGGCGATCGCCGCCGTCGGTCCCGGGCTGGAACTGGCCGGCGCCGAAGTGCACGTCCTGGCCCACGGCGAACGCGCGCGCGCTCACCGCCTCGGCCGCCGACGCCGACGAGGAGCCGGTGTGGAGCCGCACGTCGCTCACGTCCGCTCCCGCCGCGGCGAACTTCGTCTGGAGGTGATCGGGCACCGGCTCGCTCGCGCTGGCGTCGGCCGCGTTCAGCTTCGACTCGATCGCGCCGGCCGCCGCCTCGCGGTCGACGGGTCCGCTGGCGGCGCGAGCCACGCTCGAGCCACCCAGCCATGCGAACGGCGCCGACTCCGTCGCGGTCCCACCGTCGTCGCCCCTCGCCGCGAGGCCGTCGCTCGCGCCGGCAACGCCGGGTCGCCCCACGGTCGACGAGGATTCCCCGCTGCCGCCGGTCGCTTCGCGACGAGACACGTACTGCACACCGCATGGTACGGGAGCGACGCGTCGTTCCTTCCCGGGAGCGTGCTAGGAACGTGACGTGCAGCCTGTCCTCGCCGCCCTCGTCGACCTCCTCGCGCTCGAACGCCTCGATCGGGACCTGTTCCGCGGCAACAGCCAGGACCTCGGCTGGGGCGCGATCTTCGGCGGGCAGGTGCTCGGGCAGGCGCTGTCGGCGGCGGCGCAGACGGTCACGGGCGATCGTCCCGTGCACTCCTTCCACGGCTACTTCATGCGCGCCGGCGACGTGCGGCGGCCCATCGTCTACCAGATCGACCGGCTGCGCGACGGCGCCAGCTTCACCACCCGCCGGGTCTCGGCGATCCAGGAGGGCGAGGCGATCTTCAGCCTCGAGGCGTCGTTCCAGGTCGCCGAGGACGGCTTCGATCACCAGGACGCGATGCCGGACGTGCCGCCTCCGGACGACCTGCGCTCCGAGCTCGACATGGCGCTGGCCATCGCCGACAAGCTGCCGCCGCCCTTGCGCGCGATCGCGCTCGCGGACCGTCCGATCGAGATCCGTCACGTCGACGTCCGCGATCCACTGCGCCCGCGGCCCACGCCGCCGCGCCGTCACATGTGGTACCGCGCGGTCGATCAGCTCCCCGACGACCCGGCGCTGCACCGCTACCTGCTCGCGTACGCGTCCGACTTCTCGTTCCTCGGCACGGCGATGGATCCACACGGCACGAGCTGGCTCCAGCCCGGGATGCAGGTCGCGTCGCTCGATCACGCGATGTGGTTCCACCGCTCGTTCCGCATGGACGAGTGGCTGCTCTACGTCGTCGACAGCCCGTCGGCGTCGGGCGGTCGCGGCCTCGTGCGCGGCCAGTTCTTCGACCGCGCCGGCCGCCTGGTCGCGAGCGCGGCGCAGGAGGGCCTCATCCGCCGCAGGTCAGATTCGTTCAAGAAGCCGTAGCGCGATGGCGGCATGGTCGCGTCATGCACGAGGCCTGCTCGGCCCGGCGACGCTCATGCTCTCCGAGGAGTACCCTGAGCTCGGCATCACGGGCCCGCAGTCGATCGGCGCGACCTCGGTGACGCTCCACCTGCACGTCGACGATTGCGACGCGGTGCTCGCGAAGGCGGTCGAGCTCGGGGGCGTGCTCTTGCGCCCGCCGAGCGACGCCTTCTACGGCGAGCGCGGCGGCACCGTGCGAGATCCGTTCGGCCACGAATGGATGGTGAGGACTCGATCGAGGAGGTCACCCCGACGAGATGCAGCGCCGCTACACCCAGATGATGACCGAAGGCTGACGTCGGCTGAAACGACCGACCGAGGTACGCTGGGCGCGCGCGCCTGCCCACCGTGCGCGGCGTGCACCCCGCGATCGCCGCCGCCCTCACCCGCCTGCGCGACGGCGAGGACGTCGCGGCAGCCGTCGAGGCGAGCGGCTACAGCCACCGTGGGCTCGTCGCGCTGTTCCGGCACGCGATCGGTTTGTCGCCCAAGCTGTGGAGCCGCGTCGCAGCGCTTCCGCGGCGCGAGTACGTCGCCATGGTCACCGCCGGCGCTCCTAACCACGTGCCGGCGAGCCTCGGATCCGAGACTCGCGTCCGGCGGCGACGCTGAGCAGCCGCGTCCGCCTGCGGGGCTGGTCGCGCACCGGGCGCGTCGGCGTGGTTCGGGGCTTGCACGGATCTGGGACCGGAGGTCCACCGTGCTGCCCTACGAAGTCGCGATCATCGTCGCCGCCGTCACCATCGTGCTCGGCCTGCTCGCCGCAACGTTCTTCACCGTCGAGCAACGCTCGGTCGCCCTCATCCAGCGGCTCGGCAAGTTCGTGCGCGAGGCCGAGCCCGGGCTGCACGTGAAGATCCCGCTCATCGAGCGGGTCGCCGGGAGGCTGAACCTCCGGGTGCAGCAGCTCGACGTCCGGGTCGAGACCAAGAGCCACGACAACGTCTTCGTGAACATGACCGTCTCGGTGCAGTACTTCGTCCTGCCCGAGCGCGTCTACGACGCCTTCTACCGGCTCGAGGACGCGCGCTTGCAGATCACGTCGTACGTGTTCGACGTCGTGCGCGCCCAGGTGCCGCGCATCATCCTCGACGACGTGTTCGCCAAGAAAGACGACATCGCCGAGGTGGTGAAGGTGGAGCTGTCGCACGTCATGGAGGGCTTCGGCTACGGCATCCTCAAGGCGCT
>DDTA01000092.1 GCA_002344285.1 Myxococcales bacterium UBA2376
AGGGAGAGGGAGAGGGGAGAAGGGTGAGGGTGATGGTGAGCGATCGAGGGAGAGGGATCTCGGCGGCGGATCTGGGGCGCGTGTTCGATCGCTTCTACCGGGGCGACGCCGGCGGAAAACCGGGGTCGGGCCTCGGCCTTGCGATCGCGCGCTCTCACGCGCGCGCGATGGGCGGCGAGCTGACCGTCGCGAGCACGCCGGGCGAGGGCACGACGTTCACGCTCGAGCTGGACCAGGCCTGAGTCGTTCGACTCGGCCTCCCCTTCGACTCGCTACGCTCGCTCAGGGTCGGCCTCGCTCAGGACGAACGGGCAGCGTCTGCGTCTGCGTCTGCGCCTGCGTCTGCGCCCGCGTCAGTGCACCGGCTGCCGTCGCCGCCGCAGCCCCGCGATCAGGAAGCCGAGCGCGATCGTCGCGCCCGCGGCCGCGGCCCAGAGGAGCCATGGCTTCGTCGCCTGACCATCCTTCGCCGCCGCCGCGCGCGCGGGCCCGTAGTCGGGCTTGAGCGCGACCGCGCGCCGGAAGTTGGCGCTGCCGTCCTTGCCGTCGGCCTCGAGCGCCTTGCCGAGCGCGTACTCGCGCCCTGCCTGCGCCTCGACGGCGTGCGGCCCCTCGGGCGAGACGCCGTGGGCCTTGCCGTACGCCGCGGCCGCGGCCTGCCAGTCCTTGGCCTTCTCGTGCGTCTTGGCCAGCTGGAGGTAGATCGGCGCGGCGTCGCCGCGCTGCGCGAGCTCCGGGTTGGCCGCGAGCAGGCGATCGAGCGCCGCGCCGGCGCCGGCGAGGTCGCCGCCGGTCGCCGCCTTCACCGCCCAGTCGAACGCGACGCCGTCGGTCTTCGCGCGCTCGCCGTCGTAGTGCGCGAAGAGCTCGTTCGAGAGCGCGACGAGGTCGGTGTTGGGGACGCCGCTCTCCTTGTACGTGAAGACGCTGCCCAGCACCTCCTCGCTCGTGCGGGCCAGCTCGATGGCGGCGAGCTCGCGCCACGTGAGCCAGAGCGGCGTCTCCTTGTTGGCGAGCCGCCCGCCGGGGAGGACCAGCTTCTTCTTCGGCGCCGGCTTGGGCGGCGGACCCGAGACGTACGAGAGCCAGGCGGCGCGCGCGGCCTTGCGGACGCGCGGCGCGTCGTCGTTGGCCGCCTTGAGGACGACCGACACGGCCTCGCGGTGGTGCGCCGTCCCGAACGCGTCGAGCAGCGCGATGCGCAGGTCCTCGTCGTGCTGGGTCGCGCCGAACGCCTTGCCTGGCTCCTGCCGGTCGAGGCGCTCGAGCTGATAGGTGGAGTAGCGCGCCATCGCCTTGTTGTCCGACTGCGACGCGATGTGCAGCGCGGGCATCGAGTAGGGCGCCATCTCCCGCAGACGGCGGCCACACTCGTCGCGGTACACCATCGTCGACTCGGCGAACGCCGCGTCGAGGATCACCTGCGCCGCGTCGACGCGCCTGGTCGCCGCCAGGGCCCGGATCGCGACGATGTCGGCGATGGTCTCGTTGCGGCCGGGAGCGCCCGCGTCGACCTTGACGAGCGCGGCGAGCCAGTCGAAGTCGTCGTCGGCCTTGGCCTCCGCCGCCTGCTGCCGCTTGGGCGTGACGAAGCGACCGCTGGCGTCGGGCACCTCGGCCTCGATCGACGTGAGCAGGGCGCGGCGCTCGTCGACGGTGGAGACGTGCGTCCGCTCGATGAACGCGTCGATCGCCGGGACGGCGTGCGGCGCGACCGCGGTGAGCTCGGCGAGGACCTTGACCGGATCGCCACCACCGCGATCGAGCCCCGTGAGGAGCGCCGTGGCGGTCTTGGCGTCCTCGGACCCGGCGCGCGCGGGCGCGGCGACGAACAGGACGAGAGCTAGGGGGAGCGCGAGGGAGCGCATCGCGGGGTACCTACCACGCTGAGACGACGCGCGGCGAAGGGCCAGTATTTCGACCCCGCGGGGCCGAAAGGCGCTTCAGTGAAGGATCCGGCTTCCGGGCAGCGAGAGCGGCAGGTTCTCGTCGAAATCGATGAACCGGAGGCCCATGCCGCGGGCCGAGAGCGGCTCGACGCCGCCGGCGCCGGCGAAGTTGAGGCAGAGGTGGTGCTTCACCTCGGCGCGCGCGACGATCTCGTCGTCCGAGTCGCCGATCTGGAAGTGCACGGTGACGACGCTGCCCAGCGGCAGGATGTCGCTCGACTGCACCAGCATGCCGCCGGCCGAGATGTTGCGGGCGACCGCGATCGTCTCGCCGTAGAGCTCGCTGCCGAGGACGACCGAGAAGATCTTGTCGAAGCGCAGGTGGATGCGCTTCTCGGCGCCGGTGACGGGCGCGGGCGACTTCATGATGCGTGAATGGTCGCAGCAGGTAGGAGATGAAGTCAAAGAAACTACATGTGGGATATGGGCGGATACTCCGCGGATATCGAAGAGGATATGGAAGGTAAGGACGTTGCCCGGGCACGGCGCGGAGACGCGCTCGAGCCCGGGTGAGAATCGCCGCGTGAAGACGCTGGTCACCGGAGGGGCGGGCTTCATCGGCAGCGCGGTGGTGAGGCAGTTGCTGGAGCGGGGCCGCGAGGTGCGCGTGATGCTCGCCCCCAGGGAAGCCGACGACAACGTGCGCGGCCTCGACGTCGAGCTCGTGCGCGCCGACCTCCTCGATCGCGCCAGCGTCGTGCGTGCCGTCGCCGGCTGCGACGTCGTCTATCACCTCGCGGCGATCTACAGCCTCTGGCTGCCCGACGAGTCGATCATCTACCGCGTGAACGTCGAGGGGACGAAGCACGTGCTCGCCGCGGCGCGCGACGCCGGCGTCCGCCGCGTCGTGCACACCAGCTCGATCGCCGCGATCGGCGTGCCGCCCGACGGCGAGCTCGCCGACGAGCGCTTCCGCTTCAACCACTGGGAGGGCGGCAGCGCGTACATCCGCTCGAAGTACCTGTCCGACCTCGACGCCCAGCGCTTCGCCGCCGACGGCCTGCCGGTCGTCATCGTGAACCCCGGCTTCCCGTTCGGCGAGCGCGATCGCGGCCCGACGCCCACCGGGCGCTTCATCGTCGAGGCGCTGCGCGGCCGGGTGCCGGGCTACACGTCGGGCGGCTTCTGCGCCGTCGACGTCGACGACGTCGCGGCCTGCCACATGCTCGCCGAGGAGAAGGGGCGGATCGGCGAGCGCTACATCGCCGGCGGGCACAACGTCACGTACCGCGAGTTCTTCGCGACCGTGGCCCGGGTCGCGTCGCTGCCGCCGATCCGTCGCCGCATCCCCGACGCGGCCGTCCTCGGCATGGCCTGGGTCTCGGAGGCGCGCGCGCGTCGGGGCGGGCCACCGCCGCGGATCACCTTGAAAGCTGCGCGCTACGCACTGTCCACCGTCTGGTACGACTGTTCCAAGGCGCGCCGGGAGCTCGGCATGCCGCTCACGCCCCTGGACACGACGATCGCCAGGGCCGTCCGCTGGTTCCGCGACAACCAGACGAACTGATGGCCTCCCGCGCGCGACCGCGTTAGCTTCTGCCCGTGCGGCTCGCTCCGTGGCTCGTTGGCGTCGCGTTCGCCCTGGCGGCGGGCGCGAGCGCACGCGCGGAGTCCGACGCGCCGCCTCCGCCCAGGCCGTGGCTCGGCATCGGCTTCGCCGACAACGGCGGCATCGCTCAGGTGACCGACGTCCATCCCGGGACGGGCGCCGCGGCCGCGGGCATCTTGCCCGACGACATGATCATCCAGATCGACGGCATCCCGCTGAACCCGTCGGTCGGCCTCGCCAAGCTGGTGACGGCCCGGAAGGTCGGGCAGCGCATCACGGTCACGCTCCTGCGCCGCAACGGCGACGGCTATTACGGCGAGCCGATGACCGTGACGCCACGCCTGTCGGCGATGCCGACGACGGACGAGCTCGTCTACCGGCGCCTCTTCGATCGCACGCTGCCCGCGCTGAGCCTCTTCGATCGCCACGCCGCGGCGGTACCGGTGGCGGACTGGACGCGTCGCCCGCAGGTCTGGGCGGTGTTCACGCCGGGGTGCGATGTCTGCGCGAGCGCCGCGACGGCGCTGCGCACCCGGCTCGCCGCGTCGGAGGACGGGGCCGCCGACGCGCCGCTGCGCACGATCGTCATCGGCCAGCACGCCGAGCTCTCCGCGTTCATGGCGCGCGTGCCGCTCGTGGGCACGGTCTGGCGGATCGATCCGGGCAACGACGAGCGTCGCTCGGTCGTGCGCTTCTTCCTCTCGGGCGTGGATCCGGATCTCGACGGCGTCGTGCTCGTCGTCGATCACCGCGGCATCGTGCGCTTCGCCACCGCGATGTCGGCGGGCGAGGCAGCCCACGACGGCGCCTGCGCCGCGGCCGCGCGCGCCGTGCGCGCCTGGCGCCCGTGAGGGATTGTGAAACAATCCCGTTTCCGTACAGAGTGCCCGAGCCATCCTGGCGAGGAAACTCGATCAACTGAGTCTGGGAATCGATTGATTCCCAGACTCTGAGCGCCGCCGCCGTGCGTTCGCGCCGTCTCCGCGTCGTCGCCGCCGTCCTGGCGTTCGCCGAGATGCTCGTCATCGTCTACCTCTCGTCGCAGTCGCGCGTCGATCTGCCCGACGGGCCGTGGCAGGGGCGTGACAAGCTCGTGCACGCGTCGGTCTACGGCGTGCTCGGCGCGCTCCTCGCGCTCGCCGCGATCCGCCCGACCGCGCGCGCGGCGATCGTCGCGATCCTCGTCGCGACCGTGTTCGGCGCGAGCGACGAGCTGCACCAGTCGTTCGTGCCCGGGCGCGACGCGTCGCTCCTCGATCTCGTCGCCGACGCCGTCGGCGCCGCCGTCGGAGCGCTCGCGGTGACGTGGTACAGTGCGCGGCGATGGCGACCGTCGTCAGCTTCCGCGGCGTCCGACCCCGCATCGCCGAGGACGTCTTCGTCGCCGAGCTCGCCGCGGTCGTCGGCGACGTCGAGATCGGCGCGGGATCGTCGATCTGGTACGGCACGGTGATCCGCGGTGACGTCGAGCCGATCCGCATCGGCGAGGCGACGTCGATCCAGGACAACTCGGTCATCCACGTGACCCACGGCGTCTCGGGGACCACGGTGGGCGATCGCGTCACGGTCGGCCACAACGTCATCCTCCACGCGTGCACGGTCGAGGACGAGTGCATCATCGGCATGGGCTCGATCATCCTCGACCGCTCCCGGATCGGGCGCGGGAGCATCGTGGGTGCGGGTGCGCTCGTGACCCCGGGCACCGACATCCCGCCCGGGAGCATGGTGATGGGCTCGCCCGCGCGGGTGAAGCGCCCGCTCACCGACGAAGAGCGCGCGCGGATCGCGTCGAGCGCCGCGCACTACGTCGAGCTCGCGCGCACCTACCGACACCCCAGCGCGCCTTGATTTCGATCGCCTCGACCGAGTAGCGTGAACAGGTGGGGATGAAGAGCGCCGCCCATCGCGCGTCGAATCCGTGATGCTCCGATCCTGGACCTCGTGCGTGATCCTGGCGCTGGCGTTCGTCGCCGCGCTGGCCGCGCCGGCGCGTGCCGACAAGGTCGACGTGCTGGTTCGCGACCTCAAGACCGGCGGCGACTACAAGGTCCGGCTCTCGGCCGCCCTCTCGCTCGCCAAGCTCGGCGACAAGCGCGCCATCCCGGCGTTCGTCATCGCGCTCAACGACAAGGACAAGACCGTGCGCGGCGCCGCCGCGGTCGCGCTCGGCAAGCTCGTCGACGCGACGACCTCGGGGCCGCAGAAGGCCCAGGTCGAGAAGGCGCTCGCCTCGATGATCGAGAAGGAGTCGAGCGACTCGGTCAAGAAGCAGGCCGAGAAGTCGCTGCAGACCATCAAGGCGATCGGCGCGGGGAGCAGCACCTCGACGCAGACCGTCGCGTCGGGGGCCGTCTTCATCGACGTCGGCCCGATGTCGTCCAAGTCCGAGTCGGGCGACAACACCAAGCTGAAGGGGCTGATGCGGTCCACGGTCGAGAAGACCTTCAAGTCGAAGGGCCAGCCCATGATGACGGCGTGGCCGGGCGGCAAGTCCCCGACACGAAAGGACCTGGACGCCAAGAAGGCCAACGGCTTCCACGTCGACGGCACCCTCACCGAGCTGACGGTGAAAGAAAAGGGGGCCTCGGCCACGGTGTCCTGTAAAGTCAGCATGTTGATCGCGACGTATCCGGAGAAGAGCGTCTTCGGGTTCCTCAACGGTGGCGCGACCGTGACGGCCTCCGCGGACGCGACGGACATCCGCCTCGCGTCGGAGGACTGCCTCGCCGCCGTGGTCGAGGATCTCGTCGCGAAGAAGATCATCCCCACCATCAAGATCAAGGCCGGCCTGTGAGCGGAGGAAATCGCGGATACAAGCGGAGCTGGAAGAACCTCCTCATCAACAAGAGGTACCAGCTCCGCTTCACGCTGTTCATGGCCGGCCTGTCGGCCGTGCTCATGACGCTCCTCGGATGGTGGGTCACGCGCGTCGCCGGTGAGGCGACGACCGTGGCCAAGAGCCGCCAGCGCGGGCGCATCTGCGTGTCGGTGCCGGACGACAAGAAGCCGACGGCCGCGGCCAAGCCGCCGGCGGCGCCGGTCGCGCCGGTGACGCCGTCGCAGCCGGTGCAGGTCGATGTCGGTGAGATGAAGATGGAGGAGCCGGGCGCCGGCGCGGCGACCGGGTCGGCGGCCGGCTCGGCGACCGGGTCGGCGGCTGGTTCGGCGGCCGGAGGCGGCGACGAGCCCGGCGAACGGCACCGCGTGGTCATCGGCGAGAGCTCGATGACCATCGACCCCACGACGGCGCCGGTGACGCCGCCCAAGAAGCCGGAGATCACCCCGGAGCAGCGCGCCAAGCTGGTCGCCGAGCGCGACGCGTGCGAGAAGGACATCGCGCGGCAGATCAAGAAGATCGACGACGCCAACCGCAACATCGTGCTCGTGCTGGTGCTGTCCGGCGTGCTGCTCACGCTCGGCCTCGCGGTCTTCGGCATCAAGATGACCCACAAGGTCGCTGGCCCGCTGCACAAGGTGACGCTCTACCTCGCCAAGCTCCGCGACGGCCGCTACGACAAGGTCTACGACCTCCGCAAGGGCGACCAGCTCGTCGAGTTCTACGAGCACTTCAAGCACGCGCACGCCGGCGTGGTGGCGATGGAGCAAGAAGACATCGCGCGCATCAAGGCCGCGCTCGACGCGCTCGAGGCCGACGGCGTCCTCGCGCGCTCGCCGGAGGCGCGCGCCGCCGCCGACGAGCTCCGCAAGGTGCTCGAGCGCAAGGAGGCGTCCTTTGTCTGACGCGAAGGGGATCCCGCCCGCCGTGGTGGTCCAGGACGGCAAGGTCCCGGGGGACGTCCCGTCCAAGTCGGGGCCGCCGGGCAAGCGCCCGAAGTACCACCGCCGCCTGTCGAACTACCTGCTCGACAAGCAGATGCAGCTCCGCTACGTCATCGTCGTCACGCTGGTGTCGATGACGATCGCGGGGACGCTCGGCTGGATGATCTACAACCAGGAGCACCGCGCGTCGGAGGATCTGGTCGCCGGGCTCGCCGATCTCACCGGCGACGACGCCTCGCTCGCCGAGTACCAGCGCGACACGGAGAAGGACATCGCCGCGCGTGATCGCCGGCTCGTGCTCGAGATGGTCGGCGTGGGCCTGGGCCTCACGCTCATCCTGTCGGGTTACCTCATCATCATGACCCACAAGGTCGCGGGGCCCCTGTTCAAGATCGGCATCTACATGGAGCAGATGGCCGAGGGGAAGGTCGGTAACACCACGCCGCTGCGCAAGGGCGACATGCTGGTCGACTTCTACGACGCGTTCCGCGAGGCGCACGGCGCCGTACGCACGCGGCTCAAGGCTGACACCGAGGCGATGGGCGCGCTGGTGACCGCGGTGGGCGCGGCGCCGGGCGAGCTCTCGGCGGCCGCGACCGACGAGCTCGACGAGCTGCGCAAGCACGTCGAGCACCGCGAGAAGTCTCTCAGCTGATCGCGAAGAGCCGGCACGGGCACGGGCACGGGCGCGGGCACGGCTGTAGTAATGTCGGCGGGTGACGACCTTGGTCGAGCTCGGGGACCGGTACTGGGCCCTCGGACTACCCGCCGCGGCCCGCAGCGTGTTCGCGCGCGCCCACGCCGCGGCCGGGCCGCACGACGCCGTGCCCGCCCGCCGGCTGGCCGAGCTCGCGCTCGCGATCGGTGACGCGGCCGCCGCGCGCAGGCACGCCGCGGACGTCGCCAAGCGCGAGCCGGGGCCAGCGGCGCGCGTGCTGCTCGGGCAGGCGCAGCTGGTCGCGGGCGAGACCGCGGCGGCGCGCATGTCGTTCGCGACCGCGATCGACGCCGTGACGGCGTCGCGGCCGCAGAAGGCGCGCGCGCGGCTGGGGATGGCGGCGGCCGCTGGCTTCGACGGAGACGCCGCTGGCGAGGCGGCCAACTCGATGGCGGCGTTCCACGACCTCGCCGACGGGCTCGGGGACCCGAGCGTCGAGCTGGCCGAGCGGATCGCGGCGTGTGATCGCGACCTCGGCCTGTTCGAGGAGATCGCGGCGCGCGTCGCGGCGGGCGGGCAGGGCGGCGAGGCGGCCGCGTACCTCGACGCGATCAAGGCGCGCCAGCCCGACGCGCCGGTCGCGCTGTGGAGCACGCTGCTCGGCGGGGCGCGCGTCGCGCACGGCGAGCGGGTCATGTCCGACGTCGACCTCGAGGTCGCGCTCGCCGCCGAGGCGGCGGCGCGGCCGTCGTCGCGCGCGGTGCGCTTGCGCCTGGTCGAGCGCCAGCTGCGCCGGCGTTACCAGGACGCCGCGGCGCGTGAGGCCGCGGTCGCCGAGTTGCACGCGCTCGCCAACCAGCTCGAGGCCGAGGCCAGTCCGGAGACCAACGTCGAGCTGGCGCGGGTGTGGTTCCTCCTGGCCGCGGCGTACGAGGACGACAAGACCCACGCCGCCCGGGCCGAGGACGCGTATCGCAAGGGCCTGCGCCTGCGGCCGGGCCACGCCGAGGCGGCCTGCCGGCTCGCGCTCATCATCCTCGATCGCGGCGATACCGAGGCCGCGCTCGGCGAGATCGAGCGGGCGCTGCGCATCGACGCCGGCCACGGGCTCGCGTGGCGCAACGCCGCCCGCATGCTGGACGCGTCGAGCCCGGCCCTGGCCGAGGTGGTCGAGCGGCTCCTCGACGCCGCGCTCCCCGGCGCCGGCGCCGCCGCCGGCCACGTCGCGCCGCGGCTGGTCACGGCGACCGCCGAGGTCGCCCGCGGCGACGTGCTCGCCGGCGTGTACGCGCACGGCCACCGGGTGAAGAACCTGCTCGGCATCATCGGCTCGCGCACGCGCAGCGCGCGCAAGCTGGCCGGCGACGGCGAGCTCGCCGAGCGGCTGCGCGATCTCGAGCGCGAGGTGACCGCGCTCTACGAGGAGTGGGCCCAGTACCTGCGTTCGATGCAGGCGACGGGGCCGACGATCGAGATCGTGCCCATGTCGCCGCTGGTGCACGAGATCGTCGCCGCCGCGGCGGCGCGCGCGACGGTGCCGGTCGAGCTGCACGTCGCGTCGACCTTGCCCGATCTGCGCGGCGACCGGATGCTCCTCCGCGAGGCGCTCCTCAACCTGGTGCAGAACGCGGCCGACGCCGCCGACAAGACCCAGGGCACGGTCACGGTCACCGTGCGCCAGCTGTCGACGCCGTCGGCGCCCGCCGTCGAGGTCGTCGTCGCCGACACCGGCCCGGGCATCCCGCGCGGTGAGCTCGGCCGCATCTTCGTGCCCGGCTACACCACCAAGGAGACCGGCTCGGGCGTCGGCCTGACCATCGCCGAGCGCGTGATCGCCGCCCACCACGGCCGCATCCTGGTCGACAGCGAGGAGGGCCGTGGCACGGTGATGACCGTGGTGCTCCCCACCGACCTCGGCGGCTTCGCCAGCCTGGGCGCGCTCGCGCCGATGCGCGACCCGGGAGGGTTGTAGCCATGCGCGAGCAGGCTGGAGCAGTTCAATAATGTCCAAGATCGTCTGCGTCGACGATCAGGCCGAGGTGCGGCGGCTCCTCGCCGACGTCTTCCGCGCCCGCGTCGTCGACAGCTCGCTCGAAAGCTTCGTGTTCGAGGTGACCGGCTCCACCGAGAAGGTCAACGCCTTCATCAACCTGATGAAGGAGCTGGGCATCGTCGAGATCGCCCGCACCGGCGTCGCCGCGATGAGCCGGGGCGCCAAGGGGATGTGACGCGCCCTACTTCCGCGCGGCCGGCCCGTGGGCGCTATATTGCGTCCGGCGCGCAACCGTCGGACCCGAGGCGCACATGCAGACATCGCTCGCCACGCTTGCCGCCGCGATCGCATGCGCGGCCGGTCTCGCCGTGCCCGCATCCGCCGAGCTCGTGCGGATTCCGCTCCGGCCAGGTGCCGAGCTACGCATCGCGATCGAGCCGCCCTCCGGGCCGGCCGCGGCCTATGCGCTGCTGTTCGCGGGCGGGCACGGCAAGATCCGGCTCGACGACGGCGGCCAGCCGCGCGGCCTGCGCGGCAATTTCCTGATCCGCACCCGCCATCATTTGAAAGCGCGCGGCATCGGCGTCGTTCTCGTCGACGCGCCGTCGGACCATCAGGGCGAGGCCGGCCTCTGGCCCTACCGCATGCATCACGACTATGCGGGCGACATGGGCCAGGCGGTGAACCTCGTGAAGCGCCGCTTCGGCCGGCCGGTGTGGCTGGTCGGCACCAGCGCCGGCACGCTCTCGGTCGCCAACGCCGCCGCGCGGCTGTCTCACGCCAACCGGCCCGACGGGATCGTGTTCACCTCGTCGATCACGCGCCCGCCGCGGCGCCGGCCGATCAGCGTATTCGACGTGCATCTCGCCGCCTACACCGGCCCGGCGCTGGTCATGTCGCACGAGCAGGATGGCTGCGCCTCGACGCCGGCCGCCGACGCGCCGCGCCTGCTCGCCGCGCTCGCGGCCGCGCAGCCGAAGAAGGTGCTGCTGCTCGCCGGAGGCGCGCCGCCGCGCAGCGAGCCGTGCGAAGCGCAATCGCAGCACGGCTTCCTCGGCATCGAAGCGCAGGCGATGAACGCGATCGCGGATTTCATCCTGCGGCCGGGACACTAGGCGCGGCTCTCCGCCGGCAGCGCGCTCGACCATTGACAGCGGGCGGCGGAGCCGTCATTGCTCCGCCCCATGTTTACGTCCACCCTCAGCCGCCCGAACGCCCGCGCGCGACGCCGCTCGCCGGGGGCAAGGTGCGCGCGCGCGTAAACGTCTCTTGACGACCGCATCCGCCAGCCCCCGCCGCTCCGCGCCGGGGGCTTTTTCGTGTCCGCGCGCGTCGGCCCTGACCGCAAAAGGAGAACAGCAATGGCCAAACCCGATACCTCCGCGCTGATGGAAATTACCAGCCGGCCTCCGATCGTCTTTACCGAGGGGCAGGGCTCGTGGCTCACCGACAGCGCCGGAAAGCGCTATCTCGATTTCGTGCAGGGCTGGGCGGTCAACTGCCTCGGCCATTCGCCGAAGCCGATCGTCGACGCGCTCGCCGGGCAGGCCGCGCGCCTCATCAATTGCAGCCCGGCCTTCTTCAACGAGCCGATGGCGCGCCTCGCCGCGATGATCGCAGAAGCGAGCGGCCTCGAGCAGGTGTTCTTCACCAACAGCGGCGCCGAGGCCAACGAAGGCGCCATCAAGCTCGCGCGCAAATGGGGCGCGATCCATCGCGGCGGCGCCTACGAGATCGTCACGATGGACCACGGTTTCCACGGCCGCACGCTGGCCACGATGTCGGCTTCGGGCAAGGCCGGCTGGGACAAACTGTTCGAGCCCAAGGTGCCGGGCTTCCCGAAAGTTCCGCTCAACGACCTCGCCGCTGTCGAGCGCGCGA
Organism: Myxococcales bacterium UBA2376; assembly: GCA_002344285.1. Taxonomy (GTDB): domain Bacteria; phylum Myxococcota_A; class Polyangia; order Haliangiales; family Haliangiaceae; genus UBA2376. The sequence continues at coordinate 11,811 of DDTA01000092.1, forward strand.
TCGGGCCCAAGACCGTGGCGGTCATGCTGGAGCCGATCCAGGGCGAGGCCGGCGTCTACGCGGCAACCGATGCGTTCATCCGCGATCTGCGCGCGCTGACGAAGCAGCGCGGCATCCTGCTGATCCTCGACGAGATCCAGACTGGCGTCGGCCGCACCGGGCGGATGTTCGGCTTCCAGCACACCGGAGTGACGCCCGACATCATGACGCTGGGCAAGGGCCTCGGCGGCGGCGTGCCGCTCGCGGCGCTGGTCGCGAAGCGCGAGGTGATGTGCTTCGCGCATGGCGATCAGGGCGGCACCTTCAACGGCAATCCGCTGATGACCGCGGCCGGCATCGCCGTGATGGAGGAGCTCAGCAGGCCCGGCTTCCTGGCGCAGGTCGCCGAGACCGGCGCCTGCCTCGCCGATGCCTTGGCGAAGCTTTCGCAGAAACACGGCTGCGGCGGCGTGCGCGGCCGAGGGCTGCTGCTGGCGCTCGACCTCAAGCGGCCGATCGGCTCGCAGCTGGTCGAGAGCGCGCGCGACAAAGGCCTGCTGATCAACGCGCCGCGCCCGGACTGCCTGCGGTTCATGCCGGCGCTGACCGTGAGCAAGGCCGAGATCGACAAAATGATCGAAGTTCTCGACGGCGTGATGGCCGAAGTCACCGCGCCTGCAATGGCGAAGTAGGACCGGGCTACTCGGCGGGCGCTGGCACCGGCACGGGCCGGGTCTGCGCCTCGCCCGGGAGCAGCGCGATGAACGCGACCGTGCAGGCCGAGATCGCGGCCATCGCGAGCAGCAGCGTCGTGAAGCCCGAGGCCTTCACGAGCGGCCCGAGCAGCCACACGGCGAACGAGCTCACGCCGAGGCCGATCGCGAGGCGCAGGCCGGTGACGCGGCTGCGC
>DDTA01000262.1:0-1710 GCA_002344285.1 Myxococcales bacterium UBA2376
CGGTCTCGTTTGCGGTCTCGTTTGGGCCTGGGCCTGGGCCTGGGCCTGGGCCTGGGTTTGGGCCTGGGTTTGGGTTTCGGTTTGGGCTTGGGTTTCGGGGTCGGCGGGCGGCGTCGGGGCCGGCTGGTAGATTCGGGCCTCGTGATCGGACTCGTTCTGTCGTGCGAGCATGCTTCGTGGACGTTGCCGCCGGGCGTTGACCTGGGGGTCACGGATGACGTGCTGCGGTCGCAGGCGAGCTGGGATCCGGGCGCGTACGAGATCGCGGCGCGGCTCGGGGAGGCGTTGGGGTTACCGGTTCATACCGGCGCGTTCTCGAGGATGTGGGTCGACCTCAATCGCGGGCCGGAGCACGGGGATGTCGTGCCGCGGGTCAGCTACGGCGCGGTGGTGCCAGGCAACCAGGAGCTCGATCCCGCGGCCAGAGCGAAGCGGATCGCGGAGTATCACGTTCCGTACTGGGAGGCGGTGCGGCGCGATGCGCGCGCGAGGTTGATGTCGATCGGGGCGTGCCTGCAGGTGTCGTCGCACAGCTTCGATCCCGCGCTCGATCCGGCCAACCGCCGCTTCGACGTCGGCGTGCTGTACGATCCGGCGTTCCCGTTCGAGGCGGAGCTGGCCGAGCGCCTCACGTTCGGCTTGCGGGCCGCGGGGCTCGACGTGAGGGCCAACCGGCCCTACAGCGGCGTCGGGCCGGGGATCACGACGTCGCTGCGCCACGAGCTCGCCGGCGAGCGCTATGCCGGGATCCAGCTCGAGACCTCGTTCGCGGTGACGCTGGTGCCGGGAGGATGCGCGCGGGTCGCCGACGCGCTCGCGCCATTGCTGGAACAGCTGCGCGAGGGCTGACGGAGGTATCGTCGGCGCATGGCGCTTCCTCTCGTCCCACCCGCCTGCGATCCCGCCACCGTCACGCCCCGGGCTGGCTCGGGGTATCCCGAGCCGTATCGCTCGCGCGTCCTGCCGCGCGAGAAGCGCGCGCTCGGCGACGCGCTCGGGCTCACGCTCATCGGCGTCAACCTCACCACGCTCGCGCCGGGCAAGGAGTCGTCGATGCGCCACTGGCACACGCTCGAGGACGAGCTGGTGTACGTGCTCGAGGGCGAGCTCACGCTTGTCACCGACGACGGCGAGCAGCTCCTGAGGCCGGGCACGTACGCGGGCTTTGCCGCCGGCGCGAAGCTCGGCCACCAGTTCGTCAACCGGAGTGATCAGCCCGTGCGCTACCTCGAGATCTCGAACCGAGACCCGAAGGACGCCGCGGTCTACACCGACCCCGCGGTCGACATGGTGTACGAGCAGTCGCCCGACGGCGAACCGATCTTCAAGCGCCGCGACGGGACGCCGTACTGACCCGGCTCGGATCAGGAGGCCGATCGATCAGAAGGCGTCGTCGGCGAGGTCCATCAGGGCGAGGTCGCCCTTCTCGACGATGCGACGGTTGGCGCCGAGGCCGGGCAGGATCTCCTTGCAGTAGAAGCGCGCCGCCGCGACCTTGCCGTCGTAGAAGGCGCGCTCGCGCTCGGGGGCGGCGTCGCGCTTGCCCAGCGCGACCTGCGCGTTGACCAGGAGGCGCCAGCCGATGATGAGCTCGGCGAGCGAGAACAGGATGCGGTTGCCGTGCAGGCCGACGTGATACGGCGACTGCCCGAGCTTGCCCATCATGCCCATGAACATCGCGCCGACCTCGTTCACCGCCTGCTCGAGCGC
>DDTA01000262.1:1717-32212 GCA_002344285.1 Myxococcales bacterium UBA2376
ACCTTGCGGAAGAAGAGATCGAGCGCCTGGATGTGCGTCGTGCCCTCGTAGAGCGAGTCGATCTTCTGGTCGCGGATGTACTGCTCGATCGGATAGTCCTGGCAGTAGCCGGAGCCGCCGAAGCACTGCAGGCTCACGCCGAGGAGCTCGTAGACCTTCTCCGACGAGTAGCCCTTCACCAGCGGCAGGAGCAGGTCGTTCTTCTTGTCGAGCGCCTTGGCCCCCTCCTTGCCGTAGCCGCCGGCGATCATCACCTGGTCCTGGATGTGCGCCGTGTAGAGCACGAGCGCGCGCAGGCCCTCGGCGAACGCCTTCTGCAGCATGAGCATGCGGCGCACGTCGGGGTGACGGATGATCTCGACGCGCGGCGCCGCCTTGTTGGCCGCCTGCGCCATGTCGGCGCCCTGCTTGCGCAGCTTGGTGTACGCGAGCGCGTTCAGGTACGCGGTCGAGAGCGTCGCCATCGACTTGGTGCCGACGCCCATGCGCGCGTACTCGATGATGTGGAACATCTGCTTGATGCCCTCGTGCACCTCGCCGACGAGGAGCCCGCGGCACGGCTGCGTGGCGCCGAGCGTGAGCTCGCACGTCGCCGACGCCTTGATCCCCATCTTGTGCTCGACGTTGGTGACGAAGGCGCCGTTGCGCTCGCCCAGCTTGCCCGCTTCGTCGACCCAGTACTTGGGCACGATGAACATCGACAGGCCCTTGGTGCCGGGGCCGTGGCCTTCGGGGCGCGCGAGCACCATGTGGACGATGTTCTCGGGCTGATCGAAGTCGCCGTTGGTGATGAAGCGCTTCACGCCCTCGAGCAGGTACTCGTCGCCCTGGACGTGGGTGGCCTTGGTCGTGCCGGCGCCGACGTCCGAGCCGGCGTCGGGCTCGGTGAGCACCATCGTGCCGCCCCAGTGGCGCTCGAGGATGTTCGAGAGGTAGCGCCGCTTCTGGCTCTCGGTGCCGAGCTCCTCGATCACCTTCGCGTGGAAGTTGCCGAGGATGTAGAACGTGATCGACGCGTTGGCGCCGGCCATGAGCTCGAAGGCCGCCCAGCACACCGTCGGCGGCGCGCCGTAGCCACCGAGCGACTCCGGCAGCTCGAGCTTGTTCCAGCCGTCCTTGTAGTAGGCGTTCAGCGCCCGGGTGAAGCTCTCGGGCAGGGTCACGTTGCCGGCGCCGTCGAGCGTGACGCCGTGCTTGTCACCGTCGACGAACGCCGGCGCGAAGTGCTCCTGCACGAAGTCGCACAGGCCGGTCAGCGCCTCGCGCGCGCCGTCGCCGTCGAGCGTCGTGAACGGCCCCTTGCCCAGCGACGTACGCTCGAGGTCGAGCACCTCGAACAGGTTGAAGAAGATGTCGCGGAGGTTCGGCTGGTAGTGTCCGGCAGCGGTCATGACCGGCGCAGTGTAGCGCCGACCCCGCCTCAGTTCACCGGGCAGACCGTCGTGTTGCGGATGAGCTGCTGGGGATTGAGCGTGGTGGTGAGCCCGGCGGCGCGCGCGACGAACGAGGTCGTCCGCTGCCAGCACGCGTCGGTGCCGACGAGGCCGGTGATCACCATCGAGCGCTGCCCCGAGGCGATGTCGGCGGCGGTCACGGTGTCACTGGCGGCCACGCACGCCGTCGTGGCGGTGGCGCAGTCACTCGCGTACGCCGTCGCGCCGATCATGAACGTCGTCGGCACGCACGTGCCGGCCGAATCACGCAGCTCGATGCGGATCGCGGTGATGCCGGCGCCGGTGGGCGGCGCCCCACAGTTGTCGCCGCCCGGGGTCGTGATGTTGAAGCTGAGGTCGCCGCGAGGATCGACCTCGAAGGCGATGGGATCGACGACCCCGGTCCCGCTCGCCGGCACGGTGACGGCGAGGCGCGTGACCGGACCTGACAGCGTACCGCCCGAGCCCTGGAGGCTGACCTCGACGTCGTAGTCGCCGACCGGGAGCTGGCGGGTCACGCCCATGAGGCTCGTGCAGCTGAACGAGTCGACGACGCCGGCGAGCGCGCCGACCGGCACGATCTCGACGGTGACCGAGGAGCCGGCGATCTGGGCGCACGTGAGCGGCGTCCCCATGTTCGAGATCGTCCAGGACAGCATGAGCTGGCCGGGCGGCGGCGCATCCGTCGGCGGCCGCGCGTCGGGCAGCCCGACATCATCGCTGCAGGACATCGCGACCAGCGCGAACGCCAGGACCAGACCCCGCATGGGCGCGTGAAGCATCCCGAGGATTCTACAGCGACTTCTCCATCCGCACGAAGTGACATGCACGACGCGGCGAACGGTGGTCGTACGGTGCCGTCCCGACCTCTCGGTAGCCGAGGCCCCGGTACCACGAGCCGAGCTCGTCGCGCAGGTTGACGATGTCGAGCTCGACGGTCTCGCAGCCGAGCGCCACGCACGTCGCCTCGACGACCGCGACGAGACGGTGACCGAGGCCACGGCGCTGGAGCTCGGGCGCGACCGCCAGCATCGAGAGCCTGCCCCACGCGCGCGCGCCGACCCGATCGACGCGGAGGTGCACGGACGCGGCGAGCTCGCCGCGCCGCCCGTGGTCGACCTCGTCGAGCACGAGGAAGTGGCCTTCTCGCGCGAGGCGCTCGACCTCGGCGAGGCCGGTGCGGTCGCCGTCGACGAAGAACGACTCGACGGTGTACGCGCGGTTCACGAGGCGGCACACCGCGGGGAGATCGGCGGATCCGGCGCGCCGCACGCTGGGCGCCAGCTCGGGGTCCCGTGCCATCTCGAGCTGCATGAGCCCGTCGATACCACGTGCCTACGACACGGCCAGCGTCAGCAACCGTTCGACGTGCGGATCGTCGTCGGCGATCCGACCCGGGCTGCGGACAGCCAGGTCTCGACCGAGGTGTCGCCGCGGAGGTGGCGCAGGAACCACGCCGCCGTCACGCGCTTGGTGATCGTGTGGACGACCGCGTCCGCCGTCTGGCCGTTCTGGCAGGCGAGGCAGGCGAAGCCGCAGCTCCCGCGATCGCCGATCCAGTCCATGTGATCGGCCTGCTGGATGGTGACCTCGAGCAGCGCCGGCGCCTCGCACGCGGCGGTGAAGTACTGCTGGTAGTTGTCGGCGGCGGGCGCGCACGACATCCCGCCGAGGCCGCCGTTCGCGTCGGTCAGCTCGCCCAGGAGCGCCATCGGCACCCGGAGGTTGCCCATCATCTCGGGGGTGACCGACATCGAGCCGTCGTTGCCGAACGGCGGCAGCGCGTCGACCGGGTCCCAGCCCACGACCGCCTTGATGCGGGTGTCGAGGATCGCGGCGTTGATGCTGACCTTGCCGCCCAGCGAATGGCCGGCGACGCCGATCGCCTGCGCGTCGACGCGCGCGGCGAGGCCGCTCGCCTGCGACAGCGACCAGGTGATGATCGCGCCGATCTCCCGCGCCTTGTCCTGATGGTTCCCCGAGCTGGCGTACTCGTGCGTGATGCAGACGTGCCCCCACGTCGCGAGGTGCTCGCAGAAGATCCGGTACTGCGAGCGCGCGAGCTGGAAGCCCGACGACACGATGACCAGCGGGAACGGTCCCGCCGCGGGCGCCGCGCCGTCGGACGACGGGGAGTACACGGAGCCGGCGACGTTGCCGGCGCTGCCGAGCGAGATCGTGACGCTGGCCTGCGTGTGCACCATCCACGAGCCCGGCATCGCGGGGTCGCCGGCAGCCGGCGGCGCGTCGGTCGGCGGGGCGCCGTCGGTGCCGGGGGCGCCGTCGGTGGTGCCGGAGGCGCCGTCGACGCCATCGTCGTCCCCGACGTTCGAGCTTCCACCACAAGCCGCGAGCGCACAGACGAGTGCCAGTAGCCGCATGACGCGCCTCCTCTTCACTGCTTCACTTCGCTTCACTTCTGGGGTTCGGGCGTGCCAGCCGCGGCGCGCAGCTCGGGGATGACGAGCTTCGCGCGCATGGCGACGACGAGGCGCTCGCCCAGGCGCGTCGCGTCGCGTGCGATCTCGTCGAGTGGCCTGGGCGGCAGGGTCGAGCCCGCCAGCACGCGCCGGCGGAAGAGCTCGATCTCGACGCGCACGAGCGTCCGCACCGCCGCCGCGTAGGGCTCGAGGATCGGCATCGGGAACAGGTCGCCCATGCCGGCGCGGCGCACCTCGTCGATGACGAGGAGCACCTCGAGATCCGCGCCCTGATAGAGCGGCTCGCCGCCGGCGACGGGCGTCGGCTCGACGAGCCCGACCTTCGCCAGGTCGTCGAGCTCGGCGGCCGTGACGTCGAGGCTGGCCAGCACGGCGCTGCGGCTACGGGCAGGCGCCGCGTCGCGGCCGCGCACGGCCGCCGCGTCACCGGTGCCGGCGCGGATCGCTGGCTCGAGCTCGCCGAGGTGGCGGCGCAGGGTCTCCTCGGCGTCGGCGCGCAGCTCGGCCGAGGGTGGCGGCTCGAGCAGGTCGGCGATGAGCTTGAGCGGCAGGAAGCGCCGCGTCTGCAGGTCCTTGATCACGCGCACCCGCTCGGCGAGCCGCGGATCGTAGTAGGCCATGTTCCGGCTGGTGCGCGCCTGCGACCGGGGCAAGAGCCCCTCGCGCATGTAGTGCTTGATCGTCGGCGCCGGGACGCCCGCGAGCCGGGCGAGGTCGGAGATCCGCACCAGGCCCGCGCGCGGACTGGAAGGACGTGGCACCCGGCCAGCACGCCCGCGGGGAGTCGGGGGAGCTGTGCGAACGCGTGACCGGGGCACGCACCGAAGCTAGCGCTAGTTGCGGGTCATTGGAAGTAGAAAGTTCGACTTTCTATCGTGCCGCGTGCGGCGGTTGGCCAGGACGACGTGCACCACCACGATGGCGGTGCCGATCGTGAAGTCGGCGATCCGCCCGGAGACCGCGCCTATCAGATTGCCCATGCTAGCTAGCCTCGCAGGTCAAGGTTTCGTCGGTGTGTCGGCGCCGTGAAAGCTCTTCGTCGTCCTGTGTTGTTACGCGCGACGAGGCGCTCACCATCCGGGCCCGGCTCGCCTCGGCGGCCACCACCCACCGCCCGCGGGTGATGCGGAGCCAGAGGATCGCCGCGCCGATGAAGATCTCGGCGGTCAGCCCGAGCCAGCCACCGGCCGCACCCCAGCCGAGCTCGAGCCCGACGACGTAGGCCATGGGCGGGGTGAGGATCCACGACGTGAGCACGCCGACCATCGCGGGGTAGACGACGTCGCCGGCGCCGCGCAGGACGCCGCGCGCGATGACGTTGGCCGCGTCCGCGACGAGGAAGAGCGCGGAGATGCGCACGAGCGTGACGGTCACGTCCTCGAGCGCGCCGCGCCCGCCGCCGAGGAGGACGGCGACCGGTCCGGCGAACACGACGAACACGATCGTACACAAGGCGGTGTACGCCGCGCCGAGCGCGAGCGCGCGCCGCGCCACCGGCCAGACGAGCGAGAGGCGCGCGGCGCCGACCGCGTTGCCCACCATCACCGACGCGGCCTCGGCCAGCGCGTGCGCCGGCAAGAAGGAGACGTGGGTGAGCTGGAGGACGAGCTGGTGCGCGGCGGCGTCGGTCGCCGACATCTGCGCGATGATCGCGGTGAGCAGCAGGAACGCGCCGACCTCGAGCGTGAACTGGAGGCCGGTGGCCGCGCCTTGCTGCCACAGCGCGCGCGCGTGCGCGCTGCTCCAGGCGACGCGCGCGAGCCGTCGGCGCATCGGCCAGGCGAGGCGCGCGAGCTCCGTCGCGTTGCCGGCGACGGTGGCGAGCGCCGCGCCGAGCACACCCCAGCCGAGCCCGACGATGAGCACGACGTCGAGCGCGAAGTTGACGAGGTTGCCGGTGATCGACGCCCGCATCGGCGCCTGGCTGTCGCCCTCGCCCCAGCGGGTCTCGCGGAGGGCGACGTAGACGAGGAGCAGCGGCGCGGCGAGCGCGCGCACGCGCAGGTACGTGGCCGCGTGGTGACCGACCGCCGGATCGCCGGTGATGAGGTGGACGAACGGCGCGAGACACTCGGCGACGACGAGCGCGATCGCGCCGAGGCCGAGCGCGAACAGGACGCCGGTGCCGAGGTAGCGATCGGCCTCGTCGGCGCGGCCGGCGCCGCGGGCCTGCGACACGAGCGTCTTGAGCCCGCGTAACACGCCGATGGCGAAGACGAGCAAGCCGAACGAGAGCGCGCCGGCGAGCCCGACGCCGGCGAGCTCGGCGTCGCCGACGCGGGCGACGAACGCGCTGCCGACGAGCGTCATCGCGCTGTACGAGAGCGTCGAGACGGCGATCGGCCAGGAGAGGCGGAGGAGCTCGCGCCCCGGGCGTTCGGCCCAGGCGAGCGGGGAGACGTTACCTGTTGCTGCAGAGTCGAGAGAGCTCATGACACTTCACCCGCGCACCGGGAAGGGATGCGCTCAGATGGGTTCGCTCGCCGCGCGCTCGGGGGAACGCGCGAGGAGCCACACGACGGACGTCGAACCGGGGGCGCCTGCGGCGGCCTTCGGTCGGAGACTCGAGACGGCTACCTGACGGTCGTCAGTGCTGTCGCGAGGCGCCCCGAAGCGAGATGACCGCGCCACCGCAGGCCGGGACAATCGTCAGCGGCCAGAAGCCGGAGACGACGACACGACGCATGTAGGTGGTGGGGCGCTTCATGGGGCTTTCCGTCGAGGAAGTGATGGTTCCTTGTGCCACGCGTGTAAGCGATGCGTCAACGATTCTGTTGGTCGAGAATCGTTGAGACTTGTCGTGCGTTGTCACCAGTATGCGTGGTGCGACAGCTCTTCTCGCGGGACTCGTGGCGATCTCGTGCAGTACGCGCGCGGGCGCGGACGTCGCAGCCGGTCGCACGGATGTCGCAGGCGCGATCACCTCCGTGACGATCGTCTCGCGGGTCGGCACCGGTGAAGGCGCGGGCGTCGCCGACGCGACGCCGAAGCGCGCGCTGGCGAAGGAAGGGGTCACGCTGTTCGCGCTGGTCGAGGTGGAGCGCGACGGCAAGCGCACGATCCACAGCGACGCCGGGCGCGTGCGCTGGCGCGGCAAGACGGTGACCGCGCGTCCGATCGCCGAGGCGCCGGCGATGACGATCGCGTGGAAGAAGATCGAGCCGTCGGTCGCCGACATGTCGAACACGGCGTCGGGCTCGTTCCGCTACGAGACCATCCCCTACGCGGCGACGGCGTGGCGCGTGCGCGGCGCGACCTCGGCCGGCGCCGTCGTCGCCGACGTCCGTCCGTCGCTCACGCCCGATCACGGCGACGGGCTGGGCACGATGCGGTACCAGCTCGTCGTGCGTCAGGGCGATCGCACGCTCGCGACGCCGGGCGTGGCGACGCGTCGGGGGCGCGGCTCCGGCGGCCTCGCCGACGACGTGCACCGCGTGTCGCTGCGCGCCGACGACAGCTTCCTGGGGATGCTGGGCGAGATGTACGGCCAGCCCTACATCTGGGCGTCGGCGGGCGGCACCGATCGCACGCACCAGAGCGAGCGGCTCGAGGGCAGCGACTGCGCCGACCTCATGGTCTACGGCGCGCGCCGCACCGGCCTCTCGATCCCGTACGGCTGGACCGGCTCGCTCGAGAAGCACGCGCGCGTGCTCGGCAAGGGCGCGCTCGCCGACGACGGCATCTACCGCGACGCCCGCGGCAAGCCGGTCCCCTTCACCCGCCCCGGCGACCTCGTCCTCTTCCCGCGCCACGTCGGCGCGCTCGTCGAGGATCGCGGCACCCCCGGCGTCCTCGACACCGCCGACGTCATGCTCCACACCCTCTTCGACTCCCCCAAGCAGCAACCCATCGCCGACTCCGGCTACGCCGACAACCCGGTCAAGGTGCTGCGCTGGAAGGGCGCCCGCTAAGTTGTCAAAGTTGACACCGTCCCCAAATGGAACGCGTTCTATTTGGGGACGGTGTCAACTTTGACAACTTTAAGGGGCACACCTCGGGCCCGGCCCCGGGGCCCGGGCCTAGAGCAGGTCCTCGTCGGGATCGAGCGGGCTCATCACGATGCCCGGCGCGAGCGGCGGGTGGAGCCAGGAGGCGCGGGGAGGCAGGGTGTCGCCGGACTGGGTGACGTTGAGGAGGATGTCGGCGGTGGGCGCGGGCAGGAGGAAGGCGGCCTGCGCGCGGCCGGGGGTGGCGAGCGCGGCGAGGGCCGCGGCGGCGTCGGTGGCGTGACGGACGTGGCCGTCGCCCTCGTGCTGCGCGGGTGAGAGGCCGAGGATGCGCTCGAAGACGATGCCGTGGAGCACGGCGACCGGCTGGCGCGCGACGACCGGGTGGTTGCCGGCGCCGAGCGCCTGCGGGTTGACGTGCGCGTCGAGGATGAAGCGGTAGGCGTCGGCCTCGCCGGCGAACGCGACGACCATCGCGGGCTGATGCCCGGGCACGTCGGCGAGCGCCGCCTCGGCGATCCCCGGGTCGGTGGCGCCGCCGCGGAGCGGCTCGATGACGAAGTACTCGCGGGCGCGCTCGAGGAAGCGCGCCCGATCGAAGCCGTCGAGGTCGCGCACGAGGCGGTGGCTCGCGCGCACGACGAGGCCGCCGTCGGCGCCGCTGCACAGGAACGTCGCCGCGTACTGGGGCGAGGCGTACTGGGAGAGCCCGGCAGCGGCGTCGAGCTGGTCACGCACCGTCACCGCGGCCGCGTAGCGGTGATGACCGTCGGCGATCAGCATCTTCTTGGGCGCGAGCGCCCGCCGCACCTTGCCGATGAGCTCCGCGTCGGCGATCCGGTGGAGCACGTGGCGGGTGCCGTCGGCGAGCGTGACGTCGAGGGTCGGCGGCTTGCCGTCGACGGTGTGGAGCAGGCGCTCGACCTCGCCGGAGGCGTCGCCGTAGAGCGCGAACGGGTGCGCGACCTGGAGGCGCGTCTCGGCCAGCAGCGCGGCGCGCTCGTCGACGAGCTCGGCGCGCGTCCGCTCCGGCGACAGGACGCGGGCGTCGGTCGTCGGCGCGAGCCGCACCGCCGCGATGACACCCCGGCGCACCAGCGTGCGCCCCGCCCACGGGAAGTGCTGCGAGTAGCGGTAGATCGCCTTGTACACGTCCCGCACCGCGATCCCGCCCGCGATCCATCCGGCGGCCGCGCGCGCGGTCGCGTCCGCGACGCCGGGCAGCGGCGAGAGCACGCGCGTGAGATCGATGCGCGCCTTGTCGAACAGCACCCCGCGGAACGGCGCGATCTCCGGCATGCGCCTACTCTATCGCTTCCCGCGCGCGCCGATGTCGCGACGGAGCTGCTTGCCCGCGAGCTCGATGCGGTCGACCGCCGCGTAGGCCTGGGCGCGCGCGGCCTCGACGTCGTCGCCGAGCGCGGTCACGCCGAGCACGCGGCCGCCGGCCGAGACGATCGCCCCGCCCTGCCGCGCCGTCCCGGCGTGGAAGACGACGACGTCGGTCAGGTCGCTCGCCGCGTCGAGCCCGCCGATCACGTCGCCGGTCCGCGGCGCCTCGGGATACCCCGCCGCCGCGACCACCACGCACACGGCCGCGCGCGGATCCCACGCGAGCGCGCCCTGCGCGAGCGCGCCCGTCGCCGCGCCGTGGAGCACCGCGCCGAGGTCGCCCCGCAGCCGCGCCATCACCGGCTGCGTCTCGGGATCGCCGAAGCGGCAGTTGTACTCGAGCAGCCAGGGCGCCCCGCTCGCGTCGATCATGAGCCCGGCGTAGAGCACGCCCCGGTAGTCGATGCCCTCGGCCGCGAGCCCGCGCACCGTCGGCTCGAGCACCTCGGCGCGCACGCGCGCGAGCGTCGCGTCGTCGATCCACGCCGGCGACACCGTGCCCATGCCGCCGGTGTTGGGCCCGCGGTCGCCGTCCAGGAGCGTCTTGTGATCCTCGGCCGGCGCCAGCACCTCGAGGCGCTCGCCGTCGGTCAGCGCCAGCACGCTCACCTCGCGGCCGCTGATGCGCTGCTCGATGACCAGCCGCGCGCCCGCGTCGCCGAACCGGCCGTCGAGCATCGCGCGCGCCGCCGTCTTCGCCTCGGCCACGTCGTCGGCGACGACGACCCCCTTCCCCGCCGCCAGCCCGTCGGCCTTCACCACCACGCCGCTCCCGGCCGGCACCGCCTGCGCCGCCAGCGCGTCGATCGCGCGGTCCGCCTCCTCCACCGTCGCGCACACCTCGAACGCCGCCGTGCGGATGCCGTGGCGCGCGAAGAGCGCCTTCGAGAACGCCTTCGAGCCCTCGAGCCGCGCCCCCGCCTCGCCCGGCCCGAACGTCGGCACGCCCGCCGCCCGCAGCCGGTCGGCCAGCCCGGCGCACAGCGGTGCCTCGGGCCCGACGACGACGAGCTCGACACCCTCCTCGACCGCGAGCTTCACCTGCCCGTCCAGGTCCATCACCTTCACCGGCCGGCACGACGCCACCGCCTCCATGCCCGGATTCCCGGGCGCGGCGACGACCGCGTGGCCGCTCGCGGCCAGCCGCCAGGCCAGCGCGTGCTCGCGTCCGCCACTTCCGACGACGAGGATCTTCATCGCCGCCGGGTGTACCGCGCGTCAGTCCGGGATGTCGACCACCGGCGGCACGAGGAAGTAGACGGTGCGCTGGTCGAGCTCGGTGATGCCGTCGCCGATGACGCGGACGGTGGCGCGGAAGAGCTGCGGCTGCTCGGTGGTCACGACCGTGGTGTTCATCTTGGGGACGAGCTTCCAGCACACCGGCGTGCCGGCGCGCACGTCGATGTACTGATCGGGGAACAGGTCGCCGTTCGTGTCCTGCGCCGTCAGCATGTTCGCGCACTGCGGGGTGCCGAGCTGGAGCGTCTCCAGGTGATCGACGAACTCGCGCACCGCGTCCACCGTATCGCTCGGATCGTCCAGCGGGATCGCGTTCAGATCGAGCGGCACGCCGCGCGCCAGCGTGCGGACGCCGTTCTCGATCGCGGTGGCCGCGTTGGTGCCCGAGCCGTCGAAGACCAGCGGCATGTTGCCGTTGGCGGCGTCGATGGCGCCGGTGTCCGTCGCCATCGTGCGCAGGTCGTTGGTCACCGACGCGCTCACGCCCGAGCCCAGGATGCCCATCAGCTTGGCGCCGCGCGCGTTCATGATCGGCCGCACGACGTTCTGCCACGACGGGCACGGGTTGGGATCGGTGCCGCCCGAAAGCGGCGGCTCGTCGGTCGTGAGCAGGATGACCGGAAGGACGCCCTCGCGGAAGCAGGGGTAGCCGAACGTGTTGTAGCCCGCGGTGCGCGCCGGCGAGCCGGTGCACGTCGTGCGCGGCCCGACGCCCGACAGGTTGCAGCCGCTCGCCGCGCCGGTGCCGTTGCCGGTGATCGCCGCGTAGACGCCGAAGTTGAGGGGCTCGGCGCAGCATCCGCCCGGCTCGTTGATCGCGACCGACTGGAAGCTCGGGTTGGGCTGGACGTCGACGTGGTTGACGTACGTATCCGCGCCGCTGCCGGAGTAGCCGACGGTGCCGGCGCCGGCCCACAGATCGGGGATGCACTGCCCGGGCTGCCCGTTGCCGAGCGGCGGGCACGTCAGGTTGCGCACCACGGTCGAGAGGTTGTTCTTCACCGTCGTGATCTCGGTCGACATCGAGCCCGAACGATCGAGGATCACGTACATGTCGAGCGACTGCAGGTTGGTGCGGAAGTCGAGGTCGTCGTCCATCGGCGAAGGCGGCTCGTTGTAGGGCACCACGAAGACGAAGTCGCCGTTGGCCTGGGGGTTGTCGGCCGGGTCCAGCGGATCGGTGCCGGCGGCCTCCTCGACGAGATCCGACGCGCCGTCGTCGTCGCTGTCGCCGTCGAGCGGATCGGTCTCGCCGGCGTCCCGCGCCCCGTTGCAGTTCGCGTCCTCGGCGCCGTCGGCGACGCCGTCGTTGTCGCTGTCGCGGTCGATGAAGTCCGGCCGCGAGTCGTCGTCGCTGTTGCGCGGCGGCGTGACCCCACCCGACTCGAGCCGATCGGAGATGCAGTCGCCGTCGGAGTCGAGGTCGCGGAAGTTGCCGGTGCCGTCGCTGTCGAAGTCGAGCGACCCTTCGTACTGGTCGAGGATCGTGTCGCCGTCGCTGTCGCTGTCGCGGAAGTCCGGCGTGCCGTCGCCGTCGGTGTCGACCGGGTTCGCCGGGTCGGCCCCGAGCTCGTTGCGGTCGTCGATGTTGTCGCCGTCGTCGTCGTTGTCGGCGAAGTTCGGGCGCGCGTCACCGTCGGGATCGTCGGTGCCGTCGACGCCGTCCGGTCGCCCGTTGTCGTCCGAGTCGAGGTCGCGGAAGTCGGGAGTCCCGTCGCCGTCCGAATCGTACGGGTCGGTGTTCAGGTCGCCGTCCCCCGCCTCGATCGAGTCGGGCACCCCGTCGTCGTCCGAATCGGAGTCCTGCCAGTCCGGCGTCCCATCGCCGTCGGTGTCGGTGTTCGACGACCGGCCCTCGTCGGCGTCGGAGATGCCGTCCATGTCGGCGTCGCCGGCGGGCGGCGTGACGCCGTCATCGTCGCCGGCGCCGCCACCGCAGGCGCTGGCGAAGGCCACGGTCGCGACGACCGCAGCGGTGAAGAGAACCCTGGCGAGCTTGTTCACTGGCAGACCCCCGCGTTGCACACGGTCCCCGAGGGACACGACAGGACACCGGTCGAGAAGAGTGGGCTGGTGCACGCCGTGCCCGGCGCGACCGTGCCGCGGATGTTGAGGAGGAAGGCGCCGTTGGCCGAGCTGTAGCCGTCGACGACGACCGCGTAGTTGCCGGGCGGCACGTTGGTCCGGTTGATCAGCGAGCGGAGCGAGCCGCCGCCGTCGTCGTTGCACTCGATCACCGCCGAGCAGGCGATGTCGAGGATCGAGAGCACGGTGTCGAACGAGCTGCCGATCGTGTCGAGCCGGAGCGTGGCCACGGGCACCGGCAGCGCGAGGACGAAGGTGACGTCCGAGTTGTTCGAGCTCTGGCACGTGGGCGTGAAGTTGTTGGTCATGCCCGTGGTCGAGCCCATGGTCACCGGGTGGGTGACGAGCCGGATGGGGTCGGTCTCGATCGGGCACTCGAGCTCGCTGACCGAGCTCGCCGACGCGCAGCCGAAGTCCGCCGGATAGTCGACGCGGGTGTCGTTGTCGTCGTCGAGCCCGTTGCCACATGCCGGGCAGCCGGGGCCGCTCGGGCAGGTGTCGCTCTCGTCGTTGTCGCTGATGTCCGCGCAGCCTGGATCGGTCGGGTAGCCGGGGAAACCGTCCCCGTCGGCGTCGATGCTGTCGTTGCACGCCGCGGCGGCGCACGTCTCGGCCCCCGCCGGCCCCTGGCACGCGTAGCCGAGCCCGCACACGTACAGGCCCGCGCCCGGCGTGCACGCGGCGTTCGGGGGCAGCTCGGCGGTGACGCGCAGGTCATACGGCGCGCTCGCGGCGTTGCGGTCGTCGACGATGATGAAGTACTCGCCGGGGAGCACGTTGACCAGGACGGCGACCGAGTCGCCGTTGCCGCCGGAGTTGTCGTCACACACGAGGTCGGTGCCGTTGCAGTTCGTGCGCCGGATCCCCACCACCGTGTCGAGCGGCGAGCCCAGGGTGTCGACCACGAGGCGCGCCACCGGCCGGTTGATGATCAGGCGATAGATCTCGTCGCGGCCATTGCTGCCACACGAGAGCGCCACGTCGTTGAGCCGGGTGAAGATCGTCGCCCCGCTGACCGGGCCGGTGTACGTGAGGATCGGATCGGCGGAGTTGCAGATCGCGGCCTCGACGTTGTCGGCGGCCGCGCCGCAGGTCGGATCGGCGGGGTAGTCCGTGAAGCCGTCGTTGTCGTTGTCGAGTCCGTCGCTGCAGAGCGGACAGGTCGGCCCCGACGGGCAGTCGTCGGTCTCGTCGGGGTCGGCGGGCGACGTGCACCCGGGGTCGGTCGGGTAGCCCGGGAAGCCGTCCCCGTCCTCGTCGATGTTGTCGTTGCACACGCCGGGGACGCAGGTCTCGGCGCCGGCCGCGCCCGCGCACCGGTAGGTCGAGCCGCAGACGTAGACCGGGTCGCCCGGGGCGCACGCCGCCCCCGGCGGGAGCGAGGCGGTGACGCGGAGGTTGTACGTGGACGACGTGCTGTTGCGGTCGTCGACGACGATGTAGTACTCGCCCGGCGTCGGGCTGGCCAGCGTCGCCAGCGAGGCGTTGCCGAGACCCGGCCCGTTGTCGTTGCAGACGAGATCGGCGCTGGCGCAGTCGCTGCGCCGGATGCCGACCACGGTGTCGAGCGCCGAGCCGATCGTGTCGACCCGGAGCTCGGTCACCGGGCGGTTGAGGACGAAGCGGTAGACCTCGTCGCGCCCGTTCGTGCCGCACGAGAGCGCGAGGTCGTTGGCGCGGCCGCTCGTGGTCGCGCCGGTGACCGGGCCGGTGAAGGTCAGGACCGGATCCATCGAGGTGCACTGGACCTCGCTGGCGTCGCTCGCCGCGAGGCAGCCGGGATCGAGCGGGTAGTCGATCCAGCCGTCGCCGTCGTCGTCGACGTCGTTGGCGCACGCCGGGCACGACGGGCCGCCCGGGCAGTCGTCCGACTCGTCGGGATCCGACACGTCGGTGCAGCCGGGGTCCGACGGGTACCCGGGGAAGCCATCGCCGTCCTGGTCGATCGGATCGTTGCACGCCGCCGGCTCGCACCGTTCGGCGCCGGGGGCGCCGATGCAGGCGTGGGCCGTGGGACAGAAGAAGATCGTCGACGCCGGATCGCAGCGACCGCCGACGGCGAGCGTGCCCCGGACGTTCAGGTTGTAGGCGCCGGGCCCGGAGACCGCGCGATCCTCGACGATGATGAAGTACTCGCCGATCGACACGTTGGTCATGTTGATGAGCGAATCGCCGTTCAACCCCGTGTTGTCGTCACACGCGAGGTCGGTGCCGTTGCACGTCCCCAGCCGCACGCCGACCACGGTGTCGAGCGGCGAGCCCAGCGTGTCGATGCGCAGCTCGGTGAGCGGCGTGGGCACGATGAGCCGGTAGATCTCGTCGCGGCCGTTGGTGCCACACGAGAGGGCGACGTCGTTGAGCCGCGTGCCGATCGTCGTGACGTTGGCGAGGTTCTGCGTGAACGGCAGGACCGGATCGAAGGACATACACGGCGCCAGCTCGCTGTTCTGCGCCGCGAACGTGCAGCCGGGATCGAGCGGATAGTCGACGAACGAGTCGCCGTCGTCGTCGACGCCGTTGGCGCACGCCGGACAGCCGGCGCCCGGCGTGGGATGGCAGGCGTCGCTCTCGTCGTCGTCGGACGCGTCGACGCAGCCCGGATCGCTCGGGAAGCCGGGGAAGCCGTCGCCGTCCTCGTCGATGTTGTCGTTGCACGCGACCGGCGTGCACGTCGCGCCGGGCACCGCGCCCGTGCACTGGAACCCGTCGGCGCAGCGGAACGCGGTCGACGCCGGATCGCACGCCGCGCCGTCGGCCCACACGCCGCGGACGTTGAGGTTGTAGGTGCCGCCCGTGTTCTTGTCGTCGACGACGAGGTAGTAGTCGCCGACCGGCAGGTCGACGAGGAAGAGCGAGGAGTCGCCGCTGCCGGCGGCGTCGTCGTCGCACTGGAGATCGAAGCCGTTGCAGCTCGCGCGCCGGAGCGCGATCGCGGTGTCGATCGTCGAGCCGATCGTGTCGATGCGGATCTCGGCGAGCGGGGCGTTCACCCGCAGGAGCCAGACCTCGTCGCGGCCGTTGGTCCCGCAGGTGAGCTGGACGTCGTTGGCCAGGGCCGCCGTGGTCTGGCCCGTGACGTTGCCGGTGAAGAGCCGGACCGGATCGGCGGTCGTGCAGTTGAACTCGCTCTCGGCGCTCGCCGACGCGCAGTTGGTGTCGGCCGGGTAGTCGATCTGACCGTCGCCGTCGTCGTCGATGCCGTTGGCGCAGGCCGGGCAGCCGGCGCCGGGGCACGTGTCCGCCTCGTCGCCGTCGAGGAGCGACGTGCAGCCCGGATCGTCGGGGAAGTCGATCTCGCCGTCGCCATCGTCGTCGCGGCCGTCGCCGCAGACCGGGAGCTCGCAGCTCGTGGTCGTGCCACCGGCGGGGACGCGACAGAGGTGGTCGGGCGCGCAGTCGGTCTCGAGGGCGCACGCCTCCCCCAGGGCGGCGTGCCGGGTGACGCGGAGGACGTAGCCGCCCGAGCTGGCCGGCCCGCGCGCGTCGACGACGAGGAAGTACGTGCCGGGCTCGACCGAGACGGTCAAGGTCGAGCGCGTGTTGGTCGCGCCGATGTCGTTGTTGCAGGCGAGCTCGGTCGTCGTGTTGGTGCACGAGCGCCGCAGGTAGAGGACCGTGTCGGCGGTCGTCGCCGGGTCGTCCGTCGTCGCGACCAGGGTCTCGCGCTCCGTGACGGTCACGACGTAGACCGCCTCGGTGCCGGTGCCGACGGCGCCGGTGCAGCGCACCGGCATGAGGTTGGAGATGCCGGTGCCGAGGGTGCCGCTCACCATGCCCGACGGTGGCAGCGGCACGACCGACGTCCCGTTGCCGCAGACGCCGGCCGAGATGTCGAGCTCGCTGTCGTCGGCCGCCGAGGTGCAGTCGGGGTCGCCGCCGGCGTAGTCGATGATGCCGTCGAAGTCGTTGTCGCGGCCGTCGCCACACTCCGGACAGTTGGGCCCGTCGGGGCAATCGTCGGTCTCGCTGTCCTGGTTGGGCACGAGACAGCCCGGGTCGAACGGGTAGTCGATCTTCCCGTCGCCGTCGTTGTCGCGCGAGTCGGCGCAGTCGGGGAGCCCGGAGCCGGACTCGTCGGGATCGTCGGCGCTCTCGCACCCGGGATCCGCGGGGAAGTCGACGAGGGTGTCGCCATCGTCGTCGCGGCCGTTGCTGCACGCCGGTTGCGACGACGCGTCCACGTCGTCGTCACCGCCGCCGCCGCCGCCGCCACACGCGGCGCCCGAGACGACGAGCGTCGCGATCAGGGCGACGCTGGGAAGAAGGCGGACGAGTCCTACAGCGTGGTCGGAAGCCATGCGAATGGGCGCAGACTTGCCAGTTTCTTCCGGCGAGTCAATCGCTAGCCGCGCCCGTCGGCGATCTGTGGCCGGAGAATCAGTGTCGGAAATGACGCATCCCGGTGAACACCATCGCCAGGCCGTGCTCGTCGGCGGCGGCGATCACATCGTCGTCTCGAACCGATCCGCCGGGTTGCGCGACGGCGGTCGCGCCGGCCCGCGCCAGCACGTCGACTCCGTCACGGAACGGAAAGAACGCGTCCGAGGCCACCGCGCTGCCCGCCAGCGCGGCGCCCGCCTTCAGCTCGCAGATCTTCACCGAGTCGACCCGGCTCATCTGACCGGCGCCGATCGCCAGCGTCACGCCACCTTTGGCGAACACGATCGCGTTCGACTTGACGTGCTTGGCGACCGTCCACGCGAAGGCCAGATCGTCGCGCTCGGTCTCGCTCGGCGCACGCCGGGTCGCGACCCTGGCGGCGCGCACGTCGACGAGGCCGGTGTCCGCGGTCTGCACCAGCACGCCGCCGGCGACCGAGCGCACGGTCGCCACCGCGTCGCCGGTGCGCGGCGTCCAGTCGCCGATCGCACGCACGAGCCGCAGGTTCTTCTTGGCGGCGAGCGTGGCCCGCGCCTCGGCGGTGTAGTCGGGCGCGACGACGCACTCGAGGAACGTCTCGGCGAGGAGCGCGGCGAGCGGCCCGTCGACCTCGCGGTTGAGCGCGACGATGCCGCCGAACGCCGAGACCGGGTCGGCCGCGCGCGCGCGCTCGTACGCCTGCGCCGGCGTGGCACCGAGCGCGACGCCGCAGGGGTTGTTGTGCTTCACCACGACCGCGGCGCACTCGCGCAGCTCGAGGACCAGGCCGAGCGCGGCGTCGAGATCGAGGATGTTGTTGTACGAGAGCTGCTTGCCGCCCAGCACCTCGGCCGACGCGATCGTCGGCCGCGACGGCGGCCAGCCCGCCAGCGCGCTGCGGGCGTCGGCGTAGAACGCGGCCTGCTGGTGCGGGTTCTCGCCGTAGCGGAGGTCGTAGAGCTTCTGCCACTGCGCGGCGGCGGTGTCGGGGAAGGCGCGCCGCGCCGGCGAGGCGTCGGGGGCGGCCACCGCCGCGTCGTCGATCGACGTGAGGTACCCCGCGATGGCCGCGTCGTACGCCGAGGTGTGGGCGTAGACCTTGCGCGCGAGCTGGAGCCGGCGCTGGGCCGAGAGCGCGCCGCCGCCCGCCTTCAGCTCGGCGATCACGGCGGCGTAGTCGTCGGGATCGACGATGACCGCGACCCGCTCGTGGTTCTTGGCCGCCGAGCGCAGCATCGCCGGGCCACCGATNNGGGCCGCCGATGTCGATGTTCTCGATCGCGTCGGCGAAGGCGACGCCGTCCCTGGCGATCGTCGCCTCGAACGGGTAGAGGTTCACGACCACGAGATCGATCGGCTCGATCCCGTTGGCGGCCATCTCTGCCTCGTGCGCGGCGATCGGGCGGCCGAGGAGGCCGCCGTGCACGCGCGGGTGGAGCGTCTTGACCCGGCCGTCGAGGATCTCGGGGGCGCCGGTGAAGTCCGAGACCTGCGTGACCGGCAGGCCGGCCTGGGTCAGCGCGGCGGCGGTGCCGCCGGTGGAGAGGAGGACGACGTCGAGCTCGCGCAGGGCACGAGCCAGCTCGACGACGCCGCGCTTGTCGGAAACCGAGAGGAGGGCACGGCGAACGCGCATGAGCGCGCTGTTACATCACTGGCCGGGTCGCCGCAACAGGGCGGCGCCAACCTCGTCGGGCGACGGGGACGCCATCTTGAGCTTGAGCAACCCGCGCACCTCGACCTGGCGGATCCGCTCCCGGGTGAGGTTCATGATCTCGCCCACCTCCTCGAGGGTGATGCCGCCGCGCTCGGCGACATCGAGGGAGCAGGTGTCCTTCATGTCCCACGGCTCGAGATCGGGGAAGTTGATCTTGATCGAGCCGGTCTCGGGGTTGACGTCGAGGTAGAGGTGGAACTTGCACGCCACCCAGGGGCACGGGCGCGCCTCCTCGCGACACTCGGCGCGGGTCTTGGGCCGCGGCACGTCGACCGGCGGGAACATGAGCGCGCCCACGCGCAGCTCCTCGCGGGTCAGCCGCTTCATCGCGATCGTGCGCGAGCGCGGCCGGGTGCGGCGCCGCCGGCGCCGGACCTTGCGGCTCAACTCCGGAACGTCGCCGCCCTCGGCGTCGATGTCCCCGGGCTCGCCGTCGAGCTCGTCGCCTTCGCCGCCCTCGTCGGCCTCGTCGACGTCGGCCTCGCCGTCGTCGGCGACGCCGGCGGCGAAGATCTGGTCCTCGTCCTCGTCGTGGTTGGCGCTCATGATCTCTCTCCTGGTTCGGTGCCCGTGGTCACGTGAACGAATTGGCTAGAGCAGGTCCTCGGCGGCGCCCGCGGCGCCGCTCCTGCGCAAGAGGGCCGAGCGCGGCGCCGCGACCTTCTGCGCGAGCGCGCCGAGGCGCTCGACCAGGTCGCCGGCCACGCGGCGGACGTCGCCGAGCTCCTTGGCGACGGCGCGGCGCGCCTGCGGATCGAGCCGCTCGGACGCGACGCCCTCGTCGAGCCGCGCGAGGAGCTCGGTGACGGACTCGTCGACGTTCTCGACGAGGTCGGTGAAGAGCAGGAACTGCTCCTGGATCTCCTCGATCGTGTAGCCCTCGCCCATCAGCCGCTTCACCTCGTTGATGCGGCGGACGGTCTTGGGCGGGTAGACGCCGAGGGAGCCCTTGTTCTTGCCCTTGCGGCCGACGCGGCGGCTGCGCGGCAGGAGCCCCTGCTGGACGTACTTCCGGAAGCTCGCCTCGGAGAAGCGGACCCCGCGCGAGACGAAGACGTCGACGATCTGGACCGCGGTGATGCCCTCGCCGTGCTGCTCCTCGATCTGGCGGAGCTCCTCGGGCGCGAGGTAGCCGGCCGGTCCCTTGCGCGGCGCCGGTGCCTCGCCCTCGCCCCCGCGCCGGCGGTGCGCGACGACACCCGCGGCGAGCGCGCGCGTCCGCACATCGCCCCCCACCGACGCGACGAGCTCGTCGTCGACGAGCGCGTAGCTCGGCGCGCCGTACGGGGCGTACGGCGTCGAGAGCTCGATGTCGCTCGCGTCGAGCGACGGCGTGACAGGCCGGGTCATGGCGGGATCCCCCCAAACGGAACGAAGCGAGTACGCTCGTCCCCGGTAAGTAGTGTCACTGTATTCGTGTGAATGGAGTCGGTCAACGATACACAAGGCGGAAGAGTCAACTATTTCGCTGCAACTCTGTTCAGGTGACGCGCTCGCCTGCGCGACCGCGGTAACCTCGACGCGCCGATGGCGTCTCACGCCGCTCCCAAGCGAATCCTCGTCGGACTCGGTGTCGCCGCCCTCGCGTGCGCCGCGCTCGCGGGGCTCGGTGTCAGCCACCGCGCGGCCGCCGACATCGAGGGCAACAGCTACGTCTCGGAGACCTACGGCCTGCGCGCCACCCTGCCCCGCGGCTGGCGCATCACCGAGTCGAGCGGCTACCCGCGCACGCTTCTGTGGCTCTCGCGCTCGAAGCCGCGCGTTCGCATCGCGGTCGCGGTCGACCCGATCGCGACCGACTGCCGCGCGGGCGCGACCTTCTGCAACCGCGACCCGAGCTCGATCGCGGCGACGCTCGACGCGCAGCTCACCGCGGCGGGCTTCGCCCGGGGCGCGCTACGCCACGACTCGCGCACGCCGACGCTCGAGTACCGGATCGGCAACGCCTATCTCCGGCACGCGGTCATCGTCGTGGGCGATCACGTCGTCAGCGTCATCCTCGCCGCCGACTCCCCCGCCGACGTCGCCGCCATGACGCGCACGTTCGACCGCCTGGTCCAGTCGGTGCGCCCGACCGCGCCGCTGCAGTAGCGGGCGCGGCCGCGACCCTCAATCGACGGGCGTGAGGCCCTTCATGAAGGCCTCGAAGCTGGTCGCGACCAGGTCCATGTTCGACCAGTCCGGCTCATCGGGCTCGCGCTCGTGATCCCAGAACCAGATCTGGCCCCGCCGCTCCCCCGCGACGACGAGGCAGATGCCGTTCCCTCCGGGATCGCAGCCGATCGTGATCACGCCAGGAGGAACGCGTTGCCACCGCACAGTGCTCTCGAGATTGCAGATGTCGTCGTCATAGAGCGAGTCGAGAGAGTGCACGAGTGAGTCCGTGTACGGGCCTGTTCGCTGCGCGAGCCGGAAGCCCGAGGGAAGCGGCTTGCCACCGTTGTAGCGCAGAAGGAACTGGCGATAGTCGTCCGGCAATCGTGCCCCGATCTGAGCTTCGAGCGCCTCGACGCGCGCCTCGCTGGCGGCCCCAGTCCGCAAGCGTAGGGTGCCGCCATACTCCGTTGGCTGTGGTGGACCAAGTGGGCTCATGGTGCGTACTCCCGGCCGTGGACGCGCTGCCAGACCGCGACGCCACCGTTGTGAGCGAAGCCGCGATGGACATCGGTGCGCACGAGCTGCATCTTGCCGAGATCCTCGTGGTGATGCCACGTGTAGCCGTCAGGAGTCGCGTCCGCACTATCTCCGAAACCGGCCTTGCGGTTCGCCTCGCGGAAGTCTGCTCTGCGACTTCCCGTGAGTGTGATTCGCTGCGTTGCGCGAACGCGATCCGGGTGCATGTACGGCGAGAAGTCCGGGAAGCCACGTCGGCCGTACTTGATGCGCCATCCGTTCGCGTGAACGTACGTGATCGAGCCACCCGCATGGTCGATCTGCTGGACGATGTTGGCCTGGGGCCGACGGGGCGGAAGGTCGTCGAGGACGTCGCCGACCTTGCGGACCGCGCCGACCGCCACGCCGCTCACCTTCGAGGCGGCCGCCTTCCAGGCCGCGCCGCTGCCCACGACCACCCCGAGCCCGCTGAGCGCGCGCTCCTCGAGCGTGAGCTCGCGTCCACCGATGCAGTCCTCACGACCGCCGACCGCGCGACAGAGGTCGAGGAAGTCGCCGACGGGGGTGAACGAGATCGCCGTGTCGAGGGCGTCGCCGACGGTGCTCCAGAAGCCGTCATCCTCGTCGGGCGCCTGCTGTGACGCACGCTCGCGCGTCACGCTGTAGAGGACGATCAGGATGTCGACGATCGCGCGCTGGCGCTCGGTCAGCTGATCGCCGTAGAGGTTCAGCTCGAGCTGGATCGATCGGGCCCGCGCGTAGAAGCGCGAGGCGACGCCGAGATCCTTCAGGAAGGCGACGAGCTCCTTGACCTCGGGCGGCACGTAGGCCCGGTGCAGCCAGCCGTCGTCGCCGATGTAGTGGCGCAGAAAGCCGAGGACGCGCGTCTTCGAGGTGAGGAACGCACCCCACTCGGCCTGCGATACGACCGAGCGCATCTGCAGGACGAGCTCGAGGTTCTCGACGTTGTAGCGCCAGCCCTCGTAGATCGAGAGGAAGGTCGGCCGATCGACCACGAGCGACGAGCCGTCCTGGCTGACCGTCCGCGCCAGCGACGCGATGATCTCGTCGGCGTAGAGCCGGTACGGGTCGTGGTCGTCGTCCCAGGGCTCGTCGAAGACCTCGGGGATGTCGATCGGCGGGAGGTCGCCGTCCTCGACCGGCTCGAAGCCGCTCTCGTCCGACGGATCCCACGTCGGCGCCGCGCCCACGATGTCGTCGATGGCCTCGGCCTGCTGCTGGTACACCTCGCTGATGCGCTCGATCTCGCGACGGAGATCGTCCACGTTGCGCCGCAGGTCCTCGAGGAACGCGACCAGGGCCTCGCGCACTCCCGGCAACAGATCGTCGAACTGCTCGAGCAGCGCGTCGAGCTCGTCGGGTGAGATGCCATCCCATCCCCGGTCGAGGAGATCGTCGAGCAGCGCGTCCAGCGCCGCCAGCCGGTCGAGGTCGGCGGCGTTGCGCTCGTCGGCCGCGATTGCCTCCTGCGCCAGTCGTCGCCGGGCGTCCTCGATCGCGCGGCGCAGCGCCTCGATCGAGTCGGCGAGCTGCGGATCGATCTCGCGGAGGCTCAGGGTGACGTTGGTCGTCCCGGTGAAGACGCTGCCGTCGAGACCGAACTGGAAGAGCAGCCGGTCTACCTGCGGGCCCCGCAGGTAGACGCGGTTGTCCATGCGGACGCCATGCGTGGCATGGGTGCCGATCACCATCGCGATCGGGTTCGCGCCGATGCGAAACAGCGCCCCGTTGAACCGGGCCCGGAACCACATCTCCCACGCGTTCTGGGTCCCGCGGACGAGCGTGCCCTGATCGGAGTACGTCGGGATGGGGAGGGTGTTGACCGTGAATACCGGCGCGCCTTCCGGATCGAGGCGCGCGTCGACGTTGCTGTTCGGATAGTTCTTCGCCCACCAGTCGAGGCGGAAGTCGTCGGCCGCCGCGGCGAGCGACGACAGCGTGCAGACGAACGCCACCGTGAGCGCGAGGACACGGATCCAGGGTTTCGAGCGCATGTCAGCCCTCCTCCACGAAGCGCACCGCGATGTCGTAGCGGTGCACCGCCGCGTCGATGCGGCCCGCGACCAGCTCGGCCTCGATGGCGGCCAGCTCCGCCTCGGCCACGCCCGCCGTGCGCAACTTCGTGATGCCGTAGCGGATGGTGAACGGTAGCGTCTGCGTGAGGTAGCGACGGACCTTGGGCAGCTCGTTGGCGACGCGCAGGCATCCGGGCCCGCGCCACGTCGCCAGCTGCGCACCGCCGGCGCACAGGGTCTCGAGCTGGAGGAACCCCTGCATGACGCGCAGGCGTTCGCCCAGGATGGCCAGCCGGAGGCCGGCGCTGGTGGGCGGCGTTCGCCACATCTCCGCCATGCGCGCGGTGATGTCGTCGAGGAAGCGCGCCTCGGCGTGGGCGCCGGCGGCGGCCGCGGCGGCGTCGCGCGTCGCCGCGTCGGCGGCGATGAGCACCAGCGCCTCCTCGCGTCGGTCGAGCCCCTCGAAGAGCTCGCGCACGGCGGCGTTGACGCGCGCGATTCGTTGCTCCGCATAGTGCACGACCCGGCCCATGCCCTCGCGCGGCACCGTCGTGTGATCGAGCCGCGTCAGGCCTTCGGCCTGGAGGACCTCGCCGTGCGGGGCGACCGCCCCGTCGTACTCGGCCTGGACGTAGGCGAGCTCCCAGCGCACGCGCTCCGCGTCCACGATCAGCTGCTGCGGGATCCGGTTCTCGTCGCCGCTCAGCACGGCGAGCTCGACCCGGAGCGCGGCCATGCCCGCCAGCTCGGCGCCGCTCGCCCGCGCGGCGAGATCCTGCAACGTTGCGATCGCGCTGGCCTCGGTCTCCCGGTACGCCGTGAAGCGCTGGGCGATGTCGGCGTACAGCGGACGGACCCGGGCGAGGCCGACCTCGTAGGTTTCGGCGGCACCGTCCAGCTCGCCGATGCTCCAGCGCAGGTTGGCCAGCCGGACGGTCTCCTGGCCCTGGACCGCACCTCCCATCGCGCCCAGGCGGTCACGCGCCGCTTCCATGATGCGGTCGCGCTCGGCCGACACGGCCCTTCCGAGCTCGGTGAGCTCGGCGAGCACCGTGCTCTGGTACCCACGATGGTAGCGAAGCGTCTCCTCGATCCAGCGCGCCGGCACGTTGCGTTGCTCCAGAAACGCCAGCTGCTCGCGCTGGAACGTCGAGAGCGCCTCCACCGTCGCCTGCCAGCCCACGTGCGTGGCGATGCGGGCGGTCGAGCAGAAGTCCGAACCGCCGATCGACGGCGCACACACCATCGCCTGCAACCCGACGCGGCACTCGGTCGCGCCGGGGCAGTGCGTGGTCACCAGGGTGCGAATCCGCGCGAGCACCGCGTCCTTCTCGGACGTCGTCGTGGCGCTGCGTGACTCCGTGGCGCTGGTCGCGCCGCTCACCACGTACCACCAGTGGGTCGTCAGCGTGGGTGTGGTGTCGGCGATGGGGGTCGCCGCATCGTGTGGCTCGGCGCAACCCGTCGCGAAGGCAGCCGCCAGGGCGAGCGTGCCCACCACGCACCGCCGGCTCACGGCGCACCTTCCAGCCAGGGCGCGAGCTGCACGTGCGCGAGGCTCCGCTGTTGCTCGAGGGTCGTGAGGTCGACCTCGGCCTGGGCCCGCGCCTCCTCGTACTCGGTGCGCAGATCAGGGTTGGCCTGGGCCGTGAGCTCCTCGATCCGCGCGAGCACCGCCGAGGCGTCCGCGCCATAGAACTGCGCCAGGGTCCTGGTCGACCCGTCCGGGTTGAGCCACGTCCCCGGATCGCCGAGCGCGACGAGCGAGATGTAGAGCTCCGCCAGCGTCTCGTCGGGCTCGCCGCCGCCGCAACCCATGGCGGCGTTCGCGAGGGCGGGCTCCGCGGCGATCGCAGCCTGTCGCAGCGCCTGCATCGTATCGTTGGTGAGCTCGACGTGGAACGAGTCCGCGAGCGCGCGCGTGAACGTGTACGCCGACTGGAACGCGAGCAGCGCCTCGTAGGTGCGCCGCCGCTCGCGGGCGTTCAGGATCGCGAGGTCGTAGCGTGCGAGCGCCGCCTCCGCCTGTTGCCGCGTCTCGACGTCCGGCTCGTTGGAATCGACCTCCAGCCTGACGCGGCAGCTGCCGTCGACGACGAGGTAGGGGGTCCACGTCGTCACGTCGCGGAGCGACACCTCGACCGCCCGTGCGCCGTCAGGGCGGCGGAGCACGATCTGCGGCTCCGACAGGAAGCGCATCGTGGTCTCGGAATCACCGTCGACCCGCACGGCGACGGCCACCGGATAGGGCGTGCTGCAATTGCCGCTCATGACCCGCCGGACCACGGTGCGTACCGGCACCGCCGTGTCGCTGACCGGCAGCGAGATCGTCCGCGGGGCGATCACGCACTGCCGGAGCTTGCCGTTGGAGAGCACGCAGGTCGCCGGCGAGATGAGGTCCACGACCGCGGCCGACGTGATCGGCGAGGCCGTGGTCGAGGCGTCATCCGCACCGAGCTCGTCGCCCTCCTCCCAGGCCGTACAGCCGGCGAGCAGCGCGACGGCGAGCACCGAACCGATTCGCCGGGCGGTCACAGGCATTCTCCCGGGTTCGAGACGTCGGGCACGCACGCCTCGACGAAGAGCCGCGCGTCGCGCAGGTCGTAGCCGGTCCCGTACTGCGCATTGCACCGGATCCGACCACGTACCTGCAGCCTCACGTCGGTGAGCTCGGCGACGGTCGCCTCGACCGCGTACGTCTCCGGTGCGAGTGTCGTCGTGGCGGCGGTCGTGGCCAGGTCGTGCCAATCGCCGTCGGTGTACCCCTGGATCGCGACGCGGAGGTCGTCGAGCGGCGCCCAGTACGGAGACCGTGCGATCTGGACCGAGCCCCGGACGTAGCCAGGTCGGATGTGCTCGACGGTGCCACCGTCGAGCTCCGCGAGGATCACGTCGCGAGCCGGATCCGCGCCCGTGCAGGTCGGCGAGACCGCCCGGCCCTCGATTACCGAGCCGAGCACGCGATGGCGCCCGGGGAGCGGCGTCGGCCCTGGCTTGCGCCGACCCGGTGCCGCGCACGACATGTTCCACGTGCCGTACAGCGACGTGGCGTCGGGCCAGCGCAGATCGAGCGCTTCGTGATAGTAGGTGTCCCCGTCCCAGCGCGGCTCGTGTCGCGGATGGAACCAGTAGCGCGAGGTCGACGGCGCGTAGCCGGACCACGTGCATGCGGCACGATCGTCCATCGACGTGCACACCCACGTCTCGTCGTGGTCGGCCATGAACTGCAAGAGCGTGCGTTCCTCCGTCGACCAGTCACAGAGCGGCAGCGAGTGCTCGCGACCGTAGACGCCGTCGCGCAAGATGACGTCGGCGCGCGCGACCGACGAGGTCGTGGCCATGGACAGCACGGCAACCGCAAGGGCGTGCTTCGAGCGATGCTTCTTTCGCACAGGGAGACTCCTCGTTCGAGTTGGCGGCGTCCCTGTGCATCCGCCATGCCCTGCGCGAACCGCGATTCCAGCGTCCACGCCGCGTCGTCTCGCGCGGTGAGCGCGCAACGGGGTTCCGGTACGTGTTCCGCCCGTGGTCCGGCTGTACCGCCGGCAGGAACCGGCAATGCCGGCTATCGCCCGGCTACCAGCGCGCGCGGAAGTGGAGCATCGAGCCGATGCGCGGGCGCTCCGCCAGCTCGGCGGCGATGTCCTCTTCGTCGGCGATCGGGCGCGGCTTCTTGGGCGGCGCGCGCCAGGTGTAGTCGCTGCAGCCGGCGTCGTCCGGCGAGCAGTAGATGCGGACGTGCATGTGATCGTCGTGGGGCGCGGAGTCGCTCGGCTGGGCGAGCGCCTGGCCGGCGAGATCGACGATGGCGTCGGGCGCGCCGCTGCCGCGCGCGTGATCGAGCACGAGGTCGCGCAGCGGCGCGTAGATGAAGATGTTGGCGACGCCAGGGCCGGGCGCCTCGACCAGCGCGCGCACGACCGTCCAGGTGCGCTCGGCGTCGAACACCAGCGGCTCGCCCCCGCCCACCGTCTTGCCGTCGGCCCCGAAACGCCGCATCTCGGTGAGCTCGATCGGCTTGCCGGCGGCGGTCTTCGCGAACAGGACCAGATCGACGTCGCGCCCGGTCTGGTGCGACCGGTGGTGCTTCGACTTGCCGCCGCCCTCGATCGACAGATCGCCGACCACGAGGCGGCTGCCGGGGTGCGCGGCGGAAACGACGCGGCCCACGTGCGCGATCGTGTCGATCAGCTCGTCGGCGCCCCACTGCGTGCCGCGCGCGGCCCAGCGCGGCGGCACGACGAAGCCCTCGCCCTCGAGCGGCAGGCGCGCGCCGTCGACCAGCACCCCCTCGTTGGGCGGCCCCCACGACACCGTCGTCCCGTCACCGACCACGCCGAGCTCGGCGCAGCCCGCCGCCAGGGCGGCGACGGCAGCGGCCGAGAGGGCACGACGGGCGCTCATGGACGAATTGTTCACGACCGACCACCACATGCGCAAGTTGCGTCTTCGGGTGACGAGGATCCGACAGCGGCGAGCCCGCGTCGCTCGGGGTTCCGCTGACATCGGCGCCTGGCACCCGCCTTGTAGTGACCGGCCCGCAATGGCCGACCTCCCCCTTCGCGCCCTGCCCTTCGCGTTCGCGCTCGCGAGCACCACCCTCACCGGCTGCCTCCTCTACCACGACCCCGACGATCGCGACGTCGTCCCCGACGCAGCCACCGCCCCCGACGCGTCGATCGACGCCCGCCCGCTCGACGCGCCGACCGACGCCCCCGTCGACGCCGGCATCGACTCGCCGCGCGCCGCGCCCACCTTCGAGATCCTCGCGCCGCAGGACGGCGCCCTCGTCACCCACCACGACCTGGTGCGCATCGACGGTCGCGTCACCGGCAACCCGATCGCCGGCTTCGACCTCCACGTCGACGGCGTGGCCGCGCCCGGGCTCCTCCAGGTCAGCGGCCTGCCGGTCGGCGGCGACTGCTTCGCCGGCTGCGACCTCACCTTCCACTGGGACGCCGACGCGATGCGCGAGGGCACCCACACCGCGCAGATCGAGGCCCGCGACGATCAGGGCGCGGCCGCCTCGGACAGCGTCGCGATCCGCTTCGAGGACGCGCCGCAGATCACGTTCCTCCGCCCCAGCGGCGGCGAGTCGCGCGGCGCGACGGTCACCACGATCCAGGCCGGCATCGTCGATCGCGGCCCCGGCGCCATCACCGCGACCCTCTCGATCGACGGCGTGACCACCCCGCCGGTGACCTTCGCCGACTGCCTCGCCGGCTGCACGCTCACGCGCTCGTGGGACACCTCGACGCTCGCGGCCGGCGTCCACACGCTCGCGGTGACGGCGAGCGACGCGGTCGGCCACACCACGACCGTCCAGCAGCAGGTGGTCATCGCCGACATCCCGTACATCACGCAGATCAACGTGAACGAGAGCGACGGCTTCGGCACGCTCGAGGTCGAGGTCCACCTCTACGACGCCGTGACCGACGTCTGGCTGGGCTGCTCGGGCGACGATTTCGGCCTCGCCAACGTCGCCGTCGGCAACACGCTCTACAACGTGCAGGCCTGGTTCGTCGACGCCAGCAGCCGACCGCTCGGCGTCGACCAGCTCGCCGGCCGCCAGCTCCGCGTCCGCGTCACCGAGGACGACTTCCAGGAGTGCCCGGCCCGCCCGGCCCAGGACGACGACGAGATCGCCGACTGGGAGCCCATCCCCGCCGCCTCGCTACCCAGCCTCTCGACCTCGCACGGCAACGTCCTCCAGCTGACGACCCGCACCGGCCGCATCCTCACCCGCTGAAACGCGAACGGCCCCGGGTGTGAACCCGAGGCCGTCTCGGCTCTTCTTCCCGAGGCCGGAGGCGCCGGAGGCCCGAGGCCGCGTAGCGCGCTTCGCGCTACGCCTTACGCCTTGTCCTCGAACTCGGCGTCGATGACGTCGTCCTTGGGCGGCGCGCCCTGGCCACCCGGCGCGCTCTCGGTCGGCCCGCCATCACCGTCCGCGCCGCCGGCCTGCTTGTACATCGACTCGGCGAGCTTGTGGGCGACGGTCTGGAGCGACTCGAAGGCCGCGCGCAGCTCGTCGGGCGACGACGCCTCGCGGTTCGACTCGAGCACCTGCTCGGCGCGCTTGAACTCCTCCTCCGCCATCAGCTTGTCGGCGTCGGAGAGCTTGGCCCCGTTCTCCTGCACCAGCTTCTTGGTGCCGTAGAGCAGGTTGTCGAGCTGGTTGCGCGCCTCGATCGCCTCCTTGCGCTGCTTGTCCTCTTCCTCGTGCGCCGCGGCCTCCTCGACCGCCCGCTTGATCTCGGCCTCGGACAGGCCGCCCGACGCCGTGATCGTGATGTTGCGCTCGACGCCCGTGGCCTTGTCCTTGGCCGTGACGTTCAGGATGCCGTTGGCGTCGATGTCGAACGTGACCTCGATCTGCGGCATGCCCCGCGGCGCGGGCGGGATGCCGGTCAGCTGGAAGCGGCCCAGCGTCTTGTTGTCCTTCGCCATCGGGCGCTCGCCCTGGGTGACGTGGACCTCGACCGTGGTCTGGTTGTCGGCTGCCGTCGAGAAGGTCTCGGACTTGCGCGTCGGGATGGTGGTGTTGCGCGGGATCTGGACCGTGGCGACGCCGCCCAGGGTCTCGATGGCGAGCGAGAGCGGGGTGACGTCGAGGAGCAGGATGTCCTTCACGTCGCCGGCGAGCACGCCGCCCTGGACCGCGGCGCCGAGCGCCACGACCTCGTCCGGGTTCACCGAGCGGTTCGGCTCCTTGCCGAAGAACTCCTTCACCTTGGCCTGCACCATCGGGATGCGGGTCGAGCCACCGACGAGGACGACCTCGTGGATGTCGCCCACCTTCTTGCCGGCGTCGGAGAGCGCCTTCTTCAGGGGCTCGATGCAACGCGCGATGATGTCCTCGATCATCCGCTCGAACTGCGTGCGCGAGATGCGCTTGAGCAGGTGCTTGGGCCCCGTCGCATCCGCCGTCAGGTACGGCAGGTTGACCTCGGTCTCCTGCACGCTCGACAGCTCGATCTTGGCCTTCTCCGCCGCCTCCTTGAGGCGCTGGAGGACCATCTTGTCCTTCGAGACGTCGATGCCCGAGTCCTTCTTGAACTCGGCGATGAGCCAGTCCATCACGCGGTTGTCGATGTCGTCGCCGCCGAGGTGGGTGTCACCGTTGGTCGAGATGACCTCGACGACCTTGTCGCCGACCTCGAGGATCGAGATGTCGAAGGTGCCGCCGCCGAGGGCGAACACCGCGATCTTGGAGTCGCCCGGCTTCTTGTC
>DDTA01000206.1:0-13045 GCA_002344285.1 Myxococcales bacterium UBA2376
CACCGCCACCGCCACCGCCACCACGGACGGACTGGCTCGACGCCGAACGACGGCCCAAGCGCCACTCGATGGCGACCACCGTCGCGTCCGCCAACGCCTCGGGATTGCCATTGACGACTCCCTCGACGGTGTCGGGAATCTCGCTTGCCGCCTGCCAGGCCCCTTGGGCGAGACGCACGCCCAGCAGCGATTGATCGAGCAGTCGCTGGGGTAGCTGGCTCGGATCGAGGCTCCGTTCTGTGAACGCAACGACGGCGTCGCCGTAGGATTCGGCCTTCGAACCGAGCCGCGAGAAGAATCGCTCGACCCCATTTCGGTCATCCGACGGCGAACAAGAGGGGTCCTCCAAGCAGGCGATCGACGCACCAACCGTCCAGTCGTCCCACGCGTTGCCCCACACCCTTCCCGCCCCCTTGGCAGCAAGCCCCCACGGATCGCGCCACGACAGCGGGCCGCTGTTGACGAAGGCGAACAGGTTCGCATCGCCGAGGAGGCCGATCGGATCCGGAGAGAGGAACCGGCCGAGCGTCGGGCGGTACGTGCGAGCGCGCATGTCGACGAGGCCGAGGCCGAAGTCGTGCGGCAGGCCGTGATAGCCGAAGTTCGACCACACGCCTGATGCGTGGAGCGCACGGCCCGAGCCGTCGCGAAGGCTCGGCTCGCCGTACGCGTTGTAGCTGATGAAGAGCTGGCCCGCGCCATAGTCGTCGGTCTGGGCGTAAACCGAACCCTGACGATCCTGGTGGAAGTAGCGTCGCGAGCCGCTGGCGAAGATCGTCACGACCGGCTGGTCGAGTCCTTCCGCGGCGAGCGTCGTCTCGAGCGCGCCGTCGGGGCGCTGGACGGCGACGCGCTGTGCGCCGTCCCATGCGAAGCGAGTGGTCCCACCCGAGGCGAGATCGATCTCGCTAACGATGCGGCCGAGCGCGTCGCGCTTGTAGATGCGGCCGCCGCCCGCCACCGGGCGCACCTCGGAGAGGAGGCCGAGCGCGTCGTAGCGGTACGTGGCCGAGCCGTCGCCGGTGATCGCGCCCGTCTCGTCGCTGCTCACGGCTTGCGCACCGATCGCGGTGAGCGCGTCGCGCGCGTCGCGGGCGTAGGCGGCGTTGGTGCTCCCGTTCCATCGGGTGAGCCAGTTGTTGCGCCCGTCGAGCGAGTACTGCGTGGCTGACAGAGACCGCCCCATCGCGCCAGACGACGAATCGCGACCGGGTCTCGAAGGCGACCTCCCGCGGCGTGGATCGCGCGCCTCGCACCACGGTGAGCTCGATCGCCGCGTCCTGCATCGACCGGACGACGGCGGCCTCCAGCGATCCAGACGGCTCGACGAGCGCGAGGCGCTCCGCCTCGGCCGCGCGTAGCCCGACGAGGGACGCGACCAGGAACACGAGAAGAAGACGTAGCGATGGACGTATGGGCGGCATGTCGAGGGCCTGTCGGCGTCAACGGGCGGCCGTTTCTGGAAGGAGCGTTCTACCGCGCCGAGGCGGGGCAGAAGTACGAGCATGGGGAGAAGCAGAAGCCGTTGGCGTTGCAGACCTCGGGGCAGGCGTCGTCGGCGACGTCGGCGGCGCACCGGTCGAGCGCGTCGCGCTGGGCCTCCCAGCAGGACTCGGCCTGCAGCTCGTCGGCGCACTTCGCGTTCTCCTCGTTGATGCACGCCTGGGTCTCGGCGTCGGTCCAGCCGAGGCAGCGGCCGAAGGTGCGGCAGGCCTCGAGGTTGTACGTACCGCAGGCGTAGATCACCTCGTCACGGGTGGGCGGCTCCGGATCGGCACCACACGCGCTCATGGCAACCAACGACAGGAGTACTAGCGCGACCGAACGCACGCGGAGCAATGGGCTCTTCGACATGACGGCGCTATCGGCAGCCCTCCGCCGAGGTTGCGTCCTGAATGACGGCCCCGCCGGAAACCTGAGGTGGGCGGCGCGCAAGCACGCGAACCGACAGGCGGCGCCCCCGGCACGCCCGTTGAAGGTGGACGGGGCCATGCGATCGCTTCCCCTCGCCTCCCTCCTCCTCGCCGGCGCGTGCTCGGGCGCGCCGGATCCCTACCTCGTCCAGTCCGACCTCCCCCGCGACACCAGCCCGTCGGTGCCCGCCGCCGACCTCGAGCAGCTCGTCGCCGACAACACCGCGTTCGCGATCGATCTCTACCACCAGGTGCGCGGCGAGCCGGGCAACCTGTTCATGTCGCCGCACTCGATCTCGACCGCGCTCGCCATGGCGTACGCAGGCGCCGCGGGCTCGACCGCCGACGAGATGGCCACCGCGCTGCGGTTCACGCTGCCCGAGGCCCGGCTGCACGCCGCGCTCAACGCGCTCGACCTCGCGCTCGCCTCGCGCGCCGACGCGGCGAGCGGCGACACCATCCCCTTCCGCCTGCGCACCGCCAACTCGCTCTGGGGCCGGCAAGGGGCGACGTTCCTCGACCCGTTCCTCGACACGCTCGCCGTCAACTACGGCGCCGGCCTGCGGGTGCTCGACTTCGCCGGCGACCCCGAGGGCTCGCGCGGCATCATCAACGGCTGGGTCGAGGACCAGACCAACGACAAGATCCGCGACCTCCTCCCGCAGGGCTCGATCTCGCCCGACACGCGGCTCGTGCTCACCAACGCGATCTACTTCTCCGCGGCGTGGGCCACGCCGTTCGAGGCGAGCGACACGCGCGACGCCGCGTTCCAGGTCGCCGGCGCCGCCATCCAGACGCCGACGATGCACGGCGCCATCGAGGCCGGCTACGCCGCCGGCGACGGCTGGCGCGCGGTCGAGCTGCCCTACGACGGCGGTCAGCTCGGCATGACGATCATCGTGCCCGACGACCTCGCAACCTTCGAGGCGAGCCTCGACGCGGGCGCCCTCGCGGCGGTGACCTCGGCGCTCGCGCCGCACCTGGTCACCCTCGCGCTGCCGAAGTTCGAGTTCGACGCGCCGCTCTCGCTCGCCGACGCCCTCATCGCGCTCGGGATGCCGTCCGCGTTCACCGCCGCGGCCGACTTCTCGCGCATCGACGGCACGCGCACCGTCGCGATCAGCGACGTGCTCCACAAGGGCTTCGTCGCCATCGACGAGGAGGGCACGGAGGCCGCGGCCGCAACCGCGGTGGTGTTCGAGGACACGTCGGTGCCGCAGCAGGCCACGCTCGCCGTCGACCGCCCGTTCGTCTTCCTCATCCGCGATCTCCCGACCGGCGCCACGCTGTTCGTCGGCCGCGTCGTCGATCCCCGCTGACGCCCGCGACCGCGCGGCGCGCCGCTCAGCCGAGCGACAGCGCGCGGCGGACCCAGCCGGCCTCGAGCGACTCGAGGATGACGTCCTCCCACAGCTCGCGCGGCCAGCGGTACGCCGACGCGAAGGTCACCCACGGCCCGGGCGACGCGGCGCCGCCGCACACCATCGAGCCGCCGTCGCCGCCGCGGAAGCCGAGCGGCTGGGTGACGACCTCGACCTGGTACGGATCGTCGAGCAGGCGCACGCCGAACGCGCTCGGCACGTGATGGCCGGTGAAGTGGGTCTGGCGCGCGTACGGGACGCCGTCGGGCCACCGGTCGCCCCAGCGGAACAACGTCGTGGTGCCGCCGCGCGCCGCGTGCTCCCACTCGTCGTCGGTCGGCAGGCGGAAGCCCTCGCTGGCGATGCGCGCCTCGACGCCCTCGAGCAGGTCGTCGGCCTCGTCGAGCTCCTCGGCCCAGTCGGCGACGGGCGACGGCGACACCTCGAGCAGGAACGGCGCGAGGGTCACCTGCCGCGTCGGCGTGAGGCCGTAGGCGAGGTCGGCGGCGACCTCGCCGCGCGACGGATCCCAGCCGAGCGTCACCGTCCCGCCGGGGATGAGCACCATGTGCGCGCCGCGCACGTCGATGACGGCGACGCGATGGACCTGACCGCCCTGGGCGTCGACCTCGAGCTCGACGAGCTTGCCGCCCACGCGCGCGGCGACGCCGGCGGCGAGCTCGCGCCGCTGCTCGTCGGAGGCCTGATCCCACGCGGGCAGCGAGAGCGCATCGCCGTCGATCACCATGCGCCGACCGTACACCCGCGCCGCGCTACCGGCGACGCTTGCCGCGCGACCCCGGCGCCGTCGGCGCCGCCGGCGCCGGCGCGCGCTCGAGGTGCTCGCGCAGGAGCCGCGCGAACCACGCGAGGAACCGGGCGTTGACCCGCGCGCCGGTCTCGTCGTCGTCGGCCAGCCCCGCGCCGCGGCGCAGCGGGACGCCGGCGATCGCGTTGCCGAGCAGCGCGTACGACGCCAGCAGCACCGTGAAGGTCGTGTCCTCGAGGTCCGCGGCGACGCCGCGGCCGCGGCGCAGCTCGTGGATGGTGCCGGCGATGAGCTCGAGCTTGCGCCCCGGGCCGATCGGATCGCGCGTGATCGCGCCCGAGAGGTAGAGCCACACCATCAGGCGCGCGTGGCCCTCGTCGGCGAGCACGCGGAAGACGCGGGCCAGGAGCGCGGCGTCGGCGCCCTCGTGGAGGTCGCCGGCGCGCAGCGATTCGACGATCTGCCCTTCCAGCCGACCCATCGCGCGCTCGACCACCGCGCGCACCAGGCCCTCACGGTTGCCGAAGTGGTGGAGGATCGCCGGGTGCGACAGGCCGACCTCCTCGGCGAGCTGCACCAGGCGCAGGGAGTCCGGGCCGTGCTTCACGAGCTGCGCCTCGGCCGCGTCCAGGATGAGCTCCCGGGCCTCCTCCGCCGTCCGCCGGGTGCGCCGCGGTGGTTTCGCCATGGATCCCGCGATCCTACACGGCCATTGACAATCCTGTAAGTAATAGCTACTTACATTCTTGTCAGCAAGGAGACCTCGATGCCTTCCGCCCCGCCGACCTCGACGTTCGCCACGCTCCTCGACGCCACGCGGGCCGCGCTCGCCGACCCGGGCGACACCAAGCAGGCGTTCCGCATCGCCGACGCCCTGTCCTTCGACACGCCCGCGCGCCTCGCCCGCCGCATGCGCGCCTCGCCCACCGGCGGACCGCTGCTGGCGCGCCGAGACGACCTCCTCCCCGTCCTCTGCGATCGCGCGCGCCTCGAGGCGATGCCCGAGGACAGCCTCGGCCGCGCGTACCTCCGCTTCCTCGACAGCGAGGGCATCACCGCCGCCGGCCTCGTCCAGGCGAGCATGGACGGCGTCGACGCCACCACGGTCGACGGCCTCGATCCCGACGTGCGCTGGATGCGCGAGCGCATGCGCGACACCCACGACCTCTGGCACACCGTCACCGGCTACAGGGGCGACCTCCTCGGCGAGGCGTCGCTGCTCGCCTTCACGTTCGCGCAGACCGGCCACCCGGGCGTCGGCTTCCTCGCCGGCCTCGGCCTCGTGCTCGGCAACCTCCCCGGCGCGCGCCGGCTGGTCACGCGCGGGTTCCTGCGCGGGCGTCGCGCGCGCTGGCTCCCCGGCGTCGACTGGCTGGCGCTCCTGCCGCGCCCCCTCGACGAGGTCCGTCGCGAGCTCGGCATCGACGAGCCGCCGGCGTACGAGCCGGTCCGCGAGCGCACGCCGTGGCTCGCCCGGCGCCTCCGCGCCAGGCGCACCTCAGTTCAGGCGGCCGCCGCCCTCCACCCGGCGTAGCGGCGGCTCCTTCTTCTCGGCCTTGTCGTCCTCACGCAAGCCCAGGTCCTCCCCCCAGATGGCCCAGATCCCGGCGCAACCAAGCATGACGATGGAGATCACGATCACCACGTCGGGCCAGCGGCGACGCACCATGAATGAGAACGGTAGCACGTACGTACCATCTGCGTGATGATGCGCCCGATGCGTGCGTCGCGTAGCCCTGTCCCCCTCCTCGCCTTCGTCCTCGGCGTCGCCGCCCTGGTCCTCGCCGCCGGCGCGCGAACCGCCGACGCCGCCAAGCCGAAGAAGAAGTACTTCTTCGAGCTGGCGGAGGTGAAGGCCGCCGACGAGCTCGGCAAGGCCGGCAAGGATCTCATCCCGGTCGCCCAGACCCAGGTCGCCAAGTCGATCGCGTCGCACGAGCAGCTCGTCGTGACGCTCGACGGCGCCCCCGACCGGGCCAACGCCAAGGCGTTCAAGGCCTACCTCAAGAAGAAGAAGCTCGCCGGCGCGTACCGCGTGAACGTCGAGGTCATCGCCTTCGAGGAGGAGGTCGAGGACAAGGACGACTCGCTCAACAAGGAGAAGCGCCTCATCATCCGGCTCTCGCTCCGCACGTTCGGCGAGACCATCCCCGATCGCGTCATGGGCTTCTCCGGCGAGGGCTCGGCGACGGTCAAGCTCGACATCGGCAAGAAGCTCCGGCCCCGCGATCGCGAGTACGCGATCAACCAGGCGGTCGAGCTGGCGATGACCGACGCGCTCGCGTCGTCGATGCAGAAGCTCGCCACGCCCCCGCCGCCGCCAAAAAAATAGACGCGGCTTGCGCCGAGGGCGCGGGCGCGGCGCCGCCGCATCGCGGCGTCTCGCTCGGGATGTGGGCCGATACCACCGCCGACAGCGCGCGCGCGCGGCTCGACGAGATCGCCGCGCTCGGCGCGACCGACGTCGCGATCGTCGTCGCGTGGGGCCAGCGGGACGTCCACAGCGTGAGGGTCGCCCGCGGCGCGGTCACCGTCGCCGACGACGTCCTCGCCGCCGCGCTCGATCACGCCGCGGCGCGCGGCCTGCGCGTCACGCTCTTCCCCATCCTGGTGCTCGAGCGCACGGCGCCCGGGCAGTGGCGCGGCACGCTGGCGCCGCGGGACGTCGACGCGTGGTGGACGTCGTACGAGGCGTTCATCGTCGCCCACGCGCGCACGGCCGCCGCCCACGGCGCCGCCGCGCTCGTCATCGGCTCGGAGCTCGGCTCGACCCAGGGCTGGCGCGACCGCTGGTACCACCTCATCTCGCGGGTCGAGAAGCTCTACGAGGGCGCGCTGCTCTACAGCGCCAACTGGGACCACTTCGAGCAGGTCTCGTTCGCGGCGCGGCTCGACGCGCTGGGTGTGACCGGCTACTTCGAGCTCACGCGCGATCGCGACGCGTCGGTCGACGCGCTCGTCGCCGCGTGGGTGAAACCGAGGGCGGCGCTGCTGGCCGCCGCGCAGGCGCGCGGGCTCCCCCTCTGGCTCACGGAGGTCGGATACCCGTCGGTCGACGGCGCGGCGACGGCGCCGTGGGACTACACGCGCGACGCGCCCGTCGATCTCGAGGAGCAGCGCCGCGCCTTCGCCGCGCTCGCCCGCGCCTGGGGCGGCCAGCCGCTCACCGGGCTCTTCGTCTGGGAGTGGTCGGGCGCCGGCGGCCCACGCGACCGCGGCTACACGCTCCGGGGCAAGCCCGCCGCGTGCGAGCTGCGCGCCTGGTTCAGCCGCTGAGTCAGTGGACGAAGTTGCCGATGCGGTGGAACCGGATCCACGTCGACTCCGGCTTGCCGAGCGACAGCCAGATGAACATCGCCTTGCCCTTGATGTTCGCCAGCGGCACCGGCCCCCACTCGCGCGAGTCGTTCGAGTTGAAGCGGTTGTCACCCATCATGAAGACGTGGCCCGCGGGCACGACGTAGTGGAGGCGCTGGCCGCACGCGTCCGCCGGCGGCGTCGTGACCACGACCTTGCCCTTCGCCGCCGCGTGCTCGGCCGGCGTCTGCTTGCCGGTCTGGTCGCATTGCGGGACCTGCTCGTCGGCGGGCCGGTGCAGCTTGGGGAAGTCGCTGCCGTAGCTGCCCTCGGCCTCGTACGTCCAGCCGGTCCCGCCCTTGCGCCGGGCGTCCTCGGACGGGCGCATCTCCGAGTGGTGGGTCGAGTACGCGTAGCCGCCGAGGGTCTCCCGGTAGTGGCTGCACGGCTTGAGCTCCCACTTCTTGGTGGTCTCGTCCTGGTTCCAGTAGCTGCAGGTGGCGCTGACCAGCTCCTCGGGCACGCTCTTGCCGTTGACGTAGAGGACGTTGCAGCGCACCTCGACCGTGTCACCGCCCAGCGCGACGATGCGCTTGATGAAGTCGCGCTCCGGCGTGCACGGGTTCTTGAAGACGATCACCTCGCCCCGCTGCGGCTGGCGCGCGTCGAAGACCTTGTCGTCGGAGAACGGCACGCGCACGCCGTAGAGGAACTTGTTCACGAAGATGAAGTCGCCGATCTGCATGGTCGGGATCATCGACGCCGACGGGATCTTGAACGCCTCGACGACGAACGCCCGGAGCAGGAGCGCGATGAGGATCGCGATGCCGATCGACTCGACGTACTCGCGCCACGGCGAGCGCTTCACCTCGGCCGAGAGCTTGTCGACGATGGCGTCGAGGCCCGGCAGCGCCGCGCGCGCGGCGGCGACGTCCTTGGCCCGCACCGCCTGTTGCACCGCCTCGCTGCGCTCCTTGAGCGCGCGGGCGTCGTCGGTCGACATCTTGGCGCCGCGGAGTGACCTGGCGTCCTTCAGGAGCGCACGCGCCTCCTGCATGACCCGCCGATCCCAGCGGCCGGCGGACGACGTCGCTCCCAGCGCGAACGCCATCAGGAATCGACCTTCAGGACGGTGAGGAACGCCTCCTGCGGCAGCTCGACCGAGCCGACCGACTTCATGCGCTTCTTGCCTTCCNNGCGATGAAGGCTTCCTGCGGGATGCTGACCGAGCCGTACTCGCGCATCCGCTTCTTGCCTTCCTTCTGCTTGTCGAGGAGCTTGCGCTTGCGGCTGATGTCGCCGCCGTAGCACTTGGCGGTGACGTCCTTGCGCATCGCCTTCACCGTCACGCGCGAGATGATGCGGCTGCCGATCGCGGCCTGGATGGCGACGTCGAACATCTGGCGCGGCACCACTTCCTTCATCTTGGTGCACAGCTCGACGCCGCGGTGGTACGCGTTGTCGCGGTGGGCGACGATCGAGAGCGCGTCGACGCGCTCGCCGTTGACCAGCACGTCGATGCGGACGAGATCGGCTTCGCGATAGCCGGCGGGCTCGTAGTCGAGGGAGGCGTAGCCTCGGCTCATCGTCTTGAGCCGATCGTAGAACCCGAAGACGACCTCCGCCAGGGGGATCACGTACTCGACGCGCACGCGGCCGCCGGGATCGTAGTGGAGCCCCTTCTGGGTGCCACGGCGCTCCTCGCACAGCTGCATGATCGGTCCGACGTACTCCTGGGGGAGGTGCACGGTCGCGTTGATGACCGGCTCCTCGATCGACTCGAACTTGCCCTGATCGGGGATCTTGGCCGGGTTGTCGACGACGACCACGTCGCCGCCGGTCTGGTGCACGCGGTACTGCACGCTGGGCGCGGTCGTGATGAGGTTCAGGTCGAACTCGCGCTCGAGCCGCTCCTGGATGATCTCCATGTGGAGGAGGCCGAGGAAGCCACAGCGGAAGCCGAAGCCGAGGGCCGCGGACGACTCCGGCTCGTAGGTCACGGCCGCGTCGTTGAGCACCAGCTTGCCGAGCGCGTCCTTCAGGTCCTGGTAGTCGGCGGCGTCGACCGGGTACATGCCGGCGAACACCATGGGCTTCACCGCCTTGAAGCCCGGCAACGGCGCGTCGCACGGGTTATCCGCATCGGTGATCGTGTCGCCGACGCGCGCGTGGGCGATGTCCTTGATCGACGCGGCCAGGATGCCGACCTCGCCGGCGTCGAGGCCGTCGACCTCGACCGGGAACGGCTTGCGCACGGCCAGCATCGTGCAGTCGTAGGNNACGACGACGCCGCGGTACGTGTCGTACCAGCTGTCGAAGATGAGGGCCTTGAGCGGCGCGGCGCGGTCGGCCTTGGGCGGCGGGATGCGCTTGACGATCGCCTCGAGCATGTCGGGGATGCCGACGCCGGTCTTGGCCGACACCAGGCACGCGTCGTCGGCGGGCAGCCCGATCAGGTCCTCGATCTGCTGCTTGATCTCGTCGGGGCGCGCGACCGGCAGGTCGATCTTGTTGAGCACCGGGACGATCTCGAGGTTGTTGTCGAGGGCGACGTAGACGTTGGCNNAGCGTCTGCGCCTCGACGCCCTGCGCGGCGTCGACGACGAGGAGCGCGCCCTCGCACGCGGCCAGGCTGCGCGAGACCTCGTAGTGGAAGTCGACGTGGCCCGGCGTGTCGATCAGGTTGAACTGGTACTCGAGGCCGTCGCCGGCGACGTACTTGAGGCGGACCGCCTGCGCCTTGATCGTGATGCCGCGCTCGCGCTCCAGGTCCATGTTGTCGAGGAACTGGTTCTCGCGCTCGCGCTCGCTGAGCGCGCCGCAGTGCTCGAGGATCCGGTCGGCCAGGGTCGTCTTCCCGTGGTCGATGTGCGCGATGATCGAGAAGTTGCGGATACGTTCGGGGGGGAATGCCATCGAGGAGCCGCCCGGGGAGGGCCCGGCACCTTACGTTGCGCCACGTCACGGGTCAACCGCGCCTGGCTTGCGCGGGAGCGTCACCCCGCATACGCTCGACCCATGCGAATCCGCACGGGAATCGTCTTGGGCGCCCTGCTCGTCGTGGGCGCCGCGGCGGGGTGCAACAAGAACAAGAAGGACAAGTCCACCCCGTCCGACGCCGGCGACACCTCGTCGAGCGTGGGCAAGGTCGACCCGACCCTGTGCGAGACCAGCGGCAAGAACGTCATCACGTACGACCTCAACCGCGACGGCCGGCCCGACGTCTGGAAGATGTACAAGGTCGAGGACCAGGGCGGCACCAAGGTCGAGATCCTCACCTGCAAGCAGGTCGACTTCGATCACGACGGCCGCAAGGACTGGGTCGTCGGCTACACGCCGCGCGGCTCGAACGCGTTCGAGAAGGCCGACTTCGACTACGACGGCCGCTTCGACATGTCCGCGGTCTACGATCCCAAGACCGGTAAGCGGATCGAGGTCGAGCGCGACAGCGACTTCGACGGCAAGTACGACATCAAGGAGATCTACGACCGCTTCGAGTCGCTGACCTCGGTGCGGCGCGACCGGAACGCCGACGGCGAGCCCGACTACTGGGAGCAGTACAAGGACGGCGCGCTGGTCGCCATCCTCTACGACGACGACTACGACAAGAAGGTCGACCGCCGCGAGGAGGTGCCGGGGATCCGCGAGAAGTTCGTCGCGCCCGAGGCCCCGCCGGAGACGACGGACCCCGACGCCACGCCGCCGGACGC
Source organism: Myxococcales bacterium UBA2376 (assembly GCA_002344285.1). Lineage (GTDB taxonomy): Bacteria > Myxococcota_A > Polyangia > Haliangiales > Haliangiaceae > UBA2376. The sequence goes on from DDTA01000206.1 coordinate 11,051, forward strand.
CAAGCCGCCCGCCGCCAAGCCGCCCGCGGCCACGCCGCCCAAGAAGTGAACGTGACGACCCGCGTCGAGAAGCCCTGGGGCCACGAGCTCATCTGGGCGCGCACCGACCGCTACGTCGGCAAGGTGCTGCACATCAAGGCGGGCGAGGCGCTCTCGCTCCAGTATCACCGCCAGAAGGACGAGACGGTGATGGTGCTGCGCGGGCGCATGCGCTTCGAGCACTTCGCCGATGGCGAGGCGCCGCAGGCGACCGAGCTCGCGCCGATGCAGCCGTTCCACATCGCGCCGGGGCTCCGCCATCGCATGATCGCGCTCGAGGACACCGACGTCGTCGAGGTGTCGACGCCCGAGCTCGACGACGTCGTGCGGCTCGAGGATCGCTACGGCCGCTCGGGCACCTGACCCTCAGTACGGATGATGGTGGCCGTTCTGGCCGGCCATGTGCGGGTGCGGGTGCGGGTGGTGGTGGTGATCGTTGCCGTCGTGCGGGTGAGCGCCGTGGGGATGCTCGTGCGAGCGGTGCTTGGGCGGCGGCGGATCCTTCTTCTTCACGGGGCGCGGTTCGGTCTTCCAGTCCTTCTTCGGCGCGGGCGCCGGCTTCTTGGGCGGACACGCCGCGAGCAGGATCACGCACGCGACCAGCGTCACGCCCAGGAGGACGCGGACGAGCACGGGGAGGCGCGCGGGGACCATCACTTCTTCTTCGACGTCTCGGACATCTTACGCTTCAACGCGGCCAGCTCGTCCTCGACCGACGCCGATGAACGGCGATTCGATGACGCCGCCTTGCGCTTGAGCTCCGCGAGCGGGTCCTCCGGCGGGCGCCGGTCCTGCGGTGGCGGGCGTGGCGTCCCCGCCGCGGGGCGCGGGCCGCCGTTGGCGCCGGGCTTCACCCCGGCGGCGCGCGCCGCGCGCGTCGCGGCGTCGAGATCGGCCAGCTCCTTGTCGAGCGCGGCCAGCTCCTGCAGCAGGCGGTGCATGTTCGCGTGATCGCCGGCGCGGCGCGCCGCGTCCACGTCGCGCACCAGCTGCTGCTTGCGCTCCGCCGCCTCGCGCGCGAGCGACGCGAGATCGGCCTCGCCCGGGATGTCGGCGGCGGGCTCCGCGGGGGCGCCGCCCAGATCCTCGAGGTCGCCGGCGACGGCGCTCTGGCGCGCGGCGGCCGCGGCGGCGGCGGTCGCGTCCTTGAGGCGCGAGTGGGTCTCGGCGCGCGCGGCCGAGCGGCGCTCCTCGATGACGGCGCGGCGCTCGCTCGCGACGGTCCACACGACGTCGACGACGTGATCGGCGCCGTCGGCGGCGGGCGGCGGCGGCGACGCGCGCAGGAGCGCCTCCAGGCCCGACGAGACCAGCAGGATGCCGCGCGCGCCGGCGCCGCGGCCGCGCTGCTCGAGCGCGGTCACGGTGCGGGCGGCGCCCGGCACCTCGTCGTCGACGAGCGCGAGCAGCCGCGCGCCGACGAGCATCGCCCGCGCGATCGCGCGCGAGCGGGGACGCGCCACGACGACGTCGGCGGCGCGCCAGTAGCGCCCGGCGTCGGCGCTCTGGCCGAAGAGCTTGGCCCGCAGGCCGAGCACCGGCACCTGCCGGCGCACCGCGGCGGCCGCGTCGACGTCGGCGCCGGCGTCGAACAGGTACGTGATGCGGTCGCTCACCTCGGCCAGCGAGAGCTGCATGACCAGCTGCCCGGTGAGCTCGGCGCCGAGGCCGGCGACCTCGACGACGACCGCGCGCTCGCCGATCGGGCCGACGACGAGCACGCGATCGTCCTCGACGCCGGCGTCGGCAAGCGCGACCGCGGTCTCGTTGTCGATCGCGCAGTACCGGTCGGCGTCGGCCTGGCCCCACGACGCGCCCGGCTCGAGATCNNACCTGCGCGGCGAACGGATCGAACGCGAGGACGACGTCGGGCGGGTTGCCGTCGATCTCCTTGCGCAGCCGGCGCTCGGCGCTCTCGCCGTAGACCGCGCGCCGCATGCGATCCGACAGGCCGCC
>DDTA01000206.1:13070-13297 GCA_002344285.1 Myxococcales bacterium UBA2376
CGCCGCCAGCACCGGCACGACGGCCGCCGGATCGGCGCTGGCGCTGGTCACGACGAGGACGTGCGGCTCGGTGGCGGGCGCGGTCACGGGCGGGCCTTGGGGTCGTTCACGAGGTTGGGCGGCCGCCGGCCGGCGAGGACGTCACGGACGGCGGTGACGCAGAGCTCGGCCATGCGGGTCCGAGCGGTAGTCGTAGCGGATCCCAGGTGCGGCGCCAAGACCGCGCG
>DDTA01000282.1 GCA_002344285.1 Myxococcales bacterium UBA2376
TCCCGCTCGAGTTCGCCAGCCCCAGCCGGATCGGCAGGTTGAACTCGTCCGCGTCGTAGTGGAAGCGCAAGGGCGACAGCTCGGCCCGATTGTCCTTGTCGAACGTCACCTTCTTCGGGTCGACCTTGGCCACGAAGAACTTCATGTTCGCCTCGACGTACGGCCGCAGGTACGGCTCCGCGCCCGGCGGGATCTGGTACTTCTCGGCGCGCAGCCAGGCGTCGAGCCCGGCCGAGTCGGTCGCCGACAGGATCACGATCTGGTACTCGCCCACCTCGAACTGGGCCTCGATCTTGACCCCGAAGTCGCCGCCGCCGCCCGCCGACTCCTCCTTGGCCATGGCGGTCGGCATCGCCATCATCATGTCCTTCTCGTAGTCGACCTCGGGCGCGCAGGGATCCTGCTCCCAGTATTCGACCAGCCGCGGCGCCCCCATCGCGTCCACCCGCGCGAACACGTCCCTGGGCAGCGTCTTCACGTCCGCTTCCTTCAGCACCGTCGGCACCGGGATCACCAGCGCGAACGCCTCCGGCGGCCCCTTGTAGTTGTTCTGCATCGACAGGACCGTCCGCGTCCCGTGCCGCATCAGCACGACCTGCGTCGCGTCGTTGAACATCTCGCCCCCGGCGCCGTTCACGTAGAACCCGCAGAAGGCGTCGGCCGTCGCGGGCGTGAGCGCCAGGAAGCCGGCCAGAGCAATCGATCGCGCGAGCGTCATCGGATCTCCTCCCCCGTGAGGGGCCGATGATAGACAAACGCACCGAGGCTGTCCTTGGCCTGCGCCGGCCAAGATCGTGATTGTCGTCGCCCCGTTACATCAGCAGCTCATGAGCGTGAGGAGCTCGTCGAGCTCCTCGCGCGTGCGCACGCACAGCTGACGTGCGGTCTCCAGGTTCTCGTCGGCGCGACCGTCGGGTGCGATCGTCGACCAGCGCGCGACCCGCTGCATGCCGTTCATCAGGCGCTGCTTGGCGTCGGCCGGCACCTTGTTGCAGCGGGCGAGCCGGCCGATCGCCACGACCAGCGACTCGCACTCGGGGATGCGGATCGCACCGCCGGCGTCGAACGGCGCCGGAACGCACCCGACCTCGACCAGGGACGCCCGCAAGGCCACGGCGTGCCGCGTGCACGTGCGCGTCGCCGCGGCGCGCGTGCGCGCCACGCGGACGCCGGCGATCGTCGCGCGATCGGCGGGCGAGACCTCCGGCGCCTCCGCGGCGTCGCACCGCCGCGCCACCGCCTCGAGGGCGGCGAGCTCGTCACACGCCGGCGCTCCCGTGCTCTCGCGCGCGAGCGCCGCGGTGCCGGTGCAGCCCGACGCGAAGCGCACCACCAGGGTCGCGCGGTTCGCCTTGCCCGTCGTCCACGCGACGTGCAGGTCGTCGCGCGTCGCCTCGAGCTTCTTCGCCGCCATCGGGACCAGGACCGCCGGCCCCAGCCCGTCGAGCACCGGCGCGAGATCGACGGCGTACCCCGAGCCGTCGCGCTCGACGTCGAGCGTCGCGCGCGCCGCCCCCGTGGCGGCGCAGCCACGCCACGCGATCGTCGCGCGCCAGCGCCCGACCACCGCCGCCGGATCGGGCTCCGCCCAGATCGCCGGTCCCGGCTCCGCATGGAGCGACGCCGCCGCGCCGGCGAGGACCGCGCCGAGGAGAACGACGACGAGGACGAGGCGCCGCGCCACGCCTCAGTCTGACACGGAGCGGGGCCGGGCCGGTGTGAGCAGATACACGACGAAGCCGGCGAGGATGGTCCCGCCCCCGTAGAGCGCGTTCATCGGGTTCCAGCGGATCTGCACGTACGCCGCCCACGCCGACACGGCGACGAAGAGGATGGGGGCGATCGGGTAGAGCGACGCGCGGTACGGCCGCGGCGCGTCGGGGCGGCGGATGCGGAGCACGATGACCGCGGCCACCGCGAGCGCCGCGAAGATCGACAGCGTGAAGCCGATGTAGGTCACGAGCGTCTTCAGATCGCCGACGAGCACGAACGCGCAGGCGAGCACGCCCTGGGTGAAGACGGCGTTCGCCGGCACGCCCCGCGACGTCCGCCGCGCCAGCACGGCCGGCAGCGCGCCGTCCTCGGCCATCGACGCGTACACGCGCGGCCCCGCCATCACCATCGCCGAGACCGACGAGACGAGCGCGAGCGCGATGACCGCGGCGATCGCGTCGCCGATCCGGCTGCCGAAGAGCGCCGTCGCGGTGGCGGCCCCGACCTCGGCGATCGGGCCGGTCTGGCCGTCGACGCCGGCCAGCATCTCGGGCGACATCGCGAAGAGGAAGGTGACGTTGAGGAGCAGGTACAGCACCATGACGACCACGGTGCCGAGCAAGAGCGAACGCGGCAGGGTCTTCTGTGGATGGTCGAGATCCGACGCGATGTAGGCCGCGGCGTTCCACCCGGCGTACGCGACCATCACCCAGTAGAGCGACATCGCGAAGCGCTCGCTGAGCACGTTCGACAGGCCGCCGTGGCGCGGCGAGAGCTGGTGCCAGTCGCCCTCGCCGAGGAGGAGGCCGGCGCCGATGAAGCCGGCGATGAGCACCACCTTGCCCAGCGTGAACACCGCCTGGACGCGCCCGCCGATCACGGTGTCGAACGCGTGCAGGCTCATCATCGCGAGGATGAGGGCGATCCCGACGAGCTGCGCCGAGGTCTCGCCGGCGAGCGCCGGCCACACGACGCCGGTGTACTTGCCGAAGAGGAGCGCCGCCGTCGCGATCGGCGCCGAGAAGCCCGCGAACAGCGACACCCAGCCCGACATCGCGCCGACCGCCGGGTGATAGGCCTGGCGCAGGTAGACGTACTCGCCGCCGGCGCGCGGCATCATCGCGCCGAGCTCGCCGTACGCCGTCGCGCCGGCGAGCGCGAGCAGACCGCCGAGGAGCCAGGCGACCAGCATCGTCGGGCCGTCGTGGAGATCGGCGGCCTGGAACCCGCTCGAGCCGAAGATGCCCGTGCCGATCATGTTGGCCACGACGATCGCGGCCGCCGTCGAGAGCCCGAGCTTGCCCTTGCTCACGATGGCTCAGCGCACGTGGCGATCGAGGAAGGCCAGGGCGTCGCGCCAGCAGTGCTTGGCGCGGGGCTGCCAGACGAGGGCGTGGAAGGCATGGACGCCGCCCGGGTAATACCGCGCCTCGCACGGGACGTTGCGCGCGGCGAGCGCCTTTTCGAGCCGGCGCGTGTCGTCGAGCAGCGGATCCCGGGTCCCGACCGGCGCGAAGAACGGCGGCAGCGTGCGCTCGAGCGGCGCGCCGCGCTCGAGCACGACGAGCGGATCGGCGAGATCGCGCACGTCGCCGGCGGGGCATGCGTGCAGGTACGACCGTGACGTGCCGCGCAGCATGCCGTGCACCCACGACGGCATCGGGCGTCGCGCGAAGCGCTCGGGGCGCGACACCTCGAGGATGGCGCAGAACGGTAGCGCCGCGCGCGGCACCACGCCGGCGTCGAAGACCGCGCGCGCGAACGGCTCGTCGCGACGCTGACACGCCGCCAGCGTCAGCGCGGTGACGAGGTTGCCGCCGGCCGACTCGCCGGCGACGGCGACGCGGCCGAGGTCGCCGCCGAGCCGCTCGGCCTCGCGGAGCAACCAGAGCCAGGCCCGGCAGGTGTCCTCGATCGCCGCCGGGTACGGGTGCTGCGGCGCGAGCCGGTACGAGATGTTGACGACCAGGTAGCCGTGGCGCGCGAAGGCGAGGCCCATGAGCCAGTGGGTGTCCTTCGAGAGGATCTGGAAGGCGCCGCCGTGCACGTAGAAGACGACGGGCAGCGGACCGGGGCGCCCCACCGGCTTGTAGACGTCGAGCACGTGGTCGGCCACGGCGGCGTCGTCGGCGTAGCGGAGGTTGCGGAGGACCTCGACGCGATGCCGGCGTGGCCGGCTGTCCGGGTGCATGCGTCCCGCGCGCGAGAGCCCGTGGAAGACCAGGCTCGACACGCGGTGCGCGAGGTCGTTCTGGATCTTCATGCGTAACGTCGGCATCGTCTCGACTGTACCCGGGTCAGAAACCAGAGCGCGAGCAGCGCGCCGCCGAGGGAGCTTCCGCCCGTGGAGCAGCCGCCGTCGACCTCGCCGGCACCGTCGCCGCCGTCGGTGCCGGCGTCCGGCGACATCATCTCCGGGACGCAGGCGCCGACCGCGCGCTCGATGACGATGTCCTCGCCGTAGTAGAAGCGGAGGATCTCGTCGAAGGTGCGGCCCTGCTCGGAGAGGCAGTCGCTGCCGTTCTGGGACATGCACCCGCGGTTGGCGTGGTTCGTCGGGTTGACGAGGCCGAGCGGGGTCTGGATGACGTCGGTCCCCGAGCGGCCCTGGTTGTAGGTGACGAAGCGCTCGGTGTTGGTCGGGTCGTTCGCGCCGCCGATGCAGGTCACCGGATCGGGGAACGCACCCGCGACGTAGAACGCGGCGACCTGGGTCGCCGCCGTGTCCGGCGGATAGCGCAGGACGAGGCCCGCCGTCGCCGCCACCGCGGCCAGGTGCTGCGGCCCCGGCGAGCGCGCGCAGCCGTAGACCTGGTCGTTCGTGCCGTCGTTGATGTCGCCCGTGCGATCGAGCCGGTAGTAGAGGTAGCTGCGCGCGGCGACCGCCTGCACCTCGAGCGCGGCCTGGTCGGCGGCGCCGTTCTCGCAGTTGACGACCCGCGGCAGGTAGTCGGTCTCGACGTCGATCATCCGCGGCCCGGACGACGTGTTGACCAGCGCCGTGCAGTACGCGTCGAGCGCCTGCACGTGGGTGCCGACGTCGGGCGCGCACGCCCCGAGGCCGGCCGCGCCGACGAGCGCGGCGGTGAGCGCCCTCGCCCTCAGGGCGCGGCCTCGAGCTTGAGGCGGATGGTGCGGCTGCGCCCCGCGTTCACCACCTCGATCGCCACCTCGTCACCGATCTTGCGCTTGTCGAGCACCTGGAAGAGATCGTCGGCGCGCGTGATCGCGACGCCGTCGATCTGCACGATCACGTCGCCGAGGACCCAGCCGCCGTCGGGACCGCGGGTCATGCCGACCATGCCCGCGCGGCTCGCCGGTCCGCCCGGCAGGACACCCTGCACGATCACGCCCTTGACGTTGAGCTGCTTCGCGACCTGATCGCTCGCCAGGTTGACGCCCATCACCGGGCGGACGATGCGCTTGTACTGCAGGATCTGCGGCACGATGCGGTTCACGGTCGAGACCGGCACCGCGAAGCCGATGCCCGCCGAGGCGCCGGTCGGGCTGTAGATCGCGGTGTTGACGCCGATCAGCCGGCCGTGGCTGTCGAGCAGCGGCCCACCCGAGTTGCCCGGATTGATCGGCGCGTCGGTCTGGATCACGTCGTAGATCGTCCGCTGGTTGACGCTCTTGATCTCGCGCCCGAGGCCGCTGATGACGCCGGTGGTGAGCGTCTGATCGAGGCCGAAGGGGTTGCCGATCGCGAGCACGCTCTGGCCGACGCGGAGCTCGGCGGAGTCACCGACCGCGATCTTCTTCAGCTTCGATGGCGGCGCGTCGATCTTCACGACCGCGATGTCCTTGTCGGGCGCGGCGCCGAGCACCTTGCCGTCGTACGTGCTGCCGTCGGCGAGGGTCACGCGCGCGGTCTGGGCGTCGGCGACCACGTGGTAGTTCGTGACCACGTGCCCCTGCTCGTCCCAGACGAAGCCGCTGCCGGTGCCGCGCGGGATCTCGGTGATGTCCATCGTGAACGCGTCCCGGCGGACGGCGATGTTGGTGATGTGCACGACCGACGGCGAGACCGCCTCGAACACCGCGATGCGCGCCTTCTCGTCGGCCCCGAGATCACCGGACGGCAAGGTCACCGCGCGTGGCTCGTAGACGATCTCGGGCTTGGCGTTGCGCTGCCGGAGCACGGTGAACACCAGGGCGCCCGCCACCAGGAGCAGCAGCACCGCGAGCACCTTGGTCATGAGCGCCGAGTCCCGCGCGGCGGCTCGGTGAGGATCCGTCGGATGCATCGTCCGAGAGTGTGACACGGCCGGGCCGGGCCAGGCGGGGCCTACGCGCCGACCGCGGCGCGGAGAGCCTGCCTCCCACGATGTGTGCGGATCTTCACCGTCGGGAGCGACAGGCCCAGCGCGTCGGCGACCTCGGCCTCGGACAGGCCATCGACGAAGCGCATGCGCAGGACGTCGCCATAGCGCTCGTCGAGGGCGGCGAGCTCGACGGCGGTGCGGGCGGCGACCTCGGCGCAGGCGAAGTGCTCCTCCGGGTTCTGGCCGGGCGCGCAGGTCTCGGCCACGGCGCCGAGGCTCACCATCCGGTCCGTCCGGCGCCGGCGGCGCCGCCGCAGGTACGTGATCGCCGCCGAGGCGGCGATCTTGTAGAGCCAGGTGCGGTAGCGGGAGTCGCCGCGGAAGCGGTCGCGGTAGCGGTACGCGAGCAGGAGCGCGTCCTGGGTCACGTCGGCCGCCGCGTCCTCGTCGCGGAGGATCCGGCGGGCGACCCCGTACACGAAGCGCCGGTCGTCGTCGGTGAACGTCGCGAACGTCGCCGAAGAGTCGTCCATAACGTTCACCATGTGACCGTTTTATCAAAACTGCAAGACGTTTTGGTGGAATCAGTTGCCTACATGTCTGCGGTGTCATATGCTGAAACGTTCATGCGTCTCTCACCGCGCCAGCTCGCCCTCGCCGTCGGCGTCAGCGAGTCCTCGCTCAAGCGCTGGGCCGACGCCGGCAAGCTGCGGGTGTCACGCACCGACGGCGGTCACCGCCGCATCGCGATGACCGAGGCGGTTCGCTTCATCCGCGACGCGGGCCTGACGGTCGTGCGCCCGGACCTGCTCGGCCTCGGCGGCGTCGTCGGCAAGCGGCGTCCAGCGGCCAAGGCCCTCGAGACCGACGCCCGGGCGATCCGCGCCCAGCTCGTCGGCCGCTTCCTCGGCGGCGAGTCGATCGCCGGGCTTGCCGACGGCCCGATCGCGGCGGCGCTGGCGCGCCTCGACGTGCAGGGCGATCGCGACCCGAAGTCCGAGGCGCTCGCGCGCGTGGCCACCGACGCGTGGACGCACGCGATCGCCACCCTCCGCGGCCTGTGCGACGTCGCCGCCGACGCGCCCCTCGCCCTCGGCGGCGCCCGCGGCCCCGCCCCCGGCGCATCCCTCCGGTCCGCGACCGTGGCCGCCGCGCTGGCGGGCGAAGGCATGCGTGTCATCGACCTCGGCGCCAACCTCGACGCCGCCGTCCTCCGCGCCACCGTCACCGCCCACCGGCCGGCGCTCACCTGGCTGGTCGATGACACCGGCGTCGACGTCTGCGGCCATCGGCTGCGCACGACGGCCGAGGTCGCGGCCTTCGCCCGCGGGGTCACGACCGGCCGCCGATAGACCGAGGTCAGCCTCGCTGGATGCCTTCGCGCTTGACGCGATCCTTGTCGATCGCGAGCTGGGCGAGGAACGCGAGGACCTCGGCCTCGAAGCCGGCCGTCGGCTCGACACCGTCGCGCGACCACCACACGATGCCGCCGTCGGCGGTGGCGCACAGGTAGCGCGCCGCGCCGACGAGCTTGCCCACCGGCACCAGCTCGGATGGCACGCGCGCGCGCGCCCCGAGGACCGACAGGGGATGGTTCGGCGGCAGCGGGCCGAAGAGCTCGATGCCGCGGATCATCTGCCAGTAGGGGCGGACCTCGTACGCCTCCGGCGGCGGCCAGACCTCGTCCTTGGCGAGGATCGCCGCCGCGCCGCACGCCTCGACGAGCGCGCGGTGCTCGGGGTGGAGCGGACGGCCGAGCTCGCCCTCGAGCTCCGCGACATGGTGGGCCTCCGGTGGCTTGCCGGAGAAGAACTTGAAGTCGTCGTCGAGGGCCTGCGCGGCCGCGACGATCGGGTGGGCGCTCATCGCCCCGAGTGTCTCACTCCGGGTGAGCGCTCAGGAAGTGCTCGGCCTCGAGCGCCGCGGCGCAGCCGCTGCCGGCGGCTGTGATCGCCTGGCGGTACTTCTTGTCCTGCACGTCGCCGGCGGCGAAGACGCCCGGCACGCTGGTCTCGGTGGTGCCCGGCGTGGTGAGGACGTAGCCCTGATCGTCGAGCTTCAGCTGGCCGCCGAGGAAGTCGGTGTTGGGCTTGTGGCCGATCGCGAAGAAGAGGCCGGCCGACTCGATGTCGCGCAGCTCGCCGGACTTGAGATCCTTCACGCGGGTCTGCTGCACGACGCCCTCGCCGAGGACCTCCACCACCTGGTGCGAGTAGAGGATCTCGACCTTGGGGTTCGCCCGGGCGCGATCCTGCATGATCTTGGAGGCGCGCAGCTCGTCGCGGCGGTGGACGATGTAGACCTTCGAGCCGAACTTGGTGAGGAAGGTCGCCTCCTCCATCGCCGAGTCGCCGCCGCCGATCACGAACAGGGGCTTCCCGCGGAACATGGGCAGGGCGCCGTCGCACACCGCGCACGCGCTCACGCCCTTCTGCCAGAGCTCGCCGTCACGCGTGCCGGGGATGTCGTCGCGCTTGGCGGTCGCGCCCGTCGCGATGATGATCGCCCGCGCCGCGCCCTCGCGCTCGTCGCTCGCGTAGCGGAACGGGCGCTTGGACAGGTCGACCCTGGTGATGGTCTCGGTGTGGATCACCGTGCCGAAACGCAAGGACTGCGCGCGGAAGCGATCACACAGCTCGGGGCCGCTGATGCCGTCGGGGAAGCCGGGGAAGTTCTCGACGTCGGTCGTGGTCGTGAGCTGCCCGCCGGCGGCGATGCCCCCCGCCATCCAGCCCTCGAACAGGATGGGTGACAGGTTGGCGCGGGCGGCGTAGATCGCCGCGGTGTGCGCGGCCGGACCGCTTCCGATGATGACGACGTTATCGACCATGGCGCGGCAGTCTACAATCAAACCCGCAATGCGCGACACCGCCATCGGTCAGCTCGAGTCGTCCCACCGCCGCCACGACGATCGTCTCGAGCTGCTCGTCGCCGCCGCCGAGCAGCTCGCCAGCGGCCACGGCGGCCCCGCCGACCTCGAGGAGCTCGAGGACCACGTCACCTGGTTCGCCCGCTCGGTGCCGCTCCACTTCGGTGACGAGGACGAGGTCGTCTTCCCGGCGCTGGTCGCCGCCCGCGCCGAGCTGGCGGCGCCGCTCGCCGAGCTCTCCGCCGAGCACGCTGGCCTCCTCGCCGCGCACGATCACGTCCGCGAGGGCGTCCTCGCCTGGAACGGCCGCGAACCGCCGGCCGCCTCCCTGCCCGCCTTCGTCGCCGCCGTGCGTGACCTCGCGAAGCGCTATCGCGATCACGCCGCGCGCGAGGACGCGCTCTTCGCCGCCCACCGCGTCAAGCTCGACGACGCGTCACTCCTCGCCGCCCTCGCCGTCCGCCGCGGCCGCTGACCGCTTGTTCTTCTTGCCGGACCGGGCCGCAGGCTTCGCCGCGTCGTCACTCGCCTTGGCCGCCCTCGCCTGCTCGCGCTTCAGCGCATCGAGGCTCGCCTTGCGGCCGCCGGGGCGCTTGCCCAGCTCCTCCGGCGTCGGCGCCGGCGCGCCGTTCTTCCACAGCCACCACGCCGCGTAGCCGGCGCCGAGGAACGCGACGATCGACATCCACTGCGCGAACGTGAAGCCCGCCCAGCGCGGATCCGACGTGTTGAGCCGCCAGAACTCGAGGACGAAGCGCACCGGCGCGTAGAGCAGCGGGATGAGCACCGCGAGGAGCCCGGCCGGCAGCCGGCGCTTCTTCTGGAACGCGAGCCAGAGGATGAAGACGTTGACCGGGATGAGGTACGCGAGCTCGTAGTACGCGAGGTTGTGGGCGCGGATGACCATGCCCTGCCCGCCCAGCTCGTCGTACACGCTGCGCGCGATGAGCTCGTTGCGCGGGTAGTCGACGCCGAGGCTCGACGACGTCGCGCGCCCGATGTGGTCGTGCACGACCGAGCAGCCGATGCGGCCGATCGAGAACGCGGGCAGGAGCCCGACGCCGATCGTGTCGCCGATGAGCCCGGGCGTCGCCCGCTTCCACCAGACCCAGAAGAAGTAGCCGATCGCGCCGCCGACGAAGCCGCCGTACGACGAGATGCCGTCCCACATCTTGAGGAGCAGGATGGGCCCTTCCCGGTCGAGACGATCCTGCTCGTACATGAGGATGTCGAGCACGTGGGCGCCGATGAACCCGGTGACGATGATCCACATCGTCAGCGACCGGACGTCCTCGTCCTCGACGTTGTGGCGGAAGGCATAGCGCCGCAGGATCTCGGCGCCGATCAGCACCCCGGTCGCCACGATGATGCCGAAGGGCTGGAGCGGGATGCCGATGTCGAGGGTCGGCAGATCGAAGAACGGCAGTGCCACGGGCGGAGCCTACACCACCAAACCAGGTGGCGCGCGCGGGCATTCCCCGCTACCGTGCGCACGTCGTGGTCTGGGAACCGTTCGCGCTCGCCATCGTCTTCGGCCTCCTCGTTTCGGCCGCGATCTACTTCATCGTCATGTGGCCCCAGGTCGCGCCCGACGAGGACGACGAGGACGAGGTATCCTCCACCGAATGAGGCGGCTCCTGGTCGCGGCGATGCTGGTGGCCCTCGCCGCCCCCGCCGTCGCCGCCGCCTCTCCCGGACGCGCCGTCCGTGTGGAGCATCACGTCGCGGACGACGCGCCGGCGGTCGGCCCCCACGACGCGCTGGTGACGATCGAGCTCTTCTTCATCCCCGGCATGGGCAACTCGCACGACGCCTACCGGACGCTCAAGGAGCTGCAGGCGGAGCACCCGACGCGCCTGCGCGCGGTCTACCGGCCGCTCACCCGGAACCAGCGGACGCCGCACATCGTGCTCGCCGCGCACCGGCGCGGCCTCTTCGCCGAGGTGATGGACGCGCTCGCGTCGCGGTCGGTGGTGCCGAACCCGGCGGCGATCATCGAGCTCGCCGTGAGCGCCGGCCTCGACCGCACGGCCGCCGAGCTCGCGCACGTCGACGACGCGGTGCAGGCCGCGCTCGAGGCCAACGACCATCGCAAGTTCCGGCTCGGCTTCACGACCGTCCCCGAGTTCGTGGTGAACGGCCGGCCGCTGGGGCCGACGCTCATCGCCGGGACGGCGACCGTGCAGGGCCTCGGAGCGCAGTACAAGCTCGCGCTCGAGGACGCCCGGCGCGCGCAGGGACAGGGCATCCCGGCGAGCGCGCTGGTCCTGTGGGGCGAACGACGCGCGCGCTGCGGCGACGATCCCCTGGGCGGCGGCCCCCTCGACGAGGCCGACGACGAGGCGGACGCGAAGGACGCCGACGAGCCACCGAGCTTCGCGTGGCGACTCGCCGAGCTGCTGGCGAGGGGCACCGGCTGCGTGATGGCGCCGCACATGCCCGCGACCCTCGACGAGTACAACCCCGACACGCCGCCGCGCCGCGACGGCACACCGCTCCTCGCCCGGCCGCTTCCGTCCGCCGGCCTCCCCTTCTACGGACCGGCCGACGCTGCGGTCCCGATCTTCGTCGTGTGCAACATCCGCAGCCGCTACTGCCTCGACCAGCGCGACCTCATGCGCCAGGTCGCCGGGAACTTCCCCGGCCAGGTGCGCGTCGTGTGGGTGCCGTGGGTGGACCTCGCCCTCGACGGGGCGACGAACGACCTGACCCTGGCCCAGGCCGCCCTCTGCGCCGCCGCCGAGGGCGCCGGGTGGGAGTTCCTCGACGCGTCCAAGACCGCCGGGGTCACCGGCCGGAGCCGCGTCGACCTCGCCGTCATCGCCACCAACGCCGGGCTCGACGCCGACGCGCTGGTCGCCTGCGCCTCCGGCGAGCCGAACCAGGCGCGGGCGGCCGTCGAGGCCGCGCGGGCGGCCGGCATCGGCTACGGCCCGACGGTCGTGATCGGCGGGCGCGCGTACCTCGGTGGCTTCAACGAGGACCGGAAGGCCGCCAGCCGCGTGGCCGCCGAGCTCGCTCCCGGGCTGCTCGAAGCGTTGCTTCCCAGCTGGTGAGCGTGTTACCCAGAACAGGCGATGGAGCTGACCTTCGCGGCGGCGACCGACGTCGGGCGGCAGCGCACGCACAATGAGGATAACTTCCTCATCGACAAGAAGCTGCGCCTGTTCCTCGTCGCCGACGGGATGGGCGGCCACGCGGCCGGCGAGGTCGCCTCGTCGATCGCGGTCCACGAGATCCGCGACGCGGTCTACGGCAACCGCGACCTGATCGACCGCTACCGCGCCGACGGCGCCGGCGTCCAGGCGCTCGAGATCCTGCAGATGCTCGAGCACGCGGTCCAGGCGGCGTGCTCGACGGTCTACAACCGCGCCCAGACCGACAGCGAGAAGCGCGGCATGGGCACGACGGCGTCGGTCCTGCTCATCGCGGGCGCGCCCGATCACCTGCGCGGCTTCATCGCCCACGTCGGCGACAGCCGCATCTACCTGGCCCGCCAGAACCAGTGCCACCAGCTGACCGAGGACCACTCGCTCATGAACGAGCTGGTCCGCCGCGGCAAGCTCAAGCGCGATCAGGTCGAGAGCTCGCCCTACAAGCAGTTCAAGAACGCGGTCACGCGCGCGGTCGGCGTGTACGCGTCGGTCGAGGTCGACACCTTCGACTTCGACATCCTCCCTGGCGACCGCTTCCTCCTGTCGAGCGACGGGCTCTACGCCTACCTCGACGAGACCACGCTCCCCGACGTGCTCGGCCAGGGCGAGGTCAAGGAGGTCCCCAGGAAGCTCATCGAGATCGCCAACGAGGGCGGCGGCCACGACAACATCACCGGCGTCGTCATCCGCGTCGGCGACAGCGCCGCGGCCCAGGCCCAGCCCAAGGTCGGCGAGGCGTCGCTCAAGCTCGACGCGCTCAAGGCGATGCAGATGTTCCGGTACCTCTCGTACCGCGAGCTGGTGCGCGTCGCCAACTCGACGACGGTGAGCGAGCACGCCGCCGACGAGCCGATCTTCGCGCAGGGCGACCCCGGCGAGTCGATGTACGTCGTCATGACCGGCTCGGTGAAGCTGACCAAGGGTGGCGTGACCGTGGCGCAGCTGGGCAAGGGGCAGCACTTCGGCGAGATGGCGCTCATCGATCGCTCGACGCGCTCGCTCTCGGCGACGGCGACCGAGGACACGATGCTCGTCGTCGTCCGGCGCAAGGACTTCTACGAGATCATCAAGAAGGAGCCCGAGCTCGCGACCAAGCTCCTGTGGAGCTTCGTCCAGGTGCTGGGCGCGCGGCTGCGCAAGACCACGAGCGATCTGTCCGACGCGCTCCACGGCGACAAGCACGGCGTCGACACCACGGCGGAGAACCTGTTCCAGGACTGACCTGGGCCGACCCGATCAGGAAGACCGACCGTGGAAGAAGTCGAGCTCCACCGCGCCGAGATGGCGCAGCCGCGTCAGTCGCGGCACGTGCTGATGCTGGCCGGCATCGTCGTCGGCGCGACGCTCGGCCTCGCCGCCAACGAGCTCGTGGCCTACGGCGTCGTCGACAAGCAGGTGGTCGACGCGATCGTCGAGTGGGCCGCGTACCCCGCGGGCCAGATCTTCCTGCGCTCGCTCCTCATGCTCTCGATCCCGCTCATCTTCTCGGCCCTGGTGACCGGCATCGCCGAGCTCGAGCCCAGGGCGCTGGGGCGGATGGGCGTGCGCACGCTCGTGTACACGACGGTGGTCTCGGCCCTGGCCGTGATCACGGGCCTCGCCCTGGTCATCGGGGTCGGTCCCGGCGAAGGTGACAACCGCGAGCTGGTCGCGCTCGCCACCGAGCTCGCCGGCGGCGAGGCGCCGGTCAAGCCCGCCGAGGGCGCGGGCATCACCGGCGTGGTCACGATGATCCCGACCAACCCGTTCGCCGCCGCCGCCACCGACAACACGCTCGGCGTCATCATCTTCGCGCTCGTGCTCGGCGTGGGCCTGGCGGTCGTGCGCACCGAGAACAGCCGGCGCCTGCGCGAGACCATCAGCGGCCTCAACGACGTGTGCATCTGGCTGGTCGACGTCGTGATGCGCATCGCGCCGATCGGCGTCGCCGGCCTGCTCTTCGCCAGCTTCGCCAACCTCGGGATCGGGCTGCTCGCGCGCATCGGCGTCTTCGTCGGCGTCGTCCTGTTCGCGCTCGCGCTGCACACGTTCGGCACCTACTCGGTGCTGCTCAAGGTCATCGCGAAGCGCTCGCCGTTCGCGTTCTTCAAGCAGATCCGCATGGCGATGGCGACCGCGTTCGCGACCTCGTCGTCGGCGGCGACCCTGCCGACCACGCTGCGCGTCGCCGAGGAGGAGGTACGGCTGCCCCGCCACGTCAGCCGCTTCGTGCTCACCGCCGGCGCGTCGATGAACCAGAACGGCACCGCGCTCTTCGAGGGCGTGACCGTGCTCTTCCTGGCCCAGGTCTTCGGCGTCGANNGCCGAGGGGCTCGCGCTCATCCTCGGCGTCGATCGCCTGCTCGACATGTGCCGCACCACCGTGAACGTCGCCGGCGATATCGTCGTCGCCGCCTGCGTGGCGCGCGGGGAGCCGGCCACCGAGCCGCCGCCCGACTCGGCCGGCGTCACGACGCCGACGTCAGCGACCGGAGCGCGTTGACCAGCGCCTCGTTGCGGAACGGCTTCTCGAGGAAGGTCGCCGCGCCCGAGCCGATGAGCGCGCGCGCCTCGGCGTCGACGGTGTAGCCCGAGGCGATCACGATCGGCAGCCCGGGCTTGAGCTCGCGCAGGCGGCGGAAGCACTCGGGGCCCGACACCACGGGCATCGCCATGTCGAGCACGACCGCGTCGATCGGCGGGGTCGCCGCCTCGAAGCGCTCGAGCGCGTCGCCGCCGTGCACGGCGGTGGTGACGGTCATGCCGGCGCGGGTGAGCGCGCGCTCGTACATCGTACGGATGAGCGGCTCGTCGTCGACGAGCAGGACATGGAGCGTCGGGGCCGGTGACGGCACCGGCTCGGGCACGGGCACGGCCACGACCTGTGCCGCCTGCGGCTCGGCGACCCGCGGCGGCGGCGCGGGCGGCTGGATCCGGGCGGGCAGGAGCACGCGCATGATCGTGCCCCGCCCCGGCTCGGAGGCGACCTCGATCGTCCCCTTGTGGGAGAGCACGGCGCCGTAGACCATCGCCAGGCCGAGGCCCGAGCCACGCCCGACCTTGGTGGTGAAGAACGGCTCGAAGATCCGCGCGCGCGTCTCGTCGTCCATGCCGGCGCCCGAGTCGCCGACCGAGATCACCGACCGGAGCGCGGCGCCCTCGCCG
The DNA here is from genome assembly GCA_002344285.1 of Myxococcales bacterium UBA2376. GTDB lineage: Bacteria > Myxococcota_A > Polyangia > Haliangiales > Haliangiaceae > UBA2376. The sequence goes on from DDTA01000282.1 coordinate 15,147, forward strand.
GTCACGTCGGTCGCGATCGCGACCGTGCCGGGCTCGTCGCCGATCGCCTGCGCGCCGTTGAGGGCGAGGTTGAAGACGACCTGGGTGAGCTGCGCGGGATCGCCGTCGACGACGAGGTCCTCGCGCGCGTGCCGCGTGGTGACGGTGATCGACTTGCTCACCGTGCGGCGCAGGACCGACGCGACCTGCTCGACCACGGCGTGCACCTCGACGGGCTCGTGGCGGTAGTGTCCCTTCCGCGAGAACGCCAGCAGGCTGCGCGTGAGATCGCCGCCGCGCTGGGCCTCGTCGATGATCTCGCGCAGCAGGAGCGGCGCGTCGGCGGGCGGCGCGGTGCGCAGCGCCTCGGCGGCGCCGACGACGCCGCCGAGGATGTTGTTCATGTCGTGGGCGAGGCCGGCGGCGAGCGTGCCGACCGCCTCGAGGCGCTGGGACTGCAGCATGCGGCGGCCGGCGCGCGCGGCGTCGACGCGCGCGGCATCGGCGCGGACGACGGCGGCCGCGTGGAGCACGTGACCGACGGCGGCGAGCACGACCGCCGTACCGACGAAGGACGCGAGCGGCGTGAAGCCGCCGTCGCCGAGCGAGAGGTCGACCGCGATCCAGGCGAGCCCGCTGACCACGACGCCGGCCGCGAGCCAGCGCCGCACCAGGATGATCGACGGGGCCGCGACCAGCTCCATGATGAACGCGACGTTCATCCGCGGATCGTGGGTGAGGTGCAGCGACAGGATCGTGCACAGCGGCGCGCCGAGCCACCCGGCCGCCGCCACCGGTCCCGCCTGCGCCAGCGAGATGTGCCCGGCGCGCGCGGCGAGACAGATGCCGAGGTTGGCGATGATGAAGGCGACGTTGACCAGGACGAGCGGCAACGTCAGGGGGATGCCCGACGGCTCGCTCGCCGCGAGCGCGAGGCTCATCGCGACGGCGATCGCCCCCGCGGCGACGGGCAGGCGCAGGAGCGTCTCCTGCGCCAGCGCCCGTTCGGGATCGTGGCCGAGGTCCTCGGCGTCGCCCACGACCCCAGGATCGATCTAGCGGAGCCGGTTGTCGAGGGCGAGCTTGCCCGGACCGCGCGCCGCGATGAACAGGAACACAAAGCAGTACATCACGGCGAGCTCGCCCTTGTTGACGATGGGCAGCCAGTGCCAGTTCGCCAGCTCCTCCTTCTGGTGGAACTGGAAGTAGGCGACCGCCATCGTGCCCGACGCCAGGAACGCGGCGAAGCGGGTGCCGAGCCCGATCATGACCAGCACGCCGCACACGAGCTCGATCGCGCCGCCGAACCACTTCTGGCTGAATACCTCGGGCGTGGCCTTGGTCGTGAGCCAGCCGAACAGCTTCTGTAGGCCGTGGAACAGGAAGAGGAAGCCCACGACCGCGCGCATCGCCGTGTACGCGGGCCCCTCGATCTTCGCCAGGAAGCGCATGGCGCATGTGTAGCCGCATCCCGGCGGCCGTGCCATCGTCACCGAGATGCGAAGCGCCGTGATCCTCTCGTTGCTGTCCGCATGCGGCGCGCCCCAGCCGCCACCCGCGCCCGAACCCTCCGTTCCCGAATCCGAATCCGAATCCGTTAGCCGCCAGCCACCCGCCGTC
>DDTA01000049.1 GCA_002344285.1 Myxococcales bacterium UBA2376
GAGGTGGTCGGGCTCATCGCCGAGCCCAACGCCGCCGCCCTCGCCAACCGCTACGTGCCCGGGTTCGGCGGGCTGGTCGGCATCTACGACTTCGGCGGCGGCACCTTCGACTTCTCCATCGTCGACGTGTCCCGCTCGCGCTTCCAGGTCGTGGCCTCGGGCGGCGATCCGTGGCTCGGCGGCGACGACATCGACGCGGTGCTCTCCGACGCCGCCGCCAACCAGTTCTGGCGCCAGCACAAGGTCGACCTGCGCAAGCATGCCGTCGAGTGGCAACGCCTGCGCTTCGCCAGCGAGGAGGCCAAGCGCACGCTGTCGAGCGTGGAGAGCACGCGGCTCGAGGTGAAGGACGTGCTCCGCACCGCCGAGGGCATGGTGAGCCTCAAGCTGTCGCTCGACCGCGGCACGCTGTCGCGCGCGGCGGCGGCGATCGTGCGCCGCAGCCTCGAGGTCGCCGACCGGGCGATGGCCCAGGCCGGGATCAAGGGCTCGGATCTCACCGCCGTCTACCTGTGCGGCGGCTCGTCCCAGATGCCGGTGGTGCGCGAGGCCGTGCAGAAGCATTTCGGCGTCCCGCTCAAGGCGGGCGTCGCGCCCGAGCAGGCGGTCTGCGTCGGGGCCGCCATCCACGGCTCGCTCATCGCCCAGCGCCGCTCGTCGCCCCTGTCCGCCCAGCGCGCTTGATCCGTGCCGGTGCCCGTGCCCGTGCCCGTGCCCGGTTGTTTCTTCCCCTCCCGCCTCGTAGGCTTCTCGCCATGTATCGATCTGCCCCGATCCTGGCGGCACTGACCTTCATCCTCCCCGCGCTGACCTCCTGCGGTCCCAAGGGCGGCGGGACCACGAAGCCGAACCCCGACCTCCCCACGCTCGACGAGAAGGAAGCCGAGCTCCCCAGGATCCCGTCTCGCATCGAGACCACGGCCAGCCCGCCGATGGAAGGGCACGACCCGGCGGCGCGCTCGCCCATCCTCGACATCATGGCGGCGGAGAACGCCCGCTCGATGGCCGTGCTCGCCAAGCAGGGCGATCCCGCCTACTACCTCGCCTACCAGATCGTCGAGCAGCGCGTGGTCTCGCTCGACGCCGAGGGCGGCGCGATCGTCGGCGACAACGACGACACCGATCGCATCCTCGACGTCGAGATCCGCGTCGGCGCGCCCGACCTCGACAACACGCGCGCCCTCTCCGACGAGGCGAACGAGCTGAACCAGCCGCTGCGCCGCCGCGCCGTCGTGCCGTTCGGCGAGGACCCGCTCGCCATCGCCAACCACATCTGGCTCGAGACCGACCGCCGCTACCGCGAGGCCGTCATCGCGCTCGCCTACGTCCGCCAGGATCAGCGCACGCTGGGCAAGCGGCGCGCCGCCGTCGCCGACTTCGCGCCGTCGCAGAAGCAGACCTACATCGGCAAGCCGGTGAAGCTCGAGTTCGACAAGGCCGCGTGGGTGTCCCGGCTGAAGCGCTGCTCGGGCAAGGCCCTGCACGGCATGGCGACGCGCGGCAGCTGCGGCGTCATCTTCACCCAGAACACCGCCTGGTTCGTCGACAGCGAGGGCAACCAGCAGCAGCAGTCGTGGACGACCGCGCAGCTCGCGGTCTCGGTCGGGGTCAAGGCCGACGACGGCGAGGGGCTCGGCCGCCTCGAGCAGGCCTTCGCCGCCACGCCCGCCGCGCTCCCCGACGACGTGACCATCGACAAGATGATCACCATGGTCACCGACGACCTCGACGCGCTGCACGCGGCGCCGCTCGCCGATCCCTACGTCGGGCCCGCGATCCTCGAGGGCCGCGCCGCCGGCGTCTTCTTCCACGAGGTCTTCGGCCACCGCATCGAGGGCCATCGCCAGAAGGACGACACCAGCGGACAGACGTTCTCGTCGTACGTCGGCAAGTCGATCATGCCCGAGTGGCTGTCGGTCTACGACGACCCCACGCTCGTCACGCTCAACGGCCGCCAGCTGAACGGCTTCTACCGCTTCGACGACGAGGGCGTCGCCGCGCGCCGGGTCGAGCTGGTGAAGGACGGCGTGCTCACGGACTTCCTCATGGGCCGGAGCCCGATCGCCCCGTCGCCCGCGTCCAACGGCCACGGCCGCAAGCAGCCGGGTTTCGATCCCGTCGCGCGCCAGGGCAACCTCGTCGTCGCCAGCGCGCGCTCGGTCGAGCGCGCCGACCTCGAGAAGATGCTGCTCGCCGAGGTGAAGCGGCAGGGCCGCCCCTACGGCATGGTGTTCACCGACATCTCGGGCGGCTTCACCAACACGAGCGCGTTCGCGCCCCAGGCCTTCAAGGTCAACCCGGTGATGGCCTACCGCCTCTACCCCGACGGCAGGCGCGAGCTCGTGCGCGGCATCGACATCAGCGGCACGCCGCTGGTCGCGCTGCAGTCGATCCGCGCCGCGAGCCGCGAGATCGAGACGTTCAACGGCGTCTGCGGCGCCGAGAGCGGCTGGGTGCCGGTGTCGGCGTCGGCGCCGAGCCTCCTGCTCGAGAAGATCGAGGTGGAGAAGGCGTTCATCCCACCGGATCGCCCACCGGTGCTCGGACCACCGTCCATCACGACCGGCATCACGACCGGAGGACTCTGATGCGCGCCTCACGACGCCTGCACGTCATCGCCGCCGCGGCGCTCGTCGCCCTGACCGCCGCCCCGGCCGCCGCCAAGAAGCCGGCCGGGCCCCCGTCGCGCGCGGTCACCAACGAGATCATCGACGCGATCGCCGAGGAGATGGATCGCGCGATGAAGAACCTCGAGCTGCCCGGCGCGCCCAGGCCGTCGCAGATCTCGTACAAGGTCACCGAGGTCGAGGTGAACGACGCGGTCGCGAGCCTCGGCCACGTCACCAACAAGAAGCACCGGCACTTCGTCAACATCGAGTGCCGCGTGCGCGTGAAGTTCGACGGCATCGACAACGGCAACTTCGTCGTGGCCGGCGGCGAGTCGATCGACGGCTCGGCCGGCACCAGCCTGTCGTTCGAGGCGACGCCGCGCATCGCCCGCCGTGCCGCCTGGATCGTCACCGACACGGCGTACAAGGAGGCGCTCATCCAGCTCCGCAACAAGCTCGACGCGGCGCGCGCCGGCAGCGGCGGCGGCCTGACGTCGTGGACGACCGAGAAGGCGGTGGTCAGCGAGGAGCCGGTGCTCGTGCCGCCCCTCGAGTCGCTCGACGACGTGGTCGCGCGCGCCGAGAAGCTCTCGGCGATCTTCCGCGGCATGCCGGCGATCCGCGACTCGCGCGTCGCCCTGACCTCGTACCTCGAGCGGCGCTGGTACCTCACCACCGAGGGCACGAGCGTGACCGACACGCGCCGCGCCAGCGGCGTCATGATCGTCGCGGCGGGCCAGGCCGGCGACGGCCAGGAGCTCGCGCAGTACTTCAGCCGCTACGGCCAGACCTTCGACGATCTGCCCTCGGACGCCGAGCTCCAGAAGGAGGCCCGGCGGCTCGCCGACAACATCGTCGCCCTCGCCGCGGCGCCGCTCGCGGAGCGCTACTCGGGCCCGGTCCTGTTCGAGGGCGAAGGCGCCGCGGGGCTGGTGCGCTGGACGCTGGCGCCGCACCTGGGCTCGACGCCGCTCCCCGAGGGGCTCTCGCCGCAGCAGGCCAAGCTCTTCGGCGGCGCGCTGACCGACAAGGTCGGCCTCAAGGTCGCCGCGCCGTCGCTCAACATCGTCGACGACCCGACGACCAGCGTGGTCGCGGGCAAGGCCGTCATCGGCGGCTACAAGATCGACGACGAGGGCGTCGCCGCGCAGCGGGTCGAGGTGGTGAAGGACGGCATGCTGAAGACGTTGCTCTCCGCCCGCACCCAGGTCGGCGCCGACAAGGGCGGCCAGTCCAACGGACATGCGCGGCGCACGGCGCCGGGCGGCGCCTTCCACGGCACGGCCACCAACTTGATCGTCAGCGCCAAGGGGGGCCTCGCGCCCGCCGCGCTCAGGAAGAAGCTCCTCGCCGAGGTGAAGGCGGCGGGCCTCAAGCACGGCCTCATCATCCGCCAGCTCGACGACGCCGCGATCACCGCGGCGACCGAGCTCAGCCGTCGCGAGCTGATCCAGATGGCGGTCAACGCCAACCAGGCGCTGCCACCGCCGACCTTGCTCGCCTACCGGGTCGGGCTCGACGGCAAGGAGACGCTGGTGCGCGGCGTGCAGCTCGCGGAGGTGCCGATCAAGGCGTGGAAGGACGTGGTCGCGACCGGCAAGACGCCGTTCGTGCTCAACTTCCTCGCCTCGACGGAGGACTACCTGTCGCACAAGGTCGACGGCGTCAACGAAGGCTTCGTGCCCTCGTCCGGGATCGAGAGCTCGGTGACCACGCCCGACCTCCTGTTCAAGGAGCTCGACCTGGTGCCGTCGACGTTCGGCCTGCGCGCGCGCCCGCTGGTGCCGCCTCCGTCGGCGAAGTGATCGCCCGCATCCACGCCCGCGAGCCGCGGAGCCGCGCCAACGGGCCCGGCACGCGGTTCGTGATCTGGCTGCAGGGCTGCTCGCTCGGCTGCGCGGGCTGCTTCAACCCGACGACCCACGCGCCCCAGGGCGGCGAGCTCGTCGACACCGCGGCGCTGCTCGCCGAGGTCGCGGCCACGCGTGGGCTCGACGGGCTCACCCTCTCCGGCGGCGAGCCGCTGCAGCAAGCGCCCGCCGCGCTCGAGCTGCTCCTCGGCGCGCGCCGGCTGGGGCTGTCGACGCTCGTGTTCTCGGGCTACACGCTCGACGAGATCGGCGCGCACGCGCTCGGCCCCGCCGTGCTCGCGCACACCGACGTGCTCGTCGACGGCCGCTACGTCGCCGGCGATCGCGTGGGCGCCGGCCTGCGCGGTTCGGCCAACCAGCAGATCCACGTGCTCGGCCGCCGCCACACCCGCGCCGAGGTCGAGGCGACGCCGACCGCGGAGATCCGCATCGCGCGCGACGGCTCCGTCGTGCTCACCGGCGTCGAGCCGCTGAAGCGGCTGTAGCCGCGTCGAGCGCGCGGGTCAGCATCTGCACCGGCTCGCCGGCGCGGACGGGCAGGCGCTTCGTCGACGTCGGGATCAGGTATGCGCGCCGGGGGTACGGGTACGCGCGCTCGCGGGCGAGGAGCGCGATCGACGCGGCGCCGGCGGCGCGCGCATCGTCGAGGGCGTAACGCACGCGCTCGACGCGCGCGTCCGGCGAGAGGTGGACGTGGCGCACCTCCGCTGACGCCGGCGGCACGGGCACCGCGGCCGCGCCGGCCTCCGGCCAGCGCGACGGCGCGTGCGCGCGGCGCGCGGCGTCGACGGTCGCGGTCGCCGCGCGCGCGACCTGCTCCCAGCCGGCGACCGTCTGCGCCCACCGGGGCTCGCCGCACGTCGAGCACGTGGCGATCGCGCGCCGGGCACGGTCGGTGAAGCGCTGCACCGCGAGCGCGCCGACGATGTCGAGGTGCCCTTCGGGCACGACGTCCTTGCACGCGAGCGCGAGCTCCGTGCCGCAGATGCGCTCGAGGTACGCGCGGTGATCCTCGCCGGCGGCCGGGACGTACGCGGCCCACCGGTCGGCCTCGGGCGTGCCGGGGATCGGCGCCGCGATCGGCGGCGCCAGCGCGATCGGCCACACCGCGAGGGCCAGCACCTCCGCGGTCTCGCCGCGGGCCGACGCGCCGCGCACGACCGGGAGCGCCTCGGTCGCGATCAGGAGCTCGGCCTCCTCGGCGACGGTCTCGTCCATGTCGACGCGCAGCGCGAGCACGCGCGCCGCGAACGTGCGGTAGGCCGCCGCGGTGTGGCTCGCGGCCCGCAGCGCGCCCGCGGCCTCGACGAGCGCGGCGTGGCTGCCGTCTCCGGACGACGCCGCCGGCGCGACGGCGATCGGGTCGTCCTTGCAGCCGCCCAGCGCGGCGGCGAGGGCCAGAGCTGCGAGCGCCGTCACGACCAGCGCGCGCATCGCTCAGGTCGCGATGCGCGCCAGCTTGCGCAGGGTCGGCGGATCGATGAACACGAACACCGCGTCGCCGAACGCGACCTGGGCGCCCGCGTAGACCGGCGCCGCGACCCCGGGCGAGAGCTGCTGCCCGTTGACCCGCGTGCCGTTGCGCGAGTTCTCGTCGACCAGCATGTACGCCGACCGCCCCTGATCGAACACGACCGAGGCGTGCACCTTGCTCACCGAGTCGTTGTCGACGCGCACGTCGCAGCGCCGGCTGCGACCGATCGTCACCGGCGTCTCGATGCCGGCGGACAGCGTGTTGGGCCCGACCAGCATGAAGGTGCAGCCGGCGAGCTCGGCCGACAGATCGTCGCCGTTGCCGGCGGCCGGCAGCTGCACGGTCAGCGTTCGCTCGAGCGTCGCCTCGGCGCCGTCGCGCGCGCCCGGCGTCACGTCGACGACCACCGGTCGATGCAGGACGTACCCCCCACGCATCTCCAGGAGCAGCTCGCGCAGCGTGCGCGCTTGTGGTCGCTCGTCGACGGCCATCCTACGTGCTCACTCGGACGATACCACGGCGCGCGCGAGGCCAGCACGGAGCGGGCCTTCGATCACTCCCGGACCGAGCGCGACCAGACGTCCACCTCCGACCGGCTCGCCGACCCGCTCGCTCGATACCCGCGTGCCCACCCGGTGAACCGCGATCCACCCGGGGACCTCGCTTCCCGTGCGCGGGTCGACCGCCCACAGAATCCCTTTCACCCGGAGGTACTCGCGTGGCAGCTCGCCCAGCGCGTCCTCCAGCTCCTCAAGGTCGACCAGCTCGTCGACGTTCACTGCCACTGCATCTATGCCGTGAGCCTGAACGCCGCCGTGCCCATCGCCGTGAGCGTGATCGTGAACGTCACCGTGGGCGGCGACCGGCCGCTGCAGCTCGGGGTCCCGCAGCACGTCCAGGAGCCAGGCGGCGCGCTCGTCGAGCGAACCTTCGACACACGGGACGGCGGGTGCCAGCTCGCGGACCGCCGCGCGCATCGCCTCGACCTCTGCCGGCGCGGCGACATCGCGCTTCGAGATCACCACGACGTCGGCGTGCTCGACCTGCTGCTCGGCGGTCGGGCTCACGGCGCGCGCGGCGGGGAAGCTCGTCGGATCGACGACGGCCACGACCGCGGCGACGCGGACGCGCTCCGCCAGGGACGGCTCCTCGAGGGCCCAGACGATCGGCAAGGGCTCGGCCACGCCGGTCGTCTCGATGATGAGCGTGTCGATCTCGGGCGCGGCGTCGAGCATGTCGCGCACCGTCCGGTCGAGGTCCTCGTTCAGGATGCAGCACACGCACCCGCCGGGCAGCTCGACCTGGCGCGCCGCGCCTCTCGGCAGCAGATCGCCGTCGACGCCGATCGCACCGAGCTCGTTGACGATGATGCCGAGCTTGCCGGTGTTCTCCTCCGCACGTTGCGCGCGCAAGGCGATCGCGCGATTGAGCAGCGTCGTCTTGCCGGCGCCGAGGAACCCGGTGAGCACGACCGCGGTGACCTTCATTGCCGTCCCTTCGCTCCGGATCTGCGCATCGGCCGACACTATAGCGACACTCCAGGGAGGCGCCTGTAGACTCGGCGCCGTGAGACTCGGCGTCATCGACATCGGAACCAACACCCTCCTCCTGCTCGTGGCCGAGCGCTGCGGGGACGGCCAGGTGCGCGCGCTCGCCGACGTGTGCCGGTTCGGCCGCCTGGGCCAGGGGCTCGACGCCACGAAGCGGCTCCACCCCGACGCGATCGCCCGTTGCCTGGTCGTCTTCCGCGAGTACCGCAGCCTGCTCGATCACCACCGCGTCGAACGCGTGCGCGTCATCGCGACCCAGGCGATGCGCGAGGCCGAGAACGCGGCCGACCTCGTCGGTCCGGCCGCGCAGATCCTCGACGCCAACATCGAGACCATCGACGGGGCGCGCGAGGCCGAGCTCGCCTACCTCGCCCAGCGCCGGAGCCTGCCGGCGCTCGCGGGCCAGCCGTTCGTCGTCGCCGACGTCGGCGGCGGCTCGAGCGAGATCATCGTCAGCGACGGCGCGCGCGTGGTGTCGGCGGTGAGCGTGCCGATCGGCGCCGTGCGCCTGAGCGAGCGCCACCTGAAGAGCGATCCGCCGTCGGCCGCCGAGCGCGCGGCGCTCGACGCCGACATCGACGCGCACCTCGCGCCGCTCGCCCTGCCGTCGGGCGCCGCGCTCGTCGCCGTCGCCGGCACCGCCACCAACCTCGCGGCCGCCGATCTGGCGATGGAGCGCTACGAGCCGGAGCGGATCCACGGCCACGTCATGACGCCGGCCGCGCTCGCCGAGCTCACCGATCGCCTGTTCGCCGCCACGATCGCGGCGCGGCGCGAGATCGTCGGCATCGAGCCGCAGCGCGCCGACGTCATCGCCGGCGGCGCCGCCATCTTCACGCGCCTCGCGGCCCGCCTCGCCGCGCCGCGCGTCGTGGTGAGCGACCGCGGCATCCGCTGGGGCCTCGCCTACGAGGTCCTGACCGCTACATCGTGATGTAAGGACCCGACGCGCCGGCGTCGTCGTCCTCGCCGATCCCACCGTCATCGATGACGGCCTGCGACGCCGCGCCCTGCAAGACGAAGATCCGGATCCCCGACGCCGACACGCGCGCGGTCGGCGCCACGCGCCGCATGATCGAGACGATGTTGCGCTGGATGTCGTCGACCTCGGTGACGACCGGACCCGGCTTGATCACCTTGCCGATCCACTTCTCGTCGGGGAGCTCGACGATGCGCAGGAACTCCTCCGAGGTCCCGTCGAAGTACTTCTTGTCGCCGGGCTTGGCCTGGCTCAACGCCTCACGGAGCTTCGAGTCGATCTTGGTGCCGAAGAACAGCGAACAGGTCTTGTCGAGCTTCATGGGCGTGGGGGGCTCTCGAGTTCGGGGACAAGGATTCGAACCTTGATGGCCAGCTCCAAAGGCTGGTGTCCTACCATTAGACGATCCCCGAAGGAGGCGAAAAGATACTCCCTTTGGAGGAGCCCGGCGAGGAGCCGAAAAGAGTGGCGGGGGGCGGGATTGAACCGCCGACCAAGGGCTTATGAGACCCCTGCTCTACCCCTGAGCTACCCCGCCAACGGCCGCGAAAGCTAGTCGGAAGAAAGCCGGCTCGCAAGGGGGTAAGGCGAGTAAGGCGAACTCGGCTTTCATGCCACGGCGGGCGCGCGTAATGCTGCTCGCATGGACTTCGCACTCGACGAGGAGCAGACGCTCATCGCGCAGACGGTCCGGCGCTTCGTCGACAAGGACGTGCGCGCCTGGGCCGCCGACGCCGATCGCGCCGGGGCGGCGCCGCCGCGCCTGCACGCGGTCGCCGGGGACCTCGGCTTCTTCCTGGACGCCGTTCCGGAAGCCGCGGGCGGCCTCCTCGACGGGGCGTATTCGCACACCCGGCGCGCGCTGCGCGGCTACGAGCTCGGCCGCGGCTGCGCCGGCATGGCGGCCTTGCTCGAGACCAACGTCGAGCCTGCGCTCGCGGTGAGCCGCTGGGGCTCCGCGGAGGCGCAGCGGGCGCTGTTCGAGAGCCTCGCCGGCGGCGGCCTCGCGGTCACGGCGCGCGACGCGCGCGGCGCGCTCGACGTCGTCCGCGAGGGCGAAGCGCTACGGGTGAGCGGCAAGGTCGGTCCGTTGCCGGGGCTGGGCACGGCCACCCACGTCCTCCTCGCCGCCCGCACGGGCGAGGAGCACGTGCTCGCGCTCGTCCCGACGAGCGCGGGACGTCGCGAGGCGGTGACGCCGTCGGCGTGGCGCGCCGGCGCCTGGGGCACGCTGACGCTCGAGTCGGCGGCGGTGCCCGCGTCGATGGTGCTCGCGCGCGGCGCCACCGCGGTCGACGCGATCACGGAGGTGCTGACCTGGTGGAAGGCGAGCATGGCGGCGCGCGCGGCCGGCGTGGCGACGGCGGCGATGGAGCACGCGCGCAAGTACGCCGAGGAGCGCGTGCAGTTCGGGCAGCCGATCGGTCGCTTCGAGTCGCTCATCCGGCTGCGCGACGACGCCGACACCGGCGCGGCTGCGGTGCGCCTGATGGCGTTCCACGCGGCGTGGCTCGCCGACCGGGTCCGCGACGCGACGTCGCGCGCGGCCGCCCACGACGCGGCCAGCCGCGCGCGCGTCCTCGCCGGCGACGTCGTCGATCGAGCGACGATCGACGCGGTGCAGATCCTCGGCGGCTACGGCTTCGTCAACGATTACCCGGTCGAGAAGCTCATGCGCGACGCCCGTCCGTTCGCGCAGCTCCTCGGCGACGAGCGCTTCGATCGCATCCTCGCGGTGCGCGCGGCGCAGGGAGCATGACCATGGACATCTTCCACGACAATCCGATGCTCGCCGGCGTGCGCCAGATGCTGGGCGCGTTCGCCCGCCAGTCGATCCGGCCGATCGCCACGAAGCACGACCAGGAAGAGTCGATGCCCTGGGACCTGATGAAGATGGCCCAGGGCTTCGGCATGACACAGACCGCGGTGGTCGACGGGCGCAAGGCGCTCACCGGCAAGGACGACGAGGGCGAGGACGGCAACGCGAAGAAGCCGAAGAGCCAGGCCCGCCTCGGCGTCGCGGGCTCGGAGGAGCTGGCCTACGGGTGCGCCGGCATCTGCCTCGCCATCGGCGGCAGCGGCCTGGCGGCGTCGCCGGTCGCGCGCATGGGCACCGAGGAGCAGAAGCAGGAGTTCCGCCGGCTGCTCAAGGGCGACGACGAGCAGGGGCACATCCGCGTGGCGGCGATGGCGCTCTCGGAGCCCTCGACGGGCAGCGACATCTCCGGGCTGTCGACGACGGCGCGCCCCGACGGCGACCACTACGTCCTCAACGGCCACAAGCAGTGGATCACCAACGGCCAGAGCGCGTCGGTCTACGTGGTGTGGGCCAACACCGATCCGTCGGCGGGGCGCGCCGGCGTGCGCGGCTTCATCGTCGCGCGCGGGACGCCGGGCCTCGTGCCGGGGCGCAAGGAGACCAAGCTCGGCATCCGCGCGTCGGAGACGGCGCAGGTCCACTTCGAGGACTGCCGCGTCCACAAGGACATGATGCTGGGCGCCGGGCAGTCGAGCGAGGGGCTCGGCGACACCAAGAAGATGCTCGACTCGACGCGGCCGATGGTCGGCGCGCAGGCGGTCGGCATCGCGCGCGCGGCGTACGACTACCTGGTCGAGCGCGTGCAGGGCGGGACGATGCAGGGCACACCGCTGGCGCAGCACCAGCGCGTCGCGTTCGAGCTGGCCGAGATGGAGATGGAGATCCAGGCGGCGCGCGCGCTGGTCCACAAGGCGGCGTGGATGGCCGACCACAACCTGGACAACGTGCGCATGGCGTCGATCGCCAAGGCCTACGGCGCCAGGGTCGCGCAGGACGTCACGTCGCGCGCGCTGACCCTGCTCGGCGAGGAGGCGCTCGAGCCCGGTCACCCCGTCGAGAAGTGGTACCGCGACGCGAAGATCTACGACATCTTCGAGGGCACCGGGCAGATCCAGCGCCGCATCATCGCCCGCTCGATCTTCGGCGTGAACCCGACCTGATCAGGCGTCGACCGCGACCATGTTCTTGAAGCGGCGCAGGTACTCGACGAAGCGCGGCGACACGGCGAGGTCGGCGTAGTCCGCGGGCGACAGCGGCGGGCGGCGCGGCTCCCACGGCTCGCCGCGGGCGGCGGCCTCGCGCACGTGGCGCGGCCAGTCGGGGTTCACGATCGCGGCGCGGCCGAGCGCGACCGCGGCGGCGCCCTTCTCCATCACCGCCACGGCCTCGGCCGGGGTCCAGATCGCGCCCGCGGCGACGATCGGCACGTTCGACGGCAACGCCGCGCGGAAGAGCGGCACCGCGTGCTCCTCGGGGCGCTTGGTCGTCATCCGCTCCCAGCGCCAGAGGGACAGGTGCACGAAGTCGACGCCGTCCTCGCAGAGCCAGCGCGCGACCTGCACGGTCTCGTCGAGATCGAGGCCGCGCGCGTAGCCGAAGTCCTCGGGCGAGAGCCGCACGCCGACGACGAACCTCGCCGGCGTCGCCGCGCGCGCCGCGCGCACGACCTCGCGCATCAGCCGCGCCCGGTTCTCCAGCGATCCGCCCCAGCGATCGTCGCGCTGGTTGAACACGCGCGACAGGAACTGCGACGGCAGGTAGCCGTGGGCGCCGTGGAGCTCGACCCCGTCGAGCCCCGCCTCCGCGCAGCGGCGCGCCGCGGCGCCGAACTGCGCGATGACGCGCGCCAGATCGTCCTCGGTGGCGGGGCGCGGCGCCTCGAACTCGGCGCCCTCCTCCGTCCATGTCGACGCGCTCCACGGCTGCGCGCCGGTCTGCGCGCTCGGCGCGCGCACGCCGCCGTGGAAGATCTGGGCGAGGCACAGCGCCCCCCTCACGCCTCGCGCGTGCACCTCGTCCGCCAGGCGGCGCAACCCGGGCACGTCGCGATCGTCGTCGACGCCGAGCTCGCCGCGCCAGCCCTTCCCGTCGGCGCCGACGTACGCCGCGCACGTGGTCACGACGCCGTAGCCGCCGTCGGCGCGGCGGGCGAGCCAGCGCAGCTCGTCGTCGCCGAGCGTGCCGTCGTCGTTGCTCTGGCCGTTGGTCAAGGGCGCCAGCCAGACACGGTTGGGCGCAACCGCGCCGCAGGGGAACACGAGCGGTTCGAACAGCGGGGCGACGTCGGGCACGGCGGCGCACTGTAGCCGAACCCACGCTCGGATCCTCCGGAGATCGTTCGTAAACCCTTGGCGCCTCTTTGGCTCCGCCAGCCGATTTCGTAAGATGTCGCCGGTGTCTTTCGCCGTAGGTATCGACCTGGGCACGACGAACTCGGTGGTCGCTATCGCGACCCCGACCGGCGTCGAGTTCGCGCTCGGTCCCCAGGGCGAGCGCGTCCACCCGTCGGTGGTGTCGTTCCCGCCGAACGGCGGCGTCATCGTCGGCACCGAGGCCAAGGTCCGCCGCGCGACCGAGCCCGACACGACCGTCTACTCGGCGAAGCGCCTCATCGGCCAGAACATCCGCTCGCCGATGGTGCAGCTCGCGCTCACCGGCCTGCCCTTCCGCGTCGAGGAAGGCCCCAACCAGCAGCCGATCATCGTCACCCGCGATCGCCGCCTCACCGTGCCCGAGGTCTCGGGTCAGGTGCTCGGGCACCTCAAGCGCTGCGCCGAGCGCCAGCTCGGCTCGCGCGTCACCCAGGCGGTCATCACCGTCCCCGCCAACTTCTCCGACGCCCAGCGCCAGGGCACCAAGGAAGCCGGCCGCCTCGCCGGGCTCGACGTGCTCCGTCTCATCAACGAGCCGACCGCCGCCGCGCTCGCCTACGGCTTCGGCCAGCGCAAGGACGAGACCGTCTGCGTCTTCGACTTCGGCGGCGGCACCTTCGACGTCTCCGTGCTGGCGATCAAGGACGAGATCTTCCAGGTGCTCGCCACCGACGGCGACTTCTTCCTCGGCGGCGACGACATCGATCGTGCGATCGCCGAGTTCCTCGCCGCCGAGCTCAACCGCCAGCAGCGCCTCGATCCGCGCCCGCACCACGAGCTCATGACCCGGCTCGCGCTCGCCGGCGAGGAGATCAAGATCCACCTGTCGTCGTCCCCGTCGGCCGAGGGCGTCATCGACGGCCTCTACCTCGACGGGCGCGAATACAAGCTGTCGTTCCGGCTCACCCGCACGCAGCTCGAGGAGATGGTGCGCGGCTTCGTCGATCGCGCGATGGAGCTCACGAGGAACGTGCTCGCCGCCGCGCACCTCGAGCCGCGCAAGATCACGGAGGTCGTGTGCGTCGGTGGCACGACGCGCGTGCCGCTCGTCCGCCAGCGCCTGACCGAGCTCTTCGGCAAGGAGCCCGCGCTGCGCATCAACCCCGACGAGGTCGTCGCCCAGGGCGCCGCGATCCAGGCCGGCAGCCTGGGTGGATCGCTCTACAAGGGCGTCGGCATGTCGACGCGCGAGGCGGTCCCGACCGCGGCGCTGTCCCCGCTCGCCCACGGCGACGTCCCCTGGGCCACCTCGACCGCGCCCAAGCGGCCGATCCTCCTCGACGTCACGCCCGCGAGCCTCCGCGTCGCGACCGCGGGCGGCTTCACCGAGGAGATCCTCGAGCGCAACCTGCCCACGCCGATCGAGCGGACGCGCACCTTCACCACCGCACGCGATCACCAGACCTCGGTCGTGATCGACTGCTGCCGCGGCGAGGGCCGCCGCGTCAACGAGAACGAGCCGCTCGGGCGCCTCGTGCTCGACGGGCTGCCGCCGCGCCGGCGCGGCGAGGTCCGCATCGATGTCACCTTTCGGGTCGATCAAGACGGTATCCTGCACGTGCGGGCGCGGGACACCGACACCGGCATCGTCCGTGAGGCAACGCTCGAGGTCCTGGGGGCGCCGGCCGCGGCCTGACGAGGAGGAGAGATCGAGTGACCTGGAGCGTGAAGGAGCTGGTCGCGTGGCTGAACGAGATCGAACGAACCGCCGAACAACGCGGCAAGTTCGACTGGCTCGAGATCCCACCGACCGCCTCGGCGACCGCGATCCAGGAGGCGTATCACGCGATCGCGCGCACGCGGCATCCGGACCTCTACCGTCAGCTCGACCCGGTGCTGCTGGACCGGCTCGTGCGCATGTACGGCCGCATCACGGCTGCGTACGCCGACCTGAAGGAGCCGGAGAAGTGCGCCGCCTACCTTCGCGAGCTGCGCGGACCGCGCCCGCAGACGGCGCCGCCGGGGAACGCGCCCGTGATGTCGCGCGCCGAGATCTCGAACCCGCGCGCGGCGCCGATCACCACGCCCCCGGCGGCGAGCGAACCCGCCGCGCGCGTGGACCGGGACGGCGCGCTCGAGCCCGCGCACCAGATGAACGCGCGCGCGCTCGCGTTCTATCGCCGCGCCGAGGGCGCGCAGCGCACCGGCGACAAGGCCGCCGCGGTGCTGCAGCTCAAGATGGCGATCGCGGCCGATCCGAAGTCGACGTTCCTGCGCGCCGCGCTGATGGAGCTGACGAGGCGCTGAGGGATTGAGAATCAATCCCGTCTCCGTACAGAGTGCCCGAGCCATCATGGCGAGGAAACTCGATCGACAGAGTCTGGGAATCGATTGATTCCCAGACTCTGAGGGCTTGATCTCATGACGCCGGGGCGCCACGGATCCTACGCACTGCGCGTCGTCGTACGCACCGTGCGCGATCTGGTCCGACCAGGCGCGACGACGAACACGCGATCGACGGCCGCGCGCGGTTGACGATGATCCGCGCCTGCGTATTCTGCGCCGCATGAGCAAGGCCGGCTCGACGACGGGCACCGCCATCACTGGCTCGGGCGTGTGGCATCCCGAGACGGTCATCACCAACGCCGAGCTGTGCGAGGCGTTCAACGTCTGGGTGCGCCGCGAGAACGAGGCGCACGCCGCCGAGATCGCGGCCGGCACGTTCACGCCGCTGCGCGAGTCGACGCCGGAGTTCATCGAGAAGGCGTCGGGCATCAAGCAGCGCTACGTCGCCGACAAGACCGGCCCGCTCGATCCGGACATCCTCGCGCCGCGGATCCCGCAGCGCCCCGACGATCAACTCTGCCTGCAGGCCGAGTGGGGCGTGCACGCGGCGCAGCGCGCGCTGGCGCAGGCCGGCCGCGAGGGCAAGGACGTCGACTACGTCGTGCTCGGCACCTCGAACCTGCAGCGCCTCTATCCCGCGCTCGCCATCGAGGTGATGGACGCGCTCGGCGGCACCGGCTCGGCGTTCGACCTCGCGCTCGGGTGCTCGTCCGCGACGATGGCGCTGACGCTCGCGGTCGAGGCCGTGCAGCTGGGCAAGTCGAGGTGCGCGCTCGCGGTGACGCCCGAGATCACGACCGGCTTCCTCAACTTCAAGGATCGCGACAGCCACTTCATCTTCGGCGACGCCAGCGTCGCCTGTCTGGTCGAGCCGGTCGCGAGCGCGCGCGCCGGCAGCTACGAGGTCATCTCGACCCACGCGATGGCCAGGTTCTCGTCGAACATCCGCAACAACGGCGGCTACCTCAACCGCTGTGATCCCGAGCGCGCCCACGACGCCGACAAGCTCTTCTATCAGCAGGGCCGTCGCGTCTTCAAGGACGTGGTCCCGATGGCGGCCAGGTTCATCGGCGAGCACCTGGAGAAGGCGGGCGTGGCGCCCACCGAGGTCGCGCGCTTCTGGCTGCACCAGGCCAACAGCAACATGAACGACCTCATCGCGCAGCGCCTCATCGGCCGCAGCCCGACGGCGCTCGAGGCGCCGCTCATCCTCGAGGAGTACGCCAACACCGCGTCCGCGGGCTCGGCGATCGCGTTCTCCAGGTACAACGACGACCTGCCCGCGGGCGCCTACGGCATCATGGCGTCGTTCGGCGCCGGCTACTCGCTCGGCAGCCTGCTCCTCCGCCGGATGTGACCCGTTCATCCTGAGCGAGGACCGCAGGTCCGAGTCGAAGGACGTCAACCCGGCTCGCCGGTGTCCTCGCCCTCGAAGTAGCCGACGGTGTCGGCCTCGCGCCCGATGTGCGCGACCCACGGCTTCGCCTGGCCGAGGAACGCGGCGCGCAGGTCGGCCGCCGCCATCGCGCCGATCTTCTTCGAGTCGGGATAGCCGACGATCTCGACGTCGTGCATCGTCGAGAACGCGAGATAGCGCAGCGGCGCGTCGCTCGTGTTGACGAGCTGGTGCGCGTGCGCGGGCCCCACCGGCATGCCGATGAAGTCGCCGGGGCCGACCGCGACCGTGTCCTCGCCGATGCGCAGGCTGCCGGTGCCCTCGAGCACGTACACCGCCTCCTCGTTGGCGGTGTGGAAGTGGCGCGGGTACGCGGCGCGCCCCGGCGGCACCTCGTGCCACGTGCAGCCGAGCGCGCGACCGCCGCTGGCCGCGCCGAGGTTCTTGCGCACGGCGCCGAAGCGCGTGCCCATGCCGCGCTCCTGCCCCTCGACCTCGCGGACGTTGACGACGTTGGGATGACGGCGGCTGACGCTCATGCCACCCTCTACCACGATCATGCGCGCCGTCGTCGTCTCCCTGATCGTCGCCCTCGCCCTGACCTCGTGCTGCCCGCCGCCCACGCGCACCGGCGACGTGGTCACGCCGACGGCGGCGCCGATGCCGGATCCCACGCCGGTCGAGGTCGAGCCGCCGCTCGCCGCGACGTCGAAGCCGCCGTACCCGGCGACCCGCCGTGACGACATCGTCGAGACGATCCACGGCGCGCGCGTCGCCGATCCGTACCGCTGGCTCGAGGACGAGACCAGGCCCGAGGTGAAGGCGTGGATGGACGCGCAGGACGCGTTGGCCCGCGCGCGCCTCGAGACGTTGCCGCGGCGCGACCAGCTCGCCGCACGCCTCAAGGAGCTCTTCTACTACGACGCGATCTTCGCGCCGACCCACCGCAAGGGCCGCTACTTCTACGCGCGCAAGCACGCCGACAAGGAGAAGACCGTCGTCTACTGGAAGCTGGGCAAGGACGGCGCCGAGCAGGTGCTGTTCGACCCCAACACCTGGTCGACCGACGGCTCGGTCGGCCTCGGCGGCTGGTGGCCATCGCGCGACGGCAAGTACGTCGCGTACGCGAAGAAGGAGAACAACTCCGACGAGACCACGACCTACGTGCGCGACGTCGCCGCCGGCAAGGATCTCCCCGACGTCATCGCCGGCACCAAGTACGCGAACGTGTCGTGGACACCCGACGGCAAGGGCTTCTACTACACCTGGGTGCCGCCGGTCGGCGGGCCGGTGACCGTCGCCGATCGCCCCGGCTTCGCCGAGCTCCGCTTCCACGCGCTGGGCGCCGATCCGGCGAAGGACGCGGTCGTCCATCCCGCGACGCGCAACCCCCAGACCTTCCTCGGCGGCAACGTCTCGTGGGACGGGCGCTGGCTCTTCGCCGTCGTCCAGCACGGATGGAACGCGACCGACGTCTACGTCAAGGATCTGAAGAAGGGCGACAAGGCCTGGCGGCCGCTGGTCGCCGGCGTGCCCGCGATCTTCCGGGTGACGGCGTGGAAGGACCGCTTCTACGTCCACACCAACCACGAGGCGCCGCGCTACCGCGTCTTCGCCGTCGATCCGAAGACGCCGGCGCGCGCCGCGTGGAAGGAGCTCGTGCCCGAACGCGACGCGACGCTCGAGGGCGCGTCGATCGTCGGCGGCAAGCTCGTGCTCACGTACCTGCGCGACGCGGCCAGCGAGATCGTGGTGCACGACCTGGCCGGCAAGCGCCTGCGCCAGGTCGACCTGCCGCCGCTCGGCACGAGCAAGGGCATCGGCGGCAACCCCGACGAGGACACCGGCTACTTCGCCTTCACGTCGTTCACCCAGGCGTCGGTCGTCTACGAGACGTCGATCGAGAGCGGCGCGGTGAAGGAGTGGTCGCGCGTGACCCTGCCGATCGATCTGTCGCGGATCGTGGCCGAGCAGGTGCGCTATCCGAGCAAGGACGGCACCGAGGTGACCATGTTCCTGCTCCGTCGCGCCGACGCGAAGCCGGACGGCCAGCGCCCGGTGCTGCTCTACGGCTACGGTGGCTTCAACGTGAGCCTCACGCCCGGCTTCTCGTCGTCGCGCGCGGTCTGGCTCGAGCTGGGCGGCATGCTCGCGATCCCCAACCTGCGCGGCGGCGGCGAGTACGGCGAGGACTGGCACAAGGCGGGGATGGGCGCGAACAAGCAGAACGTGTTCGACGACTACATCGCCGCCGCGCGGTGGCTGATCGATCGAGGCTGGACGAACCCGCAGAAGCTCGCGATCCACGGCGGCTCGAACGGCGGCCTCCTCGTCGGCGCCGCGATGACCCAGGCGCCCGAGCTCTTCCGCGCCGTCGTGTGCTCGGTGCCGCTCCTCGACATGGTGCGCTACCACCTCTTCGGCTCGGGCAAGACCTGGATCCCGGAGTACGGGTCGGCCGAGGATCCCGCGCAGTTCAAGACGCTGTTGGCGTACTCGCCCTACCACCGCGTGCAGGAGGGCGTCGCGTACCCGGCGCTGCTCATGATGTCCGCCGACCACGACGACCGCGTCGACCCGATGCACGCGCGCAAGCTCACCGCGCTCGTCCAGCACGCGACCGCCAGCGACCGCCCGGTGCTCCTGCGCATCGAGAAGAACGCCGGCCACGGCGGGGCCGACCTCGTCCGGCAACAGGTGGAATCGACCGCGGACATGTACGCATTCCTGATCCAGCAGCTGGGCATGTGATCCGGCTCCGGTCACCCTGGGCGAGCCGCGGAGCGGCGAGTCGAAGGGTGCTATCACCTCCGCATGCGTCTGCTCCTGCCTGCTCTGGCCCTCCTTGCCCTCCTCGCGTGCGGCTGCCCCGGCGGCTCGCACAAGCGCCCGTATCCCGAGCCCAAGGTCGAGGAGCTCCTCGGCCGCATCGCCGCCACGCGCGAGGCGGTCGGCAGCTTCTCCGCCGACACCACGATGGACTACTGGATGAACGACCAGCGCGTGAAGGGCGGCGTCCTGGTCATGGGCACCACCGGCTCGCAGGTCCGCATCAACGCGCTCTCCCCCGCCGGCAACGACGTCATCGCCGACCTCGCGTGCGACGGCACCGACTACGTCTTCCTCGACAAGAACAAGAACTGCCAGCTCATGGGCCCGTGCAGCAAGGAGACGATCGCGGCGCTCTTCCGCATCGCGCTCGCGCCCGACGATTTCGTCCAGCTCGCCACCGGCACGACCCCCGTCATCCCCGGCGCCACCGGCACCGTCCGCTGGGACGCGAAGGCCGCCAAGGAGGTCCTCGAGCTCACCGGCGACGACGGCCGCACCCAGCACATCGTCCTCGACGCCCGCGACGGCCGCGCCGACATCATCTCGAGCGAGGTCAAGCTCGCCGACGGCACCCAGGAGTGGCGCATCGACAACACCGACTACACCACGGTGAAGGACGTGCACGGCCTCCCCCGCCGCGTCCCCGGCAAGTCCCGCTTCCGCTCACCCGGCGAGAAGGCCGACCTCCTCGTCATCTGGAAGGAGCGCGCCCTCGACCTCGAGCTGACTCCCGAGAAGTTCCAGCTCGAGGCCCCCGGCGGTCTGCCCCGCTGTCAGTGACGCCCCCGCCCGCCCGCGGGCGTCGCGGCGAGGTATCGATGGGGTATCGGGGGCCCCGCGCGCCTCGACCAGCGGCGATGCTGGTCGATGGCGAACAGGATGAAGATCCGATTTCTCGGAAGTGACGAGCCCGCCGCCCCCGACGCCCAGCTCGTCTTGCTCTTCGACGACGGCAAGCGGATCGACGACCAGCGGTTCGACGAGCTGCGCCGAAGCTACCCCGAGGCCCACCTCGTCGGCTGCTCCACCGCTGGCGCGATCGAATCGAGCAGCCTACGCGACGACCTGGTGGGTGCCGCGATCCGCTTCGACCGGACGCGGGTGCGGCTGGCCCGGGTGCGCATCACGTCGGCCGCCGACTCGGAGAGCGCCGGCCTCGACCTGGGCGCGCAGCTCGCGGGCGACGAGCTCGTGCACGTCTTCGTGCTCTCCGACGGGCTCACCGTGAACGGCACGCCGCTCGTGCGCGGGCTCATGCGTGCCCTCGGTGGCGCGGTGTCGGTGAGCGGCGGGCTCGCTGCCGACGCCGCCTTCGCCCGCACCACGGTGATCGCCGACGCGCCGCCCGAGACCGGGGTCATCGCCGCGATCGGCTTCTACGGGACGTCGCTCCGTGTCGGGTGCGGCAGCCTCGGCGGCTGGGACCCCTTCGGCCCCGAGCGCCGCATCACCCGCTCCCAGGGCAACGTCTTGCTCGAGCTCGATCACCGCCCGGCGCTCGAGCTGTACCGGCGCTACCTCGGCGAGCATGCCGCCGGCCTGCCGGGCAGCGGGCTGCTCTTTCCGCTCGCGGTGCGGGCGCCCGACTCCCCCGACACGGTGGTGCGCACGATCCTCGGCATGGACGAGGCCGCCGGCAGCCTGACCTTCGCCGGGGACATGCCGGAGGGCCACATCGCGCGGCTGATGAAGGCGAACTTCGATCGCCTGGTCGAGGGCGCCCACGGCGCGGCGCAGGCCGGCACGACGCGGCTCGGCCGCGACGCCCAGCTCGCGCTGCTCGTGAGCTGCGCCGGCCGGCGCCTGGTCCTGCAGCAGCGGACCGAGGACGAGCTGGAGGCGGTCCGCGAGGTCGTCGGCGATGCCGCCATGCTCGGCTTCTACTCGCTGGGCGAGCTGGGCCCCTCCGGCGCGTCGAGCTGCGAGCTCCACAACCAGACGATGACGATCACGACCTTCGCCGAGACCTGATGCGCCGTTCGGCACCGCACCCGATGCTGCGACGGCAGCTGCGGCACCGGTTCGGGAGCGACCTGCCCGACGATCCGCGGCTCCGCGCATTCATCGAGGACGTCGAGCTCGCGTATCAGGAGGCCGACGACGGCCGCGCCCTGCTGGAGCGCTCGCTCGAGCTCACCTCCGACGAGCTCTTCGAGCGCAACCAGGCGCTGCACGAGGCGATGAACGGCGGCGACGTCGCGATCTGGTCGAGCTGCGCCGACGGCACGACGCTCGAGCTCCAGGGCTATCCGTTGCCCTTCCTGCGTCATGCCCACGACAGCGTGGTCGTGACGCTCGAGCGCTTCCTCTCGGTCGTCGCCCCCGCCGACCGCGAACGGGTCGCGGCCGCCCTCGGCGGCGACCGGCCGCGCCTCCAGGTGCGCGCGTGGATCGAGGACACGCGGGGTTCGCGTTGCCTCGAGCTCCGAGCGCGACGCTCCTCGGGAGCGAGCAACCGTTACGTGGGCATCGCCACCGATGTCACGCACGCGCTCGAAGCCGAGGACCAGCGCAGACGCGTCGAGTCGTACCAGCGCGTGCTCACCCACCTCGCGCGCGTGACCGCCGTCGCGCTCGACGATCTCGACGCGGCGTTCCACGAGATCACGCGCGAGATCGCCGCGGCGATGGAGGTCGCGCGCGTCGGCATCTGGTTGTACGAGCGCGAGCGGGACGTGCTGGTCGCGACCTGCGAGCTCGACGACGGGCGGCGTGATCGGGGCGCGATCCTCCGCCTCGACCGGATGCCAGGGTTCCGCCGCGCGCTGCACGAACAGCGCGTCATCAGCACCGACGACGCACTGGCCGACCCCGTGTTCTCCGAGATGCGCGCCGACCATCTCGGACCGCGCAGCGTGAGCGCCATGCTGGTGTCGGTGATCCGGGTCCGCGACGAGGTCGTGGGCATCATCTGCTTCGAGCACCTCGGCGGAGTCCGGAGGTGGCCGGCCGAAGCGCAGTCGTTCTGCGGCTCGGTCTCGGACCTCGTCGCGGTCATGCTCGAGAACCAGCGACGTCAGGCGGCCGAGCGGGCGCTGGTCGAGCAGCAGCGCCTCCTGCGGACCGTGATCGATACCGCGCCCAACCTCATCTTCGCCAAGGACCGGACCGGCCGGTTCACGCTGGTGAACCGCGCGCTCGCCGAGGTCTACGGCACGACGGTCGAGGGGCTCGTAGGGAAGACCGACGCGGACTTCAACGCCAACGCGGCCGAGGTCGAACGCTTCCTGGCCGACGACCTCGCGGTGATGGACACGATGCAGGAGCGCTTCATCGCCGAGGAGCCGGTCACCGACGCGAGCGGCGTGACCCGCTGGGTGCAGACCGTGAAGCGGCCGCTCATCGGCGAGCACGGGACGGCCGATCTCGTGCTCGGCGTGGCGACCGACATCACCGAACGCAAGCGCGCCGAGCTCGATCGGATGCGGCTCGACGAGAAGCTCCGCCAGTCCGAGCGGCTGGAGTCGCTCGGCCTCCTGGCCGGCGGCGTCGCCCACGACTTCAACAACCTGCTGACGCCGATCCTCGCGTACGCGGAGCTCCTCAAGGAGGAGCTCGGGGGCGACGCCCGCGACCACCTCGAGTACCTCGAGTACCTCGAGTACCTCGACGAGATCTTCGCCTCGGGCATCCGCGCACGGGATCTCACCGCGCAGCTCCTCGCCTTCGGTCGCAAGCAGGCGCTGACCATGACCGCCGTCGACCTGAACGCCGAGATCACGCAGCTCCGCGCCATGCTGGTGCGCGTCCTGCCCGAGAACATCACGATCGAGGCCGACCTGCTGCCGGACCTGCCGCGGGTCAGCGCCGACCGGACCCAGGTGCACCAGATCCTCATGAACCTCGCCGTCAACGCGCGCGACGCGATGCCCGGCGGCGGACACCTCCACTTCAAGACGCGGCGCGACGGCGACATCGTCGTGCTCTCGGTGCGGGACGACGGCCACGGCATGACGCCCGAGACCCGCGCGCAGATCTTCGAGCCGTTCTTCACGACCAAGGCGCTCGGCAAGGGGACCGGCCTCGGCCTCGCGACCGTGTACGGCGTCGTGCAACAGCACCGCGGGACCATCGAGGTCGAGTCGAGCCCCCTCGCGGGCACGACCTTCACGATCCGGCTGCCGACGTGCGAGTCGCAGCCGACGACGCCCCCCCGGGTGGCCAGGCGCGTCTCGTCCGCGCGGGCCGTCGTCCTCGTCGTCGAGGACGATCCGCGGGTGCTGCGCCTGGCCAGCACGATCTTGAGCCGTCGCCAGATCGACGTCCTGGCCGCGCACACTCCGGAGCGCGCGCTCGAGCTCGCGCGCGAGGCGGCCGGTTCGATCGACCTGCTCCTCACGGATGTCATCATGCCGCGCATGAACGGCCGGGAGCTGCTGGCGCGGCTGGTGGAGGAACATGGCCCGATCCCGGTCATCTTCATGACCGGCCACGCCCAGGACGTGCTCGGCAGCGACGGCATCGTGGACCCGAGCGCGACCGTGCTCGCCAAGCCCTTCACCGCGCCGATCTTGCTCGAGGCGATCGACCGCGCGCTCGACACCGCGACTCGCCGTACAGGTGCGACACGCGCGCTCTCCGTAGGCTCCTGAGCCTTCCGGCCGCTGCGATCGGCCCCCTTCATCGTCCCCGCGGCCGGCCGATGGATCCTGCATGGCCACCGCGCTCGTCGTCGATGATTCGCCCGTCATGCGCACGCAGCTGCGCGCGGTGCTCCGACAGGCCGGCTGCGACGCCATCGTCGAGGGGTCGACCGGCGACGATGTGATGCCGCTGTTCGAGCGCCACAAGCCGGAGCTCGTGTTCCTCGACATCGTGATGCCCGGCAAGGACGGGGTCACGGCCGCGACCGAGCTGCTCCAGCGGTACCCCGGCGCCGTCGTGGTCATGTGCACGTCGCTCACGACCCGCGACAAGGTGCTCGCCTGCCAGAAGGCGGGGGTGAGCCACTACCTGCTCAAGCCGTTCCAGCCCGAGCGGGCGGCCGCGATCGTGCGCCACCTGCTCGCCCGGCGGGACGTGGGCGCCGCGACAGGCGTGGCGTCGTGACCGCCTGCGGGTGCGGCCGCGCCAACGACGCGCGGCGCTCGTACTGCGGCGGCTGCGGCGCGCGGATCGCCCGGACGTGTACGCGCTGCCAGTTCATGAACGCCGCCGATGACGCGTACTGCGGCGGCTGCGGTGATTCCCTCGGCGCCGCGCCGGTCGCGACCCCGAGGCCACCCGTCCCGGCCACGCCCCGGCT
>DDTA01000349.1:0-140 GCA_002344285.1 Myxococcales bacterium UBA2376
ACCGCGTGCAGGCTCGCGCCGAGGCTCGACGCGATCCGTCGACCCTCGCCGAGGACGGCGCGGGCATGGTCGGTGGGCTCATCGCCTTCGACCTCGGTATGGACGAGGACGCAAGCCACCGTCGGCTCGACGATATCCCG
>DDTA01000349.1:182-3206 GCA_002344285.1 Myxococcales bacterium UBA2376
GGCCTCGGGCCTCGGGAAGAAGGCTTCGGGCCTCGGGCGGCGCAGCGTCAGACCGGTTCCGTAGCGTCGGCGGGTGGTGAGCTCCGCCGCGATGGTTGCCGACCTGCTCGGGTACGACCCGGACGTGCCGGACGCGGTGCGCGGTCGTCCGTCGGTCGAGCAGGCGCTCGAGCGCGCTGTGCCCGGCGACGTGATCGCGGCCGTGGATGGAGAGGCGCTGGTCGCGGTGGTGGTGCTGGCGGACGGGCGGGCGTTTGCGCTCGAGGACCGGTGCCCGCACGACGGGGGATGGCTGTCGGACGGGTGGCTGGACGGTGACCGGCTCGTGTGCGCGCGGCACGCCTGGGAGATCGAGACGTGCACCGGCAAGTGCGACCGTCGGCCGCAGGACTTCGTCGACGTGAGACGTCTGGTTCGCTAAGGCCACTTGCCTGGCTAGTCGAGTAGCCGGCGCCCAGGATCCGATCGACCTACGTGACGCGGGTTTGGGCGGTGAATCCGGGGCACGGAACCTGCTCTGGCGCGGCGCGCAATGAAACTTCGTTCGTTCGTTCTGATCGTGGTGGCGATGGCCGCCGGCTGCATGGACAAGGTCGAGCCCGGGAAGGGGGAGATCGTGGAGGAGTCGCCGCCCGGCACGCCGCTCCCCGGTCCGTCCGAGGGCAAGGGGGATGGTGAGGCGCTCCGTACCAGCATCTCGGTCGAGTCCGCTCACCCCTACGCCAACAACCTGGACCAGACCTTCCCGGTCGCGCTCGCCGGCCGCGTGCCGTCGTGCGCCGTCCGCGCGCGCCTCCACTTCGCGACGCTCCGCACCGAGGCCAACTACGACTACGTGCACGTCGAGGGGCCCTACGGCTCGCAGACGTTCCACGGCACCCACGACAACACGTGGACGCAGTGGTTCGAGCTCGACCAGACGCTCGCGCTGAGCGTCCGCCTCGACACCGACTACTCGATCGTGCGCGACGGCTTTCGCATCGACTCCGTCGAGGTCGAGGCCAGCGTGATCTGTCCGGCCATCGCGTACGAGCCCTGCCGCAGCGATCAGCTCGACACCAACGCGAGCGTCGGCACGTGCGAGTGCCCGCGCCAGCCGACCTGCGTCGCCGACGGCGACGTCTCGATCGAGCATGCGATCGGCGGCGGCTTCACCGGTCAGGTGAACGGCCACCGCGCGGTCGGCACCGCGGCGTACGACGTCGTCTACCGCCCGGGTGACGCGACCCGCGTGACCCAGATCGGCACGATCGATCACGCCCGCCTGCAGGGCGCGCTGCGCACGATCGTCGACGCCGGGCTCCTGACCCGCGCCGACGTCTCCGAGCCGAGCAACTGGAACGAGACCTTCCAGATCGCGGTCTCGGGCGCGCTCCACACCTTCACCCGCCCGCAGGGCTCGTTCCCGACCGCGGACGCGCAGGCGATCGCGGCGTTCGAGAACCTCTTCGTCTGTGGCACCGGCGGCGCGCTCACGTGCGGCGCCGGCTTCGCCTGCCAGGACGGCGCGTGCGTCGAGGAGACCGGGTGCGTGTGCCCGGCGCTCTACCAGCCGGTGTGCGGCCAGGACGGTCGCACGTACTCGAACGCGTGCGCCGCGGGCTGCGCCAGCATGCCGGTCACCCACGACGGCGAGTGCGGTATCGCCGGTGACCCGTGCGGCGGCCCGAACGATCTCACGTGCCAGGGCCGCTGCCGCTACGCGCCCAGCACCTGGAACCCGCCGTTCGAGGACGCGATGGGCGTCTGCCAGAGCTACAACTACTGCGACGCGCCCGTCGACTGCGGGTGGCTCGTGCGCCCCGCGGGTCCCGGCTCGTGGACGTGCGAGACCAACGCGTGTGTGTGGAACCCGCAGACGGCGTGGCAGGACTTCACCGGCTTCCGCTTCGAGACCGCGCACCCGTACGCCAACAACCTGAGCGTCTGGCGCCAGGTCTACCTGCCGGCGGGCGCGACGAAGATGCGGCTCCTCGCCGCGGGCGCGTTCGACCTCGAGCGCAACTACGACTGGCTCGAGGTGTACGCGTGGCAGAACAACGCGTGGGTCCGGGTGAAGCGCTACACCGGCGCGACGCCGCCGTCGTCGACCGACGAGCACGCCGGCCGCTACTTCTACCTGCGCCTCGCGACCGACTCGAGCGTCGTGAAGCACGGGTTCGACGTCACGGTCCAGTACGCGAACTAACCTACCTGGCCGCGGTGGCGCAGGTAGGCGTCCGCGAGGACGAGGAGCGCCATCGCCTCCACGATCGGCACGGCCCGGGGCAGGACGCACGGGTCGTGTCGGCCGCGCGGCTCGAGCACGGCGGCGTTGCCGTCGGGATCGACCGTGTCCTGGGGCTGCATGATGGTCGCCGTCGGCTTGAAGGCGATGCGCATCGCGAGCGGCATGCCGTTCGTGATGCCGCCCTGGATGCCGCCCGAGCGGTTCGTCGCGGTGCGGATCGCGCCGTCGTCGGCACGCACGAAGCGGTCGTTGTGCTCGCTGCCGGTGAGCAGCGTGCCGGCGAACCCGGAGCCGACCTCGAAGCCCTTCACGGCGGGGATCGAGAGCATCGCGCGGGCGAGCTCGGCGTCGAGCTTGTCGAACACCGGCTGACCCCAGCCCGCGGGCACGCCGCGGCACACGCAGCGCACGACGCCGCCGACGGAGTCGCCGTCCTTGCGCGCCCGCTCGATGCGCTCGATCATGCGCGCCGCGACCGCGGCGTCGGGGCAGCGCACGGGGGTCGCCTCGATCGCGTCGCGCGTGACGCCGGCGCCGTCGGGGTCGACGTTCGCGGCGATGCCGTGGACCTCGTCGACCCACGCGACGACGTCGACCCCGAGCGGCGCCAGCACGGCGCGGNNCGACCGCGCCCGCGGCGACACGCCCGACGGTCTCGCGCGCGCTCGCGCGTCCGCCACCCGCGATCGCGCGGATGCCGAACTTCGCGTCGTACGTGTAGTCCGCGTGCGACGGTCGGTAGGCTGCGGCGATCTCGCCGTAGTCCTTGCCGCGCTGGTCGACCGAGCGGACGA
>DDTA01000349.1:3343-3478 GCA_002344285.1 Myxococcales bacterium UBA2376
CGCCGGGCCGTGCGACTCGCCGAAGGTCGTCACGACGAACGCTCGCCCGAACGAGTTGCTCACGCACAGACCCTACCACCGTCCCCCCCGTACCCGTGCCCGTGCCCGTGCCCGTGCCCGTGCCCGATCTGGTCT
>DDTA01000154.1:0-360 GCA_002344285.1 Myxococcales bacterium UBA2376
GGGCCCGAGCCCCTCGACGCGCGCGCGTACGTCGCCGCGTGCCGGCGCGCGGCTGATCGCGCCGGCCTGCTCGCGTGCGGCGACGTCGCCGTCGCGATCGAGCTCGCCGGCGGCGTGCGGGCGGCGCCGCATCTCGTGCGCCTGGGCGCTTCGCGGCGCTACCTGGCCGCGCGCAAGAAGCTCCGCACCCGCCCCTGACTACCCGTCGGAACGCCGTCGAGCGACGAGGTGCCAGACCAGGCCCAGCGCGACGAGCGCGAGGCCGGCGAGCCAGATGCGGACCTCGACCCAGAAGGCGAGGCCGAGGCAGCTGGCCAGGCCCAGGGCCGAGACCCAGCGCGGGTAGCGGCGGTGCTCGGG
>DDTA01000154.1:388-15904 GCA_002344285.1 Myxococcales bacterium UBA2376
TTCACGCTGCCGAGGAGCGTCAGCCCCGCGATACCGAGGCCCGTGACGAGGACGGCGCGCCGCGGTGACGCGCGGGACTCGTCGATCTGCGCGAGGGCGCGCGGCATGTCGCCCCGCCGCGCCATCGCGAGCAGCACGCGCGAGAGCCCGAGCAGCAGGTTGAGGAGCACGCCGATCATCGCCGTGATGGCGGCGGCCGCGACCAGGTAGCGGACCTCGGGCACCGCGAGCTGGCCTGCGACCATCTCGAGCGGCGCGGCGGCCTCCCGGGTGGCCGCCGCGAGCGGTCCGGCGCCGACGGCGGCCACCGCGACGCCGACGACGGCGACATAGAGCGTCATCGTGCCGAGGAGCGCGAGGACGATGGCGCGTGGGATCGTGGTCGCCGGCTCCTTCACCTCCTCGCCCAGGGTCGCGATGCGGCCGTAGCCGGTGTACGCGACGAACATGAGCGCGGTCGCGTGCAGGAGGTCGCGGGCGCCGGTGCCGGTCAGGGCGCCGTCGAAGTTCGTCGCGGCGCCGTCGAGCGCGGTGGGGAGGCCGGCGAGCACGAACGCGGCGAGCGCCAGCAGCGTGAACGACACGATGATCGCGTTGGTGCGGCTCGAGCGCTGCATGCCGCCGGCGAGCACGGCGGTGAGCGCCGCGACGATCGCGACGCCGGCGCCGACGCGCGCCCAGCGATCGGTCACGTCGAACGGGGCGAGCGTGTAGCCGGCGAAGCCGAGCGCCGCGGTCGCCGCCGACGCGGACTTGGCGCACAGGAACATCCAGCCCGCGGTGAACCCGAGCGCGGGATTGAGGTACCGATATCCGTACTCGTACGTGCCGCCGCTCACGGGATGGCTGGCGGCGAGCTGCGCGCTCGAGAGGCCGTTGAACGTCGCGACGATCGCGGCCAGCACCACGGCGAGCACCACCGCCGGCCCGGCGACGCCCGCCGCGACGCCGACGCTGACGAAGATGCCGGTGCCGATGATCGAGCCGAGGCCCATCAGCACCGCGCCGGGGATCCCGACGACACGCGCGAGGCGACCGGAGCTCATCGACCCGTCCTTGTATATCGCGGATCCGCGGGTGACGTACGATGCTGCATGTCCAAGCTGTCCTCCGTTGCGTTCGTCGTGCTCGTGGTCGGGCTGTGCGTCAGCTCGGTCGCCCACGCACAGATCGTCAACGTCCAGTCGCTCATCGGCGACGAGCCCGAGGAGGGCCTCTCGGGCGCCGTCGAGGCCGGCGCCGACTACCGGCGTGGCAACGTCGACCTCGTGCTCGCACGCGCCGCCGCCACGGCGCGGTTCCGCCGCGGCGACGACATCGTCTTCGCGATCGTGAAGGGCGAGTACGGGCGCACCGGCGAGCCGAGCGCGACGTTCGTCGCGAAGGTGTTCGAGCACGCCCGTTACCGGCGCGTGCTGACGTCGATCGTGACCGCGGAGGCGTTCGCCCAGCACGAGGGCGATCGCTTCCGCCGCCTGCGCGTGCGCGCGCTGGTCGGCGCCGGGCCCCGCGTGCGCATCGCGCGCGGCGAGTCGTGGTCGCTGCACGGCGGCGCCGCCTACATGTTCGAGCACGAGCAGCTGAGCGATGACGCGCTCGCCGGCGCGGGCGAGCGGCAGAACGCGCACCGGGTGTCCACGTACCTGGTCGGGCAGGTCGAGGCCAACGAGCACGTGACCGCGTCGGCGACGTGCTACGTCCAGCCGCGCCTCGATCGTCCGCGCGATCTTCGCGTGCTCGGCGAGGCCGCGCTCGCCACCGCGCTGTCGTCGCACGTCACGTTCAAGACCGCGCTCGTCGTCGCGCACGACGCCGAGCCGCCGCCCGAGATCGAGCAGACGGACGTGAGCGTCCTGAGCGCGTTCGCCGCGAAATTCTGAGGTCGCGTGATCGCGGGAGCGCGTAAGCAACCGTTTCGGGTCGAAAAATGTGTCGTAGGGAACGACAGTGGACGTCGATATTTCGAAATGGACGACAGTGCGCGTCGTGGCCAACATGGTCACATGGCTCGGTTTCACGCCATAGGTCCGCGAGATCTGCCAGCGCTTCCGGCGCTGCAGCGGCTGTCCCCCGCGACGCGAGCCGAGATGGTGCGCGTCGCGCGCGTCCTGCCGTTCCGCACCAACCGCTACGTCGTCGACGAGCTCATCGACTGGGCTCGGGTCCCTGACGACCCGATGTTCCAGCTCACGTTTCCCCAGCCCGAGATGCTGGTGCCCTCCGATCGCGCGAGCCTCGCGCGGGCCGAGGAGACCGGCGATGCCGCCGCCCTCGAGGCGACGGTGCGCGCCATCCAGCGACGGCTCAACCCGCACCCGGCCGGCCAGGTCACGCACAACGTGCCGACGCTGAACGGCCGGCCGCTGGATGGCCTGCAGCACAAGTACCGCGAGACGGTGCTGTTCTTCCCCTCCCAGGGGCAGACGTGCCACGCCTACTGCAGCTACTGCTTCCGCTGGCCACAGTTCGTCGGGCTCGACGGCCTCAAGTTCGCCAGCAGCGAGACCGACGACCTCATCGCGTACCTCCGTGCGCACCCGGGGGTCACGAGCGTGCTCGTGACCGGCGGCGATCCGATGATCATGCGCGCGCCGCTCCTGCGTCGCTACATCGAGCCGTTGCTGGCGGCGAATCTCCCGTCGCTCGCCAGCATCCGGATCGGCACCAAGTCCGTGGCCTACTGGCCGCACCGGTTCGTCGAGGACGACGACTCGGACGACGTCCTCCGCCTGTTCGAGGAGGTCGTGCGGCGCGGCAAGACGCTGGCGCTCATGGCGCACTACAGCCACCCGCGGGAGCTCGCCACGCCGCTGGCGAGGCGCGCGCTGGCGCGCATCCTCGCGACCGGCGCGGTCGTGCGCTGTCAGGCGCCGCTCATCCGCCACGTCAACGACGACGCGCGCGCGTGGAGCGAGCTGTGGCGCACCGAGGTGCAGCTGGGCGCGGTACCCTATTACATGTTCATCGCCCGAGACACCGGCGCCCGCCGCTACTTCGAGGTGCCGCTGGCGCAAGCATGGGAGATCTACCGCGACGCCGTGTCGTCGGTGTCGGGCCTCGCGCGCACGGTGCGCGGCCCGTCGATGAGCGCGACGCCGGGCAAGGTCGTGGTCGACGGCATCGCCGAGATCCGGGGCGACAAGGTGTTCGCGCTGCGCCTGCTCCAGGCGCGCGATCCATCGTGGGTGGGGCGGCCGTTCTTCGCGCGCTTCGATCCGGCGGCCGCGTGGCTCGACGATCTGCGGCCGGCGTTCGGCGAGGAGCGCTGGTTCTTCGAGGACGAAGAAGCGGACACGCCGAACCGACGCGGGCGTCTGTTGCCGGTGATCGAGGGTGCGGCGTGACGCCGCGCGTCGCGATCGACGAACGGGTCCTCGGCCTGCCGGTGTCGCCGACCCTGGCGTCACGCGGGCGGAGCGGTGAGCTCGTCGCCGCCGGGCGTCGCGTCTACCGCCTCGGTCTCGGGCAGTCGCCGTTCCCCGTACCGGACACCGTGGTCGCCGCCCTGCGCGCGGCCGCCGCCGAAAAGGACTACCTGCCCCCCGCCGGTCTTCCGGAGCTGCGCGCGGCCGTCGCCGATCACCATCGCCGGCGCCACGGGCTCGCCCTCTCGGCCGAGAACGTGGTCGTGGGGCCGGGCTCGAAGGAGCTGATGTTCCTGCTCCAGCTGTGCTTCGACGGCGACATCCTCTTGCCGACGCCGAGCTGGGTGTCCTACGTGCCGCAAGCGCGCCTCGCCGGACGCAACGCCGTCCCGTTGCCCGGCGGCGGCCGCCACGGGCTCGAGCTGACGCCCGACGCCCTCGCGCGTGCGTGCGCCAGCGGCGACCGGCCGCGGCTCCTGTTCCTCAACAGCCCGTCGAACCCGACCGGGCTGGCGATCGAGGCCGACGCGATCGCCGCGCTGGCCGAGGTGTGTCGCCAGCACGGCGTGGTCGTCCTCTCCGACGAGATCTACGGCGAGCTGCGCTTCGATGGGCGCCACGTCTCGTTCGCGCGGGCCTACCCGGAGGGCACGATCGTCGCCTCGGGGCTGTCGAAGTGGTGCGGCGCCGGCGGCTGGCGCCTCGGCACGCTCGCCTTGCCGCCGACGCTGCAGCCGCTGCGCCGGGCGCTGGAGGCGGTCGCGAGCGAGACCTATTCGACGACGAGCGCGCCGATCCAGCGCGCCGCGATCGCGGCGTTCCGCCCGAGCGCGGAGATCGAGGGCTACCTGCTCGACGCGCGCCGCGTGCTGCACTTCGTGATGACGTGGGCGCACGGCGAGCTCGAGCGCGCCGGGCTCGACGTGCCGCTCCCCGCGGGGGCGTTCTACCTCTTCCCCGGCTTCGAGCCGCTGCGCGGCGCGCTGGCGAAGCGCGGCGTGCACGACGACGTCGCGCTCTGCGAGCTCCTGCTCACGCAGACCGGCGTGTTCGCGCTGCCCGGGAGCGCGTTCGGCATGCCCCGCGAGTCGCTGTGGACACGGCTCGCGCTGGTCGACTTCGACGGCGCGCGCGCGCTGACCGTGGCCCGTGACGGCGTGCTCGACGCGTCGTTCCTGCGGACGCAGGTCGCGCCGCTGTGGGAGGCGATCGGCGCGATCGCGACGTTCGCCGGCGAGCTGAGGGGTGGCAAGTGACGGCGGGGGAGCGGGGCGGAGAGGGGCGCGTGCTCGCGGTGACCGACCTCGGTCCGGGCGGGCTCGCCGCCATCCGCGCGGCCGCCGAGCGGGCGCGGGCCACCGGCGGCGTGCTCGCGGTGGTCCACGTCATGCCGCCGCTCGATCGCGTGCGCCCGCTGTTCCCGCAACACCTCGCCGCCGATGCGCTGTCGCAGGTCGAGCTGCCGCGGCTCGTCCGCGGCGCGGTCGACCGCCAGCTCGCCGAGGCGGCGCCCGAGGCGCAGGCGGAGGTGATCCTCGCCGAGGGTGGTGACGCCGAGCAGGTGCTGCGCGTCGCCGACGAGTGGCGCGCCGACCTGATCGCGGTCGGCGGCGCGGTCGACACGCCGGGCATCGACGCCGAGCGCATCGTGCGCCACGCCCACGTCCCGGTGCTCGTCGTCCGCGACGGCCCGGATCGCGGCCCGATCCTCGCCTGTACCGACTTCTCGGATCCGGCGCTGCCGGCGGTGCATGCCGCCGCGCGCGAGGCCGCTCGCACCGGCGAGCCGCTGATCGTCGCGCACGCGCTCGAGCCGGTGCCGCACGCCATGGTCGGCATCGAGGGCATCGGCCTCATCCCGTCCCGCGAGTGGGAGCTCGAGCGGCGCAAGAACGCCGAGGAGCGGCTCGCCGCGGCGCTGGCGCAGCTCGAGGTCGCCGGCGAGTACGTCGCGGTCGAGGGCCCCGTCGTGTCGGCGCTGGTCGGGCTGGCGCGCGAGCGCGCCGCGCGGTGGATGGTGATCGGCACGATCGGCCGCACCGGCCTCACCCGCTTCCTCCTGGGCAGCGTCGCCGAAGGGCTGGTCCGCCACGCGCCCTGTCCGACGATGGTCGTGCGGCTCCACCGCGACGGCTGAGCTTCAGCCCCGGACTGGAACGTTTGTTGCTGGAAGGGGACGGCCATGCGGCTCGCCGTGAAGCTGACGCTGGCGCTCTCGTGCGCCATCCTGGTCGTCCTTGCGACCAACTCCTTGATCAGGGTCCGGCGCGAGCTGGCGCTGTTCAAGCAGGACATGCGGAAGGACGACGAGCTCCTCGGGCGGGCCGTGGCCGGCGCCGCCAGCCGGATCTGGTACCGGGTGGGCGAAGCCGAGGCCATGGACGTGGTGGACGACGCGAACGAGCGCGAGACCCACGTCTACATCCGGTGGGTGTGGCTCGACGCACCGGCAGGTCATCCCGACGCCCCGCTTCCCGCATCGGCCTCCGAGGACGCCATGGTGACGTACGTGCCCGTCGCCGGTCCGACCGATCGGCGGGTGGCGCTCGAGCTGCGCGAGTCCCTGGACGCCCAGAAGACCTATATCCGCGACACGATCCTCCAGGCGCTCATCGCCACGACCGTCCTGGTCGTCCTCTGCACCGTCCTGGTCCTGGGGTTCGGCGTCGTCCTCGTCGGTCGTCCGGTTCGCCGCCTGGTCGAGCACGCCCGGCGGGTGGCGGACGGCGACCTGAGCGCCCGGCTGGTGGTCTCGCAGCGCGACGAGATCGGCGTCCTCGGCCACGAGCTCAACGAGATGAGCGCGCGCCTGGAGGTTGCGCGCGCGCGGGTGGCGGAGGAGACCGACGCCAAGCTCGCCGCCATGGAGCAGCTTCGCCACGCCGATCGGCTGGCGACGGTCGGGCGGCTGGCGGCGGGGATCGCCCACGAGGTGGGCACGCCGCTGAACGTGATCGCCGGCTACGCGCAGCTGGTCGGTGACGACGCCGGGCCCGGCACGCCCACGAGCGAGCACGCGGCGATCATCGGCGCGCAGGTGAAGCGGGTGACGGCGATCGTCCGTCAGCTCCTCGACTTCTCGCGTCCGCAGGCGGCGCGCAAGGCGCCGCAGGAGCTCGGCGCCGTGGTGCGCCAGGCGGTGTCGATGCTCGAGTCGATCGCGCAGAAGCGGCGGGTCGAGATCCGTCTCGACGTGAGTGAGCCCGTGGAGGTCTCCGGCGATGCCGGGCAGCTCCAGCAGGTGGTCGCCAACCTCGTCGTGAACGCGATCCACGCCAGCCAGGCGGACGGTGCGATCGACGTCGTCGTGGGCCGGCGTCACGCGGCGCCCCCCGGCGAGGTCGGTGGGGCAGCCGGTGCCTACGCCTGCGTCGACGTGGTCGACCGCGGCACGGGGATCCCTCCCGACGCGCTCACGCGGATCTTCGAGCCCTTCTTCACCACNNCGAGCCCTTCTTCACGACCAAGGACGTCGGCGAGGGCACGGGGCTCGGACTCTCGGTCGCTCACGGTATCATCAAGGAGCACGGAGGCTGGATCAGCGTCGATTCCGAGGTCGGTCGCGGCAGCCGCTTCTCGTTCTTCCTTCCCCTGCAGGTCCCGGGTGACACATCTCCTGATCGTCGATGACGACGTGGCCATGGGCCAGATGCTGCGGGTCAGCCTGGAGCGGCGTGGCTTCGTGGTGACGACCGCGACGACCGGCGAGGACGCACTCGCAGCGCTCGAGACCGGAGAGCTCGACGTCGTGGTGACCGATCTCAACATGCGCGGGATGAACGGGCTGGACCTCTGTCGCCGCGTCGTCGCCGACCGACCGGACGTGCCGGTCGTCCTGATCACGGCCTTCGGGAGCCTGGACACCGCGATCGGCGCCATCCGCNNGGTCGAGGCGATGCGGCGCGGCGCCTACGACTTCATCCCCAAGCCGTTCGAGCTCGATG
This sequence comes from Myxococcales bacterium UBA2376, assembly GCA_002344285.1. GTDB lineage: Bacteria > Myxococcota_A > Polyangia > Haliangiales > Haliangiaceae > UBA2376. Next base: position 7,698 of record DDTA01000154.1, read on the forward strand.
CCCTGGTCGTGGTGCTCGAGCGCGCGGCGGAGCGGCGGGCGCTGCGCGCCGAGGTGTCCCGGCTGCGTCGCGCGGTCGCGGCCACGCAGCGCTTCGACGAGCTCGTCGGCACCAGCCCGGCGATCCGCCAGGTCTACGACGTCATCGAGCGGCTGGAAGGGTCCGAGGCCCCCGCCCTCATCACGGGCGAGAGCGGCTCGGGCAAGGAGCTGGTGGCGCGGGCGCTCCACCGTCGCAGCCGGCGCGCGTCGGGCCCGTTCGTCGCGATCAACTGCGCCGCGCTGCCGGAGACGCTGCTCGAGAGCGAGCTCTTCGGTCACGTCAAGGGCGCGTTCACCGACGCGCGGGCGGCGCGCACCGGGCTGTTCGTCCAGGCCGGCGGCGGGACCCTGTTCCTCGACGAGATCGCCGAGCTGCCGATGTCGCTCCAGCCCAAGCTCCTGCGCGCGCTGCAGGAGCGGGTCGTGCGCCCGCTCGGCGCCGATCACGAGATCCCGTTCGACGCGAGGCTGGTCGCGGCCACCAACCAGGATCTCGAGGCGGCGATCGCCGACCGCAGGTTTCGCGAGGATCTCTACTACCGCATCCAGGTGGTCCACCTCGAGTTGCCGCCCCTGCGCGCGCGGGGCAACGACGTGCTCTTGCTCGCGCAGCACTTCCTGGAGCGAGCGGCGGCGGTCGCGAACAAGCGGATCACGGGCTTCCTGCCCGAGACCGCCGGGCGGCTGCGTGCGTATCCGTGGCCGGGCAACGTGCGCGAGCTCCAGAACTGCATCGAGCGGGCGGTGGCGATGGCCCGCTTCGAGCTGATCGGTCCCGACGATCTCCCCGCGCGGATCCGGGAGCACCGGCGCGATCCGGCGGCCCCCGGGGCCCATGACGACCCCGAGGAGCTGGTGCCCCTCGCCGAGGTCGAGCGGCGGTACATCGAGCGGGTCCTGAGCGCGGTCGGCGGGAACAAGAAGGAGGCCGCGCGCATCCTCGGCGTCGATCGGACGACGCTGTACCGCAAGCTCGCGCGACGGGACCCCGCGTGACCGGCGTGTTGCGTGGCGTTCTGCGACACGTTGCAGAACGCCGCACGAAACCGCAAGCGGTCCGCAAGGTTGCGAACCGGCGGCTGGCATCCGGGTTGCTCATCGACCGGTCATGCCCCGGACGTCGAGTGCTCGTGGTTCCGCGCTGTACGAGCTCGCGTCGGCCAAGGCGCGCCCCCAGGTCCTCCTCGCCGAGGATGACCCGGCGTTCAGGCAGCTGATCGCCACCGCGCTCCGCCGCGATGGCTTCGAGGTCGCCGAGGCGCGCGACGGCCGCGAGCTCGTCAGCATGATGGCGGCTCGCATCCAGTGCGGTGCCGGACCCTACGACCTGATCATCACCGACCTCCGCATGCCCGTGATGAGCGGCCTCGACGCGCTCGCCGGGCTCCAGGCCGCGGACTGGGTGGCGCCCATCATCGTGATCACCGCGTTCGGGGACGAGCAGGTGCGGCGCCAGGCCGAGCGGCTCGGCGCCGGCGCGATGTTCTCCAAGCCGTTCGACCTGTGTGATCTGCGCACCGCCGCGATCCACTTCGCCCGCAGCTGAACCCTCACCGTCAGGAGACCGATCCATGAAGATGCTCTCGTTCACCATGGCCCTGCTCGTCGCCCTCCCTGCCACCGCGTGTCGGAAGTCGTCGCAGGGCTCCGAGACCATCGTCCGTCCGCAGCCTCGAACGCGCGACGGCGGAGGGGGCGCGCCGATCGCGCGCAAGCAGGAGGTCGCGCAGGGCGAGGTGCGGGCCGCGCTCGTGCACCTGCAGCGCGTCCACTTCGCGCTCGACTCCACGACGCTCTTGCCGGCCTCGCGCGAGTCGCTCGAGCGCGCCGCGCGTGGGCTCGCGGCGCACCCGAACGTCGTCGTCTACGTCGAAGGCCACACCGATGACCGCGGGACCGACGAGTACAACCTCGCCCTCGGCGAGCGGCGCGCGCAGGTCGTCGTCGAGTACCTCGCCCGTCTCGGGATCGATCCGGCGCGGCTGCACGTGATCACCTTCGGCGAGGAGCGTCCGTACGCGGACGGTGACGGCGAGCACGCCCGCGCGATGAACCGTCGCGCCGAGTTCCGGCTCCTGCGAGGGGACGTCGAGCTCGTGCTCGACGCGGGCGTGCCGTACGACGACGCCGGCGCGCCGCTCGAGACTCGCGTGGGGATGCGATGACGTCCGTGGACGTGGTGATCGCCGAGGACGACGCGAGCATGCGAGCGCTGCTCGCGCTCGCGGTCCGCAGGGCCGGCTTCGACCCGATCGCCTGCGCGACCGGGACCGAGCTGCTCTCGACGCTCGAGGCGGCGCGCGAGCGTGGCCGTCCGCCGGCGTTGATCGTGTCGGACAACCGCATGCCCGGGCTCACCGGGCTGGCCGTCGCCAGCACGATCCGCTCCTGGGGCTGGTACGTGCCGTTCGTCCTGGTCACCGCGTTTCCCGACGACCGCCTGAACGCGGAGGCGGCCGAGCTCCAGGTCGACGAGGTGCTGGGCAAGCCGGTCTCCATGCAGGCGGTGACGCGGGCCATCGAGCGCCTGATCCGGACCTCGTGGCGGACCTGTCCCTGGTGTGGCGACGTGGTCGAGCGCGGCGAGTGTGACGACTGCCGGCCCACCGGGACCTGGTGCGCCGACCGCGACATCGGCGGCAGCGACTGACGCCTGCGAGCGCGGCCTCGCCTCGGTCGAACCGGCTGCTATCATCCGATGATGAAGTTGCCGTGGCTGACGATCGCCGCGACCGTGATCGGCGCGCTCGCCGGCTACGCGTACTACGTCTACTGGGGCTGCGACTCGGGTTGAGGGTGGAAAGAGAGTCCGATCGCGACGACCCTCATCGGCGCCGCGCTCGGGCTCCTGGCGGCCGGCGGCCGTCGCTGATCACTGGCTGATTCGGCTCACCCGACGGACCGAATCCGCATCGACGCGCGCGTGAGAGACCCTGGGATCCGGCGCCGTCACCGCGACGCCGGTCGCCGGTCCTCGAGCCCCTTGACGATGAGCCACCCGCAGAACCCGAGCTCGGCAACGACGGGGATGAGGTACGCGGGGGCGACCCAGTCGACCAGCGCTGGCGCCACGACCCGCGTCGTCGCGCCGGCGAGGTAGACGAGCCCCGCGGCCGAGATCAGCGCCGCCAGCATCCTGGGCACCGCCATCGATCGCAGGAGGAGGACGGCGACGAGGATGCAGTTGATGCCGAAGAAGAACAGCGCGAAGTCGTAGCCGGCGGCGTGCGCCTCCACGCCGGCGAGGACCAGCTCGTCGCGCACCGGCGAGGTCGACGTGCCGCCGGCGAGCGCCGCCGCCTCCCACAGGTGCAGCACGTTGATCCCGAGGATCGCGGCCTGGACGAGACGGAACGCGGTCGCCAGGAGCGCGAGGAGGTGATGCACCGGTCGCAAGAGGGCGTAGAGCAAGATCGCGAGCGCGACGTCGCTCAGTGCCATCACCACGTCGGCGAGGATGCTCAGGCGGAAGAGCAGCTCGGCGCCGGCGATGTTGTCCGTCGTCGCCACGGGATCGCCGGGTACGACCAGGGAGCCGCGGATCAGCGCCTCGGCGCCGATGCCGCAGATGATGATGACCAGGTAGAAGAGGCCGGCGGCGCGCGCGGTCGCGCGTGGGCTGTGGATCCAGATCGACGAGGGCATGGTCGTCCTCCGGTCAGGCGGTGGGGGTGTGGCGGCGAGCAGACTCGGTCTCGCGACCGACGATCGCCGGAGCTTCGTGGATGAGCTCGTCGCGCTCGAGCGCGCTCACCATGAACAGCGCGAAGTCGACGCGCCGCGTGCGGTTGCTGGCGAGGATGGGATCGCCGACGTGCTGGCTCCACACCGGGAGCCCCTGGCTCTCGCCCTCCTCGAGATCGCTGCCGCGGACCACCGTCCAGTTGCGGTCGCTCGCGAAGATGCGGCGGCAGGCCTCGACCTGATCGTCGAGATCGACGGCCCGGACCACGCGACCGAGCCAGCCGAAGACCTTCACGAACCACCGGAGCCTGCGGCTGTACACGTCCTTGCCGTCGCGGGTGATGTGCCAGCCGCACGAGAACACCAGCCGCGCGTCGGGCTCGGCGTGATCGAGGACGGCCTGCGCCGTCCCCGACGCGTAGTGCGCCATGCCCCAGGGCACGAGCACGGTGAGCACGCCGTCGCAGCCCGCGACGGCGCGCCGGATCACGTCGCGATCGTCGGTGCGTCCCGGGATGACGGTGATGCGCCCCTCGAACTCGGCGAGCTTGGGGACGCTCTCCGGGCGGCAGACGCCGACCACCTCGTGCCCGCGCTCGAGCGCGTGGCGGATCATGTACGTCCCGAGCTTCCCCGATGCGCCGACGATGCAGATCTTCATGCCCAGGTCATACTCCCCCAGTTGCGCATGGGGAATCCCCAGATCGCGCAGTCATGATATGCAGAAATGCATGGACTGGCGGAAGTCATCATTCGACTGGAACCGCGCCCGCGCCTTCCTGGTGACGGCGGAGGAGGGCTCGTTCTCGGCCGCCGCGCGGGCGCTGGGCATGGCGCAGCCGACGCTCGGCCGACAGGTCGCCGCGCTCGAGGAGGAGCTGGGCGTCTCCCTCTTCGAGCGCGTGGGCAACAAGCTGGTCCTCACGGCGACCGGCCTCGATCTCGTGGAGCAGGTCCGCGCCATGGCCGAGGCGTCGATGCGGTTCTCGCGGATCGCGGCCGGGCAGGCGCACGCGCTCGACGGCCTGGTGCGAGTCGCGGCGAGCGAGGCCATCTCCGCCCATCTGCTTCCGCCGATCGTCGCCGCCCTGCGCGCCGCCCACCCGGGGATCCAGGTCGAGATCGTCGCCTCGAACGCGACCAGTGACCTGCGCCGGCGGGAGGCCGACATCGCGATCCGGCACGTTCGGCCGCACGGCGACGATCTGGTGGCTCGCCTGATCCGCGAGACGAGCATCGCGCACCTGTACGCGTCGCCGAGCTACCTGGCGAGCATCGGCAACCCGCGCACCGCGGAGACCCTGGCCGGGCGCGGTCACGTCGTCGGCTTCGACGATCGCGACACGCTCGAGCGCTTGCTCCGCAGCCGCGGCCTGCCGTTCCGCCCCGACAGCTTCCCGGTGCGGACCGAGAACCACCTGGTCCAGTGGGAGCTCGCCAAGCGCGGGCTCGGCATGTGCGTGATGATGTCCGAGATCGGCGATCCCGAGCCGCTGGTGCGGCGCGCGCTGCCCTCGCACCCCGGCGTGTTCGAGTTCTCGACGTGGCTCATCTGCCACCGCGAGCTGGCGACGAGCCGGCGCCTTCGCACGGTCTTCGACTTCCTGGTGGCGACGCTGTTCCCGGCGGGCAAGCCGCGCGCGCGGGCCGCAGGCGCTCGCTGATCCGTGCTCAACCCTCGCCGGCGCCGGCGGCGCCCGCGTGTGGATCGTTCGCATCGAGGGGGACCGTCGCCGCGTCGTAGCCCGGCGAGATCTTCATGCCCGTGGGGCGCGCGAAGGCGCCGCGCGGACCGAAGCCGCGCACCAGCTCGGCCAGCTCCTCGGGGCGGGGCGGCTTGGCCGCCGACGGGGACGTGCCCTGCGCGGCGTGGCGCTCGATGTGGATGCTGGTGGTCGGGAACGCGAAGCTGACGCCGAGCTTGTCAGCCAGCCGCAGGATCTCGAGGTTGAGGTTGGTGCGGACGCGCAGCTCGTCGGCCCAGGTCGGCGTCTCCATGAAGCAGTACAGCATGATGTTGAGCGAGAAGTCCCCGAAGTCGCGGAACTCGACGATGTAGTAGTCCTTCCGCATCCCGGGCATGCCGCTGATGATCGCGCGGATGCCCTCGCAGAAGGCCTGCACGCGCTCCGGCGAGGTGTCGTACGTGATGCCGAGGGTCGTCGAGTAGCGGCGGTACTTGCGCGCGCCGTAGTTGTCGATGACCGCGGTGGTCATCATGGAGTTGGGGACCGTCAGGAGCGAGTTGTAGAAGGTGCGGATCCGCGAGGTGCGGAAGCCGACCTCCTCGACGATGCCCTCGTGCTTGTCGATCACGACCCAGTCGCCGATCGTGAACGGCTTGTCGACGAAGATCATCACCGAGCCGAAGAAGTTCGCGACCGTGTCCTTGGCGGCGAGGGCGAACGCCAGGCCGCCGAGGCCGAGCCCGGCGAGCAGCGAGCCCACGTCGACGTTCATGTTCTGCAAGACGAACAGGCCGCCGATCACGGCGGCGAAGACCTTGACCGTGCGCCGCAGGATGGGGATGAGCTGATCGTCGAGCTTGCTGTCGGTCTGCTCCGCGCGCCCGGCGAGCCAGTCGAAGAGGACGTCGAGCACCCGGAACGACAGCCAGACGCCGCCGATCGCGGTCATCATGCGGGCGGCGATCCGGATGATGTCGGAGGCGTCCTTCGGCAGCTCGATGAGCGGCACCGCGAGGAAGACGATCAGCGCGAAGGTGAGGAAGCCCAGCGCCCGGTCGGCGCCCTCGATCGTCTTCTGCAGGTAGCTGAGCCCGGTTCGCGCCAGGAGGGCGCGGAAGTAGCGGCGCAGCACCCACTCCAGGATGGCCTTGCCGAGCAGGGCGCCGAAGACGACGCCGAGGATGGCGAGGTACTTCCAGGCCTCGACGTCGAGGAACGTGCGATCGAGCCATCCGGACATGGCGCTACCGTACTGGGGTGATCGTTTGACGTCAAACCATATACGGGAGAGACCGGACGCGTCCCTGCAGCCGCGCTACTCCGCGGGCTCGCAGAAGATGAAGTGCTGCCCGTCCTCGGGCTTGCAGTTGGCCTCGACGTGGCGGCGCACGTCGGCGCGCGCCTCCTCCTCGGTCGCGCCGTAGCCCTTGGCCTGGTTACCCGAGCAGTCGAGGTGACAGACGATCTGCTTGTCGTCGGCCGCAGCGGGTTGGGCGGGGGAGGGGGCAGGCGACGGCGTCGCGGCCGGCTTCGAGCAGCCGACCACGAGCGCCGCCGCGAACATCACGATCCAGCACGTCTTCGTTCGCACGCCACCATCATACGCCTCCTGGCGTGGCGATTGACAGATCAAGTGGTCAATTGAATAATAGGAGAGTGGCCGGATCGCCGCGCGGGTTCAAGGACGCGATCTACGGGCAGCTCGCCCGGATCGGGAAGGCCGTGGCCGCGCCCAGGCGGCTCGAGCTCCTCGACCTCCTGTGTCAGGGGCCTCGGACCGTCGAGTCGCTGGCCGAGCAGGCCGCGCTGTCGATCGCGAACGCGTCGCAGCACCTGCAGGTCCTCAAGGCGGCGCGCCTGGTCGAGGCCGAGAAGCGCGGGCTCTACGTCGTGTACCGCCTGGCCGACGACGAGGTCGGCCGGTTCTTCGTGGGGCTACGCGGCCTGGCCGAGGCTCGGCTCGCCGAGGTCGCCGCGGTCACCCGCGACTACCTGGAGGCGCGCGGCGCGAGGGAGGAGGTGGAGCGCGACGAGCTCCTGCGACGGGTCAAGGCCGGCGAGGTCACCGTGCTGGACGTGCGGCCGGTCGAGGAGTATCGCGCCGGGCACATCCCGGGCGCGCTGTCGATCCCGGTGGCGGAGCTGAAGGCGCGCCTCGACGAGCTGTCCCGGCGCCACGAGGTGGTCGCCTATTGTCGCGGGCCCTACTGCGTGATGGCGATCGAGGCGGTCGAGATCCTCCGCAAGAAGGGATACCGCGCGCACCGGATGGAGCAGGGCGTGGCGGACTGGCGCGCGCGCGGCTGGCGCGTCGAGCGTGAGCGCGGGCGCGACCGCGACGGCGCGCGGCGGTGATGGCGCGATGAGCGACGTGCGGCTCGGCATCCGCGAGAACCTGGGGCAGTTCGCGCTCCTCGTCGTGGTCAACGCGTTCGTCGGCGCGATGGTCGGCATGGAGCGGTCGATCCTGTCGCCGATGGCCGAGGAAGAGTTTCACCTCGCGGCCAGGACCGCGGTGCTGTCGTTCATCGTCGTCTTCGGCGTCACCAAGGCGCTGACCAACTACCTCGCCGGGCGCCTCTCCGATCGCTTCGGCCGCAAGCACGTGCTGGTCGCCGGCTGGCTGGTCGCGGCGCCGGTGCCGTTCCTCCTCATGTGGGCGCCGAGCTGGACCTGGGTGCTGGTCGCGAACGCGCTCCTCGGCGTGAGCCAGGGCCTCACGTGGTCGACCACGGTGATCATGAAGATCGATCTCTCGGGGCCGGCGCGGCGCGGGCTGGCGATGGGGCTCAAC
>DDTA01000215.1 GCA_002344285.1 Myxococcales bacterium UBA2376
CGCCAGGCCGAGCGCGCACGGGCACGCGATGACGACGACCGCGGCGCCGCGGATGGCGGCGAGCACGACGTCGCCGGTGGCGAGCCACCACCCGCCGAAGACGAGCACGCCGAGCGCGAGCGCCGCCGGCACGAACACCGCGCTCGCGCGATCGGCGAGGCGCTGCATCGGCGCACGCACGCCCTGGGCGTCGCGCAGGAGCCGCACCAGCTGCGACAGGGTCGACCCCGCGCCGATCGCCGTCACCCGCGCGCGCAGGCGCCCGGTCCCGTTGATGGTGCCGCCGACCACGCGGTCGCCGGGGCCGCGCCGGACCGGCGCCGACTCGCCGGTGATCATCGCCTCGTCGAGCTCGCTCTCGCCCTCGACGATCACCGCGTCGGCCGCGACGCGCTCGCCCGGCCGGATGACGAGCAGGTCGCCCTTGCGCACGAGCGTGCTGGCGAGCTCGCGTTCGGTGCCGTCGTCGGGCGACTCCACGCGCGCCGCCGGCGGCGCCAGCCGCGCCAGCCCGGTGAGCGCCGACGTCGTCCGCCGTCGCGCGTGGGCCTCGAGCGCGTTGCCGAGGAGCACGAAGCCGACGATGCCGAGCGCCGCCTCGACGTAGAGGCCACCGCCGTGCCCGCTGAACGTGTGCGGATCGACCGCGAACGCGACCGAGAGCCCGAGGGACGCGAGCGCGCCGATGACGACGAGCGCGTTCATGTCCGGCTGGAGCCGCAGGAGCGACCGGATGCCCCGCGTGACCAGCGGCCACGCCGCGATCCCCCCGACGATGGTCGTCGCGACGACCACCGCGCCGGCGATGGCCCGCGCGTGCAGGTCGACGAAGAACATGAGGAGCATGACCGCGCCCATGGTCCCGAGCGCGAGCGCTGCCCGCCACGCGCGGTCGCGCACCTCCGCGGCGCGCTCGGCATCGTCGCGGAGCTGCGCAGCGACCACGTCCTCGTCCTCGCGCGGCAGCTCCGCCTCGTACCCGGCGCCCTCGACCGCGGCGACGAGGGCGGTCGGTGCCACACCCTCGTCGAGCGTGATGCGGACGCTGCGCGTCGCCAGGTTCACGGCCGCGCCGCGCACGCCGGGTACGGCGCCGAGCGCCTTCTCGACGTGCACCTGACACGACGCGCACGTCATTCCGCCGACGGGTAGCGTGACGACCCGCTCACCTGCACCGGCGCCGGTCGCGGGGCTGGTCACACGATCTGCCTCGCCGGGTAGCCGGCCCGCTCGAGCGCGGCCACCACGTCCTTCAGGCCGGCGCCGGTGAGCGTCAGCGACGCCTTGCCGATGGAGACGTCGCTCACGCCGACGCCAGGCACCTTCTCGAGCGCCGTGCGGACGCGACGCACGCACGCGCCGCAGTGCATCCCGTCGATCGTGAGGGTGACGAGCTGGCTCATGAGCCCATGATGATACCCCCCTGGGGTATGTCAAGCGGCGCGGGGGATGGGCCGGCCAAAGTTGTCAAAGTTGACACCGTCCCCAGATGGAACACGTTTCAGTTGGGGACGGTGTCAACTTTGACAACTTGGCGCGCGTCAGGCGCGGCCGGCGCGGGTGACGACCTCGACCATGCGCTCGGGAGATAGCCAGCGCGCCGCCGCGGCGCCGACCTTTTGCACGTCGAGGGAGAGGTAGCGGGCCAGCTCCTGCGAGACCTGCGGCGTGCCCTGGGCGAGCTGGGAGCCGCACAGCATCGCGGCGCGGCGACCGATGCCGTCGAGGCGCCACAGGACGCCGGCCTCGCGCCGACGCACGCCGCGCAACACCTCGCGCTCGTCGAGCCCGGCCGCCGCCGACGCGAGCACGTCGTCGATGACGCGCGAGGCATCGGCGAGGTCGACGCCCGCGCGAAGATCGGCCACCACGTGCATCTCGCCGCCGAGCCGCCCCGACTGCACGTGCGCGCTCACCCGCTGCGCGAACGGCCGGTCGTAGACGAGCGCGCGCCACAGGCGCCCGGTGCCGGGCGTGGCCAGCGCCAGCGCCAGCACGTCGAGCGCGACGTCGTCGTCGGTCGCCACCGGCGGCCCGTGCCACGCACGCCGCACGCGCACGAGCGCCGCCAGCGGATCGGGCACCTCGCGCCGCACCGGGCCGGCGATCACCGGCTGCGGCCACGCCCGCCGCGCCGGCCGCGCCGACGCCGGGAAGCTCCCGAACCAGCGCTCGCACAGGACCTCCGCCTCGGCGCGCGTGATGTCGCCCGCCAGCACCATCGTCGCGTTCGCGGGCACGTACCACGTCCGGTAGAACGCCTCGACCCGCTCGCGCGTCGCCGCCGCGATGTCCTCGTGCCGCCCGATCGTCAGGTATCGCAGCGGGTGACCGTCGGGGTAGAGCGTCTCGGCCACGGCGAATCGCTCGGGACCGTACGGCGCGTTCTCGTAGCGCTGCCGGCGCTCGGCGCGGACCACGTCGATCTGCTTCGCCAGCCGCTTCGGGTCGAGCGCGGGCAGGAAGTAGCCCATGCGGTCGGCCTCGATCCACAAGGCCGTCTCGAGCGCCGCCCGCGGCATGATCTCGTGATAGAGGGTGCGATCGGTGCCGGTCTGCGCGTTCGTGTCCGTCGCGCCCGCCTCGCGGAGCACCTCGTAATGGTGGCGGCCGAACAGGTGCACCGAGTTCTTGAACATGTGCTCGAACAGGTGCGCGAACCCGCTCGTGCCGTCGCCCTCGTCGGAGCTGCCGACGCGGTAGCCGACCCAGACCGCGCACAGCGGCACCGCGTGGTCCTCGTGCACGATCACCTCGAGCCCGCACGGCAGCGTGAACATCTGCGCGTCGAGCGTCGGCAGCCCGTCGGCCCACGACACCGTCGCCCGTGCGACCACGTCGTCGCCGGTCACGGCTGCCCCTCCGGGTCGTCATCACCACGCGCCGCACCGCGCGCCAGCGCCAGCGCGAGCTGGTAGAGCTCGCGGCGCGGCTTGCCCGTCTTCGCGACCAGCCGCTGCGCCACGTCCTTGGGCCCGAGGCCACCGGCGAGCAGCGCCCGCACCTCGGCCTCGACGTCCACGACGCTCCCCACCTCCCCTGCCGCCGCGCCGGCGACGACGATCGTGCACTCGCCGCGCGGCCCGGCGTCGGCGAAGCGCGCCGCCAGCTCCGCCAGCGTCCCGCGCACGTGCTCCTCGAAGCGCTTGGTCACCTCGCGCGACACGCACGCACGCCGTCCGCCGCCGAACGCGTCGACCATCGTCGACAAGGTCGCGCCCACGCGGTCGGGCGCCTCGTAGCAGAGGAGCGTCGCCGGGTCGCCGCGCAGGCGCCCGAACAGCTCGGCGCGCGCCCCCGCCTCGCGCGGCGGGAACCCGACGAAGCGGAACTCCGCCGCCGGCAGCCCGCTCGCCACCAGCGCCGCGATCGCCGCCACCGGCCCCGGCACGGGCACGACCGGCATCCCCGCCTCGATCACCGCGCGCACGACGCGCTCGCCCGGATCCGACACGCCCGGCGTCCCCGCCTCGCTCACCAGCGCCACGTCCTTGCCCGCCGCCAGCTCGGCGACGATCGCCTCGGCGCGCGCCGCCTCGTTGCCCTCGAACACGCTCGTCACCCGCCGCGCGGTGTTCACCTCGCCGCCCACGTCCGCGCGCTCGAGCAGCACCTGCACCGCGCGCGTGTCCTCCGCGGCCACCACGTCGGCCTCGCGCAACACGCGCGCCGCCCGCGGCGACAGGTCCTCCAGGTTGCCGATCGGCGTCGCCACCACGTACAGCGTCCCGCTCACGCCGCCACTCAGTCCCTCGAGGCGTCGATGTCGACGTCGGTGCCCAGCTCGCTGCGCAGGTACTTGCGCAGCCGGTCGAGCACGCGCTTCTCGAGCTGGCGCGCGCGCTCGCGCGACACGCCGTAGAAGTCGCCGATCTCCTGCAGCGTCTTGGGCGGGTCGGTGCGCCATCGGTCGCGAAAGATCGTCAGCTCGCGGCCCTCGAGCGTCGCCTCGAACGCGTCGAGCTTCTGGTTGAACAGGGCCGCGAACTCGCTGTCGGCGACCGCCTGATCGGGGCGCACGTCGTTGCTCGGCACGAAGTCGATGCGGCTGCGGCTGCCGTCCTCGTCGCCGGGCATGGGCGCGTCGAGCGACGCCTCGGGCGCCGCCAGCCGCTTCTCCATCTCGACGACCTCCTTCTCCGTCACCTGCAGGTTCTCGGCGAGCAGCGCGCTCGTCGGCTGGAACCCGAGNNGTCCCGATCTTCACCAGGCGCCAGTTGTTGAGGATGAACTTGAGGATGTAGGCGCGGATCCAGAACGCCCCGTACGACGAGAGCTTCACGCCGCGGTACGGATCGTACTTCCGCACCGCCTGCATGAGCCCGATGTTCCCCTCCTGCACGAGGTCGAGCAGGTTCTTGTGGGCGCGCCGGTACTCGTACGCGATCTTCACGACCAGCCGCAGGTTGGCCTCGACCAGCCGGCGCGCCGCGTTGCTGTCGCCGTGCTCGACCAGCCGCACCGCGAGCTCGTGCTCCTCCTCGGGCGTGAGCAACGGATAGCGGCGGACCTCCTGCATGTACGCCTGCATCGGGTCGCGCTTGATGAGCCCGACCCGACCCTCGCGTCCGTAGGCGCGCTTCTCGGCCGCCGCCTCGCGCTCGCCGCCGTCGTCACCGTCCGCGTCGCCATCTCCGCCAGCGTCCTCCTCCTCGTCACCGACGTCGATGACGGTCGCCGCCGCCGAGACCAGGTCGTCGCCCGGCTCCTCGCCGTCGCCCTCGGCCGCCTCCTCGTCAGCGTCCGCGTTCGCGTCGGACGCAGGAGAATCTCCGACGTCGATCACGTCGTCGTCGCCGCCTTTCCGCTTGCGGCCGCGAGACGGCGCCTTGGCTCGGGCCATGGCGGGCACTGTACTACACCGTCGAACAAGGGGAATGGCACGAGCGCCATCGCCGCTTATACTCGGTGTCATGCACAAGAGGCTGCCCCTGCACGGGCTTCTGGTCACCGTCGCCGCCGCCTCCGCTCTCGTGCTCACCGTCGTCAAGAAGTCCCACGAGGGGGTCGTGGGCTTCAGCTTCGAGTCGAAGGAGGTGCGCGCGCAGCCCGGCACGCCCGCGCAGGCCAAGCACAACCTCACCGAGCTCAAGGTCTTCAACCTGACCCTCCTCCGCATCAAGGAGAGCTACGTCGAGCCCGGCCGCATCGACCCCAAGGCGATGCTGTTCGAGGCGCTCGACTCCGTGCAGCTCAACATCCCCGAGGTCCTCGTCGAGCCGGACGAGGCGCGCGACGCGCTCACCGTCGTCGTGAACGACAAGCGCGAGACCTTCTCGACCGCCGACGTCGACTCGCCGTGGCGCCTCGCCGGACGGCTCAAGAAGATCTTCGGCTTCGTCGAGACCAACATGAACCCGGGCGCGGATCTCGCCCAGGTCGAGTACGCCGCCGTGAACGGCATGCTCGAGACGCTCGACCCGCACTCGGTGCTGATGGATCCCGAGGCCGCGCGCGAGCTCGACGTCTCCGTCGGCGGCAAGTTCGGCGGCCTCGGCATCGTGATCCGCATGATCGACCGCAAGCTGACGGTGATCCGGCCGATCAAGAACACGCCGGCGTCGACCGCCGGCATCAAGGCCGGCGATCACATCGTCAAGATCGACCACCAGTCGACCGACGTGCTCACCAGCGACGAGGCGGTCGACCGCATGCGCGGCACGCCGTCGACGACGGTGACGCTCTGGGTCGCGCGCAAGGGCGAGCCCTCGCTGCTCCGCTTCGATCTCACGCGCGCGCTCATCACCGTCGAGTCGGTGCAGGCCAAGATGCTCGACAAGGGCGTCGGCATCATCAAGATCAAGAACTTCCAGGGCTCGACCGCCGCCGAGACCGAGCAGGCGCTCAACACGCTGCGCGCCGAGGGCGCCAAGGGCATCATCCTCGACCTGCGCTGGAACCCGGGCGGCCTGCTCGAGCAGGCCGTCGAGGTGAGCGACCTGTTCGTCGACGAGGGCACGCTCGTCACCACGGTGAAGGGCGGGCACCGGAAGCCTCGCCGCGCCAGCCGCGGCGACGGCGAGACCACGCTCCCCGTCGCCGTCCTGGTCAACGCCGGCTCGGCGTCGGCCTCGGAGATCGTCGCCGGCGCGCTCAAGAACCTCGACCGCGCGATCATCGTCGGCACCCGCACCTTCGGTAAGGGCTCCGTGCAGCAGCTCTACCGCAGCGAGGACGACGGCACGATGCTGAAGCTCACCGTCGAGCAGTACCTGACGCCGGGCGACCGCTCGATCCAGGGCGTCGGCATCGTCCCCGACATCGCGCTCCAGCGCATCTACGTGCCCGAGAAGAACGACGCGCCGTCCGACGTCGTGCGCCTGCTCGCGCCGACGCGCTCGTGGGGCGAGAAGGACCTCGACGCGCACCTCACGTCGACGTACGCCAAGGACGACGACCAGCCGACCCACGAGCTGTCGTTCCTGTTCGAGAAGCCGAAGGACACGGACAAGGGCACCGACACGGCCGGCGTCCCCACGCCCGAGGAGGAGGAAGCCGCGGCCGACGACGACATCGTCGTCGACTGGGAGACCCGGCTCGCGCGCGACCTGATCGCCGGGCAGAGCGCGAACACGCGCCCCGTGCTGGTCAAGGCGGCCAAGGCGATCGTCGCCCGGAAGCGCACCGAGGAGGACAAGAAGCTCGCCGACGCGCTCGCCAAGCTCTCGGTCGACTGGTCGCCCCCCGCGGCGGGCGAGCCGCCGGCCAAGCTGACCGCGTCGGTGTCGATCTCGCCGGCGGGCCCGGTCGCGCCCGGCGCGGTCGTGACCCTGACCGGCACGGTGAAGAACGAGGGCGCCGGCCCCGCGTACCGCGTCCACGCGCGCGCCCACGCCGACGATCAGGTCTTCGACGACGCCGAGCTCGTCTTCGGCAAGATCCCGCCGGGCGAGACCCGCACGTTCACCACGCGCGTCGAGATCCCCAAGGACGCGATCGCGCGCGTCGACCGGATCTCGTTCGACCTCAAGGAGGCGCGCGGCGCCACCGCCAACATCACGCCCATCGAGGCCAGCATCCAGGCCGCGGCGCGCCCGACCTTCGCGTACAGCCACCACCTGGTCGACGAGGGCAACGGCGACGGCCTGCTCCAGCGGCGCGAGAAGCACCGCATGCGCGTGATGATCAAGAACACCGGCACCGGCGCGGCGCCCGAAACCACGGCGATCCTGCGCAACGCCTCCGGCGACGGTGTCCAGCTGGCGAGCTCGCGCATGGAGGTCGGCGCGCTCGCGCCCGGCGCCACCAAGACCATCGAGTTCGCGTTCACCGTGCAGCCGGATCTCCGCGGCGACGAGGCGGTGATCGAGCTCCTGATCTACGACGCGCAGCTCGGCTCGCAGTCGGGCGAGAAGCTGAAGTTCCCGGTGCTCAAGTCGGGCGGCACGGTCGCCGCCGCCGGTGGCGTCGTCGAAGCCAGGAGCGATCTCGACGCCCGCGAGGGCGCGTCCGCGGACGCCGCCATCGTCGCGCGCATCAAGCGGGGCGCGCGCTTCAAGCGGCTCGGGACGATCGGGCCGTTCACCAAGATCGAGCTCGACGGCGCGCCGGCGTTCGTCGTCTCGACGGCGGTCGCGACCTCGACCGGCAAGCCCGGCAACCTGCCCGCGGTGACCTACTACCAGGTGACGCCGCCGGCGGTCGCGCTCGAGCTTTCGACGTTCCAGACCGCGGGCGACAAGTTCAAGCTGGCGGGGTCCGTGACCGACGAGAGCAAGGTCGAGGATCTCCAGATCTTCGTGTCGAACAGCGGCGCCAAGGTGCAGACCCGCAAGGTCTTCTACAAGTCGAACCGGGGCGCCGCGAAGCCCGGCTCGCTCCCGTTCGCGGTGGACATCCCGGTGTGGCCGGGCTCGAACCACGTGACGATCGTCGCCCGCGAGAACACGGACGTGCGCACGATCCAGAGCGTGGTCATCTACCGGGAGCCGGTGAAGACCGCCGCTGCCGCACCCTGACCTACACCGGCTCCCGCATCGGTCGGGGACACGAAGCGCTCGCGTTCGCTCGGCTTTTTCGCCACGATCCATGACGTGAATCACGCCCCGCTCGGTGCGGTCCAACACAGCATGACGACGCCTCGTACCTGCGCCCTGGTCCTCGGTGCCCTCGCCGTCGTGGCCGCGGGGCCGGCTCACGCCGACCTCGCCGACGACGTCGCCGGTCGCTACGAGGTGAAGTACGAGGAGGTGACCTCCAACTGCACGAACACCGGCATGTCGATGCTGCGCAGCGTGCTCGACATCAAGAAGAAGTCGTCGCAGTCGGTCACGGTCGACATCGATCGCATCCCGCTCATGAGCGGCGCCGCCTCCAAGGGCAAGCGCGTGAAGGCGACCTCGAAGCTCGGCCCCACCTCCATCCAGGGGCTCGACGGCCGCTTCTCGGTGGCCGGCCGGCTGCAGGCCAACGACGTGCTCGAGCTTGTCCTCGTGGCGGAGTACTACCTGAACAAGAAGCCGTACTGCACGCAGAGCTGGAACGTCAGCGGGACGCGCGCCGGCGGCGGCGGCGGCGGCGACGACGCGCCGAAGAAGAAGGCGTCGATCGACGGCCTCGAGCTGTTCGGCATCACGTTCTGAGGTTCAGGCGTCGCGGTACTGCGCACGCAGGAGCTCGCGCTCGAGCGCGGCGGCGAGGGCGTCGTTGATCGGGACGAGGTCGGCGGGCCCGTCGTCGGGATCGTGGGCGTCGAGCTGGTACTCGGCGAAGACCGGCGCGGGGTGGTCGGCGAGGTAGGCGCGCGCGCGCGCCGGCGCGGCCGGATCCGCCGCGGTGTGCTCGCGGCAGACGGCGAGCTCGAGCGCGCCGTGCTTGTCACGCACGGCGGCGAACGCGAAGAGGCGGCAGATGATCGGGCGGATGGCGTAGACGGTGCAGCCGCCGGGGAGCTGGCCGGGCGCGAAGAGGACACACGGGCCGGCGCCGATTTGGCGCGCGCGCTCGAGCAGCGCCTCGCCCTCGCCGGCGGCGATGGCCGCGCGCGCCACCGGCGCCATGTCGGCGATCGAGACGTGGGGCGGCGTGCGGATGCAGCACATGCCGCAGCCGGTGGGGCACGCGAGCTGCGCGCCGGCGGAGACGGCGGCGGTCGCCTCGTCGGCGGCGCGGTAGATCGCGAGGCGGCGCGGCGTCACGGTTGCTCGCCCTGGCCCGAGCCGACCTTGTAGACATGGGCGAGCGGCGCGCCCTGGGCGGAGACGGTGTACACGCGCGTGGCCTCGGGTGGGATCGGGCAGCCCGACCAGCTCGGATGATAGTGGACGATCCAGCGGGCCTGGCGCGGGTCGCGGACGGTCTCCCAGAGGTCGCCGCGGAACCACGTCAGGTGGCCGGGCTCGACGCACTCGCGATGCACGCGATCGCCCGGCGCGGCGTGCCGGTTGACGTAGGCGATCGCCGCCTCGAGGCCCTCGCCCCACCAGCCGACCTCGAAGCGCTTCGCACGCGCGACCGCGGCGGGGCCGCCGACGTGCTCGCCGTAGTAGTCGAGGTAGTAGGGGTGGATGCGCCAGCAGGTGACGGCGAGGTAGAGCGCGAGCACGGCGATGGGGACACCCAGTCGGATGCGCCGTACGCGCTCGCCCAGCGCCACGGCGCCGGCGCCGGCGAGGAGCGCGAGCGCGAGCAGGCACGGGATGACGTAGCGGATGCCGTCCTGGCGCACCGGCGAGAACATCACGCCGAGCGGCGCCGCGAACCAGAGGAGCGCGATGACGAGCGCGACGCGACGCTCGCGCGCACGCACCCACGCGGCGACGCCGCCGAGCGACGCGACGAGGAGCCCGAGCGGCGCGGTGGCGCCGAGGTACACGAGGAAGTAGTGCCGGGGCGGCGTCTTCGTGATCGTGCCGAGGAACGGCTCGCCCGAGTGCGTGCCCTTGAGCTTGGCCCACGACGAGTCGAGGTGGGTGAGCGGGCTCGACCACAGGCGCGGCCAGAGCACGAACGCGGTGACGACGGCGACGAGCGGGATGACGACGAGCCCCCACGCGACGGCCTTGAGGCGCACGGCCGCCGGCGCGCGCAGGACGATGGTGAGCCCCATCGCCGGCGCGAGCAGCACGTTGACGTAGCGGACCATGATCGCGACGCCGAGCACGACGCCACACACCGCGAGCCGCGGGAGGACGGCGCGGAACGAGGCCGCGTTGCCGTCCCAGACGCGGAGGGAGACCCACCACGCGACCGCCCAGACCAGCGCCGTCGGCGCCTCGTGGCCGACGATCTGACCGTGGGCGACGAGGTGCGGCGTGAGCGCGGCCACGACGCCGGCGGCGACGCCGGTCGCCGTGCGATCGAGGCGCGCGCCGATCGCCACCAGCGTCGCGCACGCGAGGGCCATCACCAGCGCGGAGACGGCGCGCGCGCCGCCGTAGCCGTCCTGCCACAGGCCACCGAGGCCCGCGAGGTACTTGGAGACCGGCGGGTGCTCGTAGTTCCACACCCACGCGGCGTCCGAGACGTCGCCGCGCACGAGGTTCTGGATGTAGTTGCGCCCCGACGACCAGTACACGTCCTCGTCCCACGTCTGCCCGGCGGCGCCGAGATCGACCACGCGTACGAGGAGCGCGAGCGCGAAGACGGCGCCGGCGCCGAGCAGGACGGAGCCGGGGATCCGGGCGATGCGCGTCCGCAGCGTGTAGAGCAGCGCGCCCAGGAGCGCGAGCACGACGGCCCATGCGGCCGCGGCGTCGGCGCGTGCGGTCCCCGGCGCGTCGAAGCGCGCGCGCTCCGGCGGCTCCGGCGAGAGCGAGCTCGCGGGGACGTACTCGAGATCGCCGCGCCGCCCTGGCGGGTGCCACACGAGCCGCGTGCCCGGCGGGCCGGCGACGCGGAGCGGCGCGACGCCCGCGTCGAGGAGGACGCGCGTGGTGGCGACGTTGCGGTTGGCCATGACGCGCGTGGCCCCGACCTGCAGGACGGCGTGACCGGGCGCCTGGAGCCCGAGGATGTACGGGCCGCCGCGCGGCAGGTGGAGGCTCCCCGTGTACGCGCGCGACCCCGACGGATCTCCCGCGGCGAACGCCGACGGCGAGAGGCGCTCGAGCGGCGCCGGCGAGCACGACGCGCGCAGGCCGAGCGCGACGGCGCAGACGACCAGCGCCAGGACCCACGGCGCGGCGGCGCGGACGAGCGCGGCGCCGCCGGTCACCGCGCGAGCCCCGGGCACTGCAGCGCGCGATCCTTCCTGACGAGGAACGTGTAGTACTCGCCCTGCTCGAGCATCCCCGGCACGTGGAGGACGACCTTCTCGAAGCCGCGCGCCTCCCAGAAGCCGGCGCAGTGGGCGAGCGGCGCGACCCCGGGCGCGCGCCGGATCGCGTAGCAGTGCATGACGATCGTCGGGTCGTGCTCGGCGAGCAGCGGATCGGGCCCCCACTTGTTGTGGCCGGCGCGGTCGCGGCCGCGCGGGACCTCGTGCGCGATGCGCGACGACACCAGGCCGAACACGTCGATGCCGCGCAGCCGCGCGTGCCACGGCATGGCGCCGACGCCGCCGTAGATCGCGAAGTCATCGGGGCGCACGCACGGGCGCAGGCGCTTGCCGATGAGCGCGCGGTCGTGGGCGTAGACGCGCAGGTAGGCTGGGGTGTCGATGCCGTCGTCGTTCTTGAAGTTGCCGAACTTCAGGCTCTTCGTGGTGAGCGCGTGCTGGTGCGAGAAGAAGCCGGCGACGAGGGCGCCGGCGAGGAAGACGCGCGCGTTCGCGACGAGCGGGGCGCGCAGCCGCGCGACGAGGCTCGCGACGTGATCGAGCCCGAGGGTGACCGCGATCGCCGCGAGCACGAAGAGCGGCATGATGAACCGGTGGAGGCCCATGAAGTCGCCGCCGACGCTCATCGCGTAGTAGAGGTAGACGGCGGTGACGATGGCGGCGAGGGTGCCGAACGCGAAGCGCACGCTCCGGGGCGGGCCGAGCAGGCCGAGGAGCGCGACCGGGCTCACCCACACGAGCGCGGTCTGCTGGAACCAGCGGGCGACGTAGTGCTGGCCGTGCTTCCACATCTTCGCGTCGTAGGCGTCGCCGCCGCGGAACCCGGGCGGATCGGTCGCCTTGACGTAGTACGTGTTGGGGAACGGCCAGCCGTAGTACCACCAGCGCCAGGCGAACCACGGCGCCCACAGGCCGAGGAACCAGGCGGCGGCGAGGAGCTCGTCCTTCTGCGGCTTCCACCGGCGCTCGACGAGCAGGTTGCGCGCGAGGCGGTGGGCGCCGAAGAGCGCGACGAGGAGGGGGCCTTCGGGGCGGGTCATCGACGCGAGCGCGAGGAAGATGCCGACCCGGCGGAAGGCACGCGGCCGCTCGTCGGCGGCGGTGTAGGCGTCGAGCGCGGCGGCGACGAGGAAGGTGTAGAGCTGGGTCTCGAGGCCGCCGGAGGACCAGCAGGCGAAGCCGGCGGACGCCGCGAGCAGGAACGCGGGCACGGCGGCGAGCGGATGACCGCGCCCGAGGATGCGCTCGGTGATGCGGAAGCTCATCCACAGGCTGCCGAGGCCGAAGCCGATGCCGAGCGCGATCGACGCCGGCACCGCCGGGATCCCGACGACGAGGAGGACGCCGATGAGGAACGTCCAGAGGAAGTTGGTGTAGCCCTCGACCGGCGGCAGGCCGGGGTTGAAGACGAGCTCGCCGTGCTCGGCGAGGTTGCGCGAGAAGACGAACGAGATGAACGCGTCGTCGGTGACGAAGTCGTACTGGAGGGCGTGCCAGACGAGGAGCGCGCCGGCCAGGGCGAGGGGCGCCCAGCGGACGAACTGGCGCTGACGGGAGAGAGCCGGGTCGGACACGGACAAGCGGTCGCAAGATAGCCCGTTCACCCTGAGCGAGCGAAGCGAGTCGAAGGGTGAACCCCGTGCCCGTGCCCGTGCCCGTGCCCGATCTCGAGCCG
>DDTA01000216.1 GCA_002344285.1 Myxococcales bacterium UBA2376
TCCCCCACCGCCCGCGGCGCCCGTCGACGCCACCGGTGCACCGCCCGCGACGGCGGCCGTCGCCGCGGCGGCGCCGGCGCCTCCCGCACCGGCCTCCAGCGGCCCGTCGCCGCCGGTGGCGACGACGGCGTCGGGCGTCGCGTCCCCGCCGGCCTCGCCCGCCGGCCCGGTCGTCGTCACGTTCGGGCCGCGGACGCCGCCTCCACCGGCCCCACCGCCGTTGGCCGCGATCGTTCCGGCGATCGTGACCGCCGCCGCCTCGATCAGGATGCCGCCGCCACCACCTCCACCGGCGCCACCGCCCGGGGTCCCCAGGCTCGTCGCACCGATGCCGCCCTCGCCGCCGCCACCGCCCACGTGGATGACCGCCGTCGCGGTGATCGACAGCGAGCCGCAGCTCACGAGCTGCACCGCCCCGCCGCCACCACCGCCGTCGGCGGTGGACCCGATCCCGGTGTTGCCGCCGGTGCCGCCGTTGCCACCGCCGGTGAGCGGGGTCAGCGCCTCGCCGCCCCGCACCGCGCCCGCCGTCCCTGCCATCGACTGCGCGCTTCCCCCATGGGCTGCGCCCGCGGCGCCGATGGTCGCGTGACCGCCGCCGCCGCCGCCATCGCTCGTCGTCGCGCCGGCGCCACCGTTGCCGGCGCCGCCCCCGCCGCCGCCCGGCCCGGTCGTCGCGCCGGCGGCGCTCGCGTCGATCGTGCCCTCGATGGTCATGGCCCGGGTCGCGACGAGCACGAGCGCGCGTCCGCCGGTCACCGTGAGCACCGCGCCGTCGGTGACGTCGACGTCGCGGGCACGGACCACGCACAGCTCGGGGCCGCCGGTCTGGCTGACGACCGAGCTGCACTGGTTCCCGCTGGTGTCGAACGACGTCGCGCCGGTGAACTGACGATCTGCCCCCAGCGGCGCGCACACCGTCGGCGCGAGGTTCGACGGATCGAGCTCGAAGCAACGGTCGGGATCGGCGGCGGCGCTGCAACCGAGCGCGCACGCCGTCGTCTGCGTCGCCACACCATCGGCGTCGCACTGCACGAGGCTGTCTCCCTGGCAGGCGAGCGTCGACGGCGCGCACGCGTTGCAGCGGCCGGCGGTCGCGTTGCAGCCGTACGCGCACGTCGATGTCGTCTCGGCGGTGCCATCGGTGTTGCAGACGACCGCCATGTCGCCGTCGCAGCGGAGGAAGGCGTCGGCGGTGCACACGACCGCCGCGTCGATCCCGCCATCCGGTGCGTCGTCGGCGTCGGTGCTCGCGGCGTCGCGCGCGGCGTCCACGCCACTGGAGAGCTCGTCTTCTCCGCAGGCGGAGACGAGGGCCAGGCTCACGAACAGCGCAGTCGAGGATAGGCGCATGGGCGCATGGTGCCGTGCGCGCGACCTCAGGTGCGCCGGCCTCCCTTGGGCCTCACGCGCCGGCCGTCAATCGAGCTCGAACGGCGGGATCACGCGCCCGTCGATGTCGGTGAAGCCGTACTCGCGCGCCAGATCGCCGACCTGGTACACGCCGCCGGTGCGGCGGAAGACGTCGGGATCGGCGGCGAGCGCGACGACCGCCCGGCCCACGTAGCGCGGCGACTCGGTGCGCGCCAGCGGCGGCCGCTCGCGCCAGCGCGCCTCGTCGGTCTGGAACGCCGCCAGGATGATCTCGGTGCGCATCCAGCCCGGCGAGACCGCGAGCGACGTCACCCCGTGCGGGCGCAGCTCCTCCGCGACCGCGAACGCGAGCCGGCTCATCGTCGCCTTGGCGAGATCGTAGAAGAGGTTGCCCTTCACGTAGCGATCGCGGTCGCGGTACGTCGTGGTGACGACGAGCCCGCGCGCCTGGCGCACGAGGAGCGGCGCGGCGAGCTGGCAGGCGATCACGTGGTTCCTGACGCCGTGCTCGAACATCGACGTCCAGTGATCGAGCGGCTGCTCCCAGAACGGCTTCTGCAGGTACTCGTGAGTCAACGTCTCGTGCCCGCCCCAGGCGTTGTTGACCAGGAGATCGACCCGCCCCGCCTCCCGTTCGACTTGCGCGAACAGCGCGCGCACCTGCGCCGGATCGGTGTGGTCGCAGCGGACCGCGATCCCGCGGCCGCCGGCGGCGGTGACCTCGTCGGCGGTTTCGTCGATGGAGCCCGGCATGGCTGCCAGCGAGCCCTGGGCGAGGAAACGGCCGTACGTGTCGGCCGCGGCCGCGCGTGTGGAGCGCCCGGTGACGTACACGGTGGCCCCGGCGGCGCCCAGCTCGTGGGCGATCCCCCGGCCGGCGCCACGGCTCGCGCCGGTGACGACGGCGACGCAGTCGCGCAGTGGCTTCATGGCGGCAACCGTACCGCCGTCCCGACGTCGGATCGACACGCTATGGTGTCGCCGGCATGAACCCGGCGTGGCTATCGATCGAGCTCGAGGCGGCGCTCGTGCGCGAGCTCGACCACTGGTACGACCTGCTGAACGATCGCCTGTTCGGGAGCCGCCTGCGCCGGCCGCTGCTCGCCCTGTCGCCCGGCGTCACGCGGCTCGGCGCCTGGTGGAGCCGGACGCGAGCGATCGAGCTGCAGCGCGCGTTCGTGCTCGACCGGCCGTGGCCCGAGGTCACCTCGGTCCTGAGCCACGAGATGGCGCACCAGTACGTCGACGAGGTGCTCGGCGTGCGCGACGAGACCGCCCACGGCGAGACCTTCCGCCGGGTGTGCGAGGAGCGCGGCATCGACGCGCGCGCGAGCGGCGCGCCCGGCGCGGCCGGCCTCGGCGTCGACGACGGCCTGGCCAGCGCCGCGATCGACCGGGTCCTCGAGCGCGTGCGCAAGCTGCTGGCGCTGGCGGGTAGCTCCAACCAGCACGAGGCCGAGATCGCGATGCGGCGCGCCCACGAGCTCATGCTGCGCCACAACATCGAGGCGGCGGCCGCGCGCGAGACCCGCGCGTTCGAGGTACGCCACGTCGGCGAGCCCCTCCGGCGGGCCAGCCGCGTCGAGCTCGACGTCATGAGCGTCCTCGAGGAGTTCTTCTTCGTCGAGGCGATCCGCATCCCGACGTACGTCGTGCACGCGGGCGCGCGCGGCCACGTCTTCGAGCTCTGCGGCACGCGCGCCAACGTCGAGATGGCGGTCCACGTCTACGAGTTCCTGCGCGCGACCGCCGCCCGGCTCTGGGAGGAGAACCGGCGCGACGCCCGGGTCACCAGCGGGCGCGATCGGCTCGCGTACATGGCCGGCGTCATCCGGGGCTTCCGCGACAAGCTCGCCGGCGAGCGCGCGCAGCTGCGCGGCACGGGGCTCGTATGGCGCGGCGACGCCGGGCTCGACGACTACTTCCGCGCGCGCTATCCGCGCATCATCCGCCGCCGCCGCACCGAGCGCATCAGCGGCGCCCACCAGGCGGGCCGCGAGGCCGGACGCCAGATCGTGCTCAACCGACCGATCGAGCGCGGCCCGTCGGCGGGGACCGCTCCCCGCCGTCTACGCGGCTGACACCGCCGGGGGCGCGTCGAGCACCTCGCGCACCTTGCGCGCGAGCGTCGCCGGCGTGATCGGCTTCTGCAGGAACGCGATCTGGCGGTCGAGCACGTGGTGGCGCAACACGGCGTTGTCGGTGTAGCCCGACATGCAGAGCACGCGGATGCCCGGACGCCCCGCGGCGATCCGGCGGACGACCTCGGGCCCGCTCATGTGCGGCATGACGACGTCGGAGAGCACGAGGTCGATCGTGTGCGGTTGCTCGGCGATGAGCAGCGCCTCGCCGGCGTTGCGGGCCTCGAGCACGCGATAGCCCTCACGCTCGAGGATCCCGCGGATCACGACCCGGACCTGATCGTCGTCCTCGACGAGGAGCACGGTCTCCGTGCCGCGCGAAGGCGTCAGCGCGCGGCTGACCGACGCCGGCTCGGCCGCGGCGTCGACGCACGGCAGGTAGATCTTGAACGTGGTCCCGACACCCGGCTCGCTGTACACCCAGATCGTCCCGCCGCCCTGCTGGACGATCCCGAACACCGTCGAGAGCCCGAGCCCCGTGCCCTTGTCCTGCGGCTTGGTCGTGAAGAACGGCTCGAAGATCCGTGCCTGGGTCGCGCGGTCCATACCCACCCCGGTGTCACTCACCGCGAGCATGACGTGGCGACCGGCGCTGGCGCCGACGTGGGCGCGGACGAAGTCCTGGTCGAGCGCGACGTCGCAGGTCTCGATCGTGAGCCGCCCGCCCTCGGGCATGGCGTCGCGCGCGTTGACCACGAGGTTCATCACGATCTGCTCGAGGCTGCCCGGATCGATGAGGACGCGCCCCACATCTGGATCGAGCACCGAGGTGACCGCGACGTCCTCACCGACCAGCCGACGCGTCATCTTCTCCATGCCGCGGATGACCTCGTTGAGATCGAGCACGCGCGGCTCGACGACCTGCTGCCGGCTGAACGCGAGGAGCTGTCGGGTGAGCTGCGCCGCGCGCTCGCCGGCCTGGTGGATCTCGTCGAGGTCGGCGCGCATGGGATCGCCGAGCGGCAGCTCGGCGCGCACGAGGTCGCTGTAGCTGATGATCACCGACAGGATGTTGTTGAAGTCGTGGGCGACGCCGCCGGCGAGCTTGCCGACGGCCTCCATCTTCTGCGCGTGGCGGAGCTGCTCCTCGGTCTGACGCAGCGCCTGCTCCGACCGCTTGCGGGCGGTGAGATCGTAGATCACGGCGATGCTGCGGGTCGCGTCGAGCATGGCGGCGCTGACCAGGACCGGCACGCGCGACCCGTCCCGGCGCAGGAGGAGCGTCTCGACCGGCGGCAACACGCCCGCGGAGGCCAGGTGCACCAGCGAGCGCGCGTTGGACGTGGCCGTCTCCGGCGCCGCCAGCCCCGTCCACCGCATCTGGCCCCGGTCCAGCTCCTCGCGCGCGTACCCGGCCATCGCGAGACACGCGTCGTTGGCCTCGAGCACGAGACCGTCGATGTCGGCGATCGCGATGCCGACCACGCCCGATTCGGCGAGCCGGGCGAAGCGCGCCTCGCTCTCGCGCAGGGCGTCCTCGGCGCGCCGGCGCTCGATGAGCGAGCCGAGCTGGGCGGCGACCGTCGAGGCGACCTTGACGAAGCGCGCGTCGATCGATCGCGTGGCGCCGGCGAGCTCGAGCAGCGCGATGGTCGCGCCGCGGACGAGGATCGGCACCAGGAGGCTGTCGCCCGCGAGGTGCACCTGGCCGTCGCGCCACGCGAGGCCGACCGCGCCCTCGCCGATCGCCACCGACGGCTCGGCCCCGTGCCCGCGGTGAGGATCGGCCGCGGCCCAGACGTGCGCGGGCGCGAGCGTGTGACGGTCGGGGCGCGCCATCCACGCCGCCCCGTGTCGCCATCCGACGTGCTCGCCGAGCGTGCGGAGCACGACGTCGAACAGGGAAGCCAGGTCCGGCGCCTCGGCGGCGGCCAGGGCGAGGACGTGGATCATCTCCATCTCGGCGGCGGCGTGGCGCTCCTCGGTCACGTCGCGGAAGATCGCGAAGACGACGCGCTCGCCGTCCACGTCGATCATGTTGCCGACGATGTCGACGATCGCGAGCGAGCCGTCGGCGCGGAGGATGCGGCGCCCGCGGGTGCGGATCGCGCCGCCCGCGCACAGGCTCGCGAAGCGGGCGCGCGACTCGGCGCGGTCCTCCGGTGCGACGTAGTCCCAGAGCATGGTCCCGGGCAGGCGCTCGAGCGCGACGCCGAGCACGCGCGCGAGCGCGTCGTTCCCCTCGCGGAAGTAACCGGCGACGTCGAGGATGGCGATGCCGTCGTCGGCGCCCTCGACCAGCAGCCGGTACCGACGCTCCGACGCCGTCAGCCGCTGCACGGCGCGCGCGGAGGCGAGCGCCTGCGCGATCTGCGCGGCGACGACGCGCGCGAGCGCCAGCCAGTCCACCGCCGACAGGTCGCGCGTCACCGACGCGAGGACGAGCACACCGAGGCAGCGGTCGCCCGCGACCAGCGGCGCGACGATCGCGCTGCGCGCATCGAGCAGGTGGAGCGACGCGGCGGCGAGGGCATCCGCGCTCGCGAGCGCGAGCGGCCGCTGCTCCGCCAGGGCGCGCGCCACCGGGCCGGGTCGTGTGCACAGGTCGACCAGCTCCGCGTCGGAGAGCTCGACCCCGGACTTCGCGACGAGCTTCAGCTGCTCGTCGCGAAGCAGGAGCAGCGCGCCGCGCGACAGGCCGGTCGCGTCGAGCAGACGTTCGAGGACGCCGGGCAGGAGGGAACATGGGTGCTCGGGCCGCGACAGCGCCTCCGCGATCGCCGCGACCGTCGCGAGGACGACCTCATGTGTGACCGGACGCCGGACGTGCTCCATCGATTCTCCCCGTCCCCAGCCATTGCAAGGGCGTGACCAGCGCCGGGCGCGCCAGGAGGGTTCGATTTCGCGCAGACGTTGCGTCGGCCCCTATTCCTCGAGCAGCTTCTGCAGATCGGCGGCCGGAAGCGTCACGGTTTCCCCGATCTGGGGGATCCGGTAAGACCCATAGGTTCGCTCCTCCCATCGCCGCCACACGAGCTGCGGGTCCTCCAGCGGACGATCGAAGCGCGCGAGCACGGTGATCGGCCGCCCACGCTCGACCGTCTCGATCTCGATCATGAGCCCGGTGAGCGCGATGCGCTCGCCCGCAGCGAACGGTCGCTGCGGCGTCCGCAGCATCTGATCGATCTCGTGGCGGAGGAAGCCGCCGGCCGGCGCCACCCGCAGCGTGCGATCGTCGAGCCGGGTCAGCGTGAGCGGCGCGGTGCCGGTCGCGAGCCAGTAGAGGCGGCGCGGGCGCACCTGATGGCGGGCCTCGCGCATGAGGAGGACGTAGCCGGCGAAGGCGTCATTGGGCGGGTTGACGAGGATCACCGTCTTGTCGGCGACGGAGGGATCCGACGGGATCCCCGCGTCGGCGCGATCGAGGATGCGGTTCACCGCGACCATCGAGCGCGCGCGCATGACGAGCAGCGGCGGCGCCGCGACGACGTGGACGAGGACCAGCCCGACGACGACGACCATCGCGGCGGCGCGGCGCGACCGGCCGGCGCCGAGGAGGTCGCGGCGCTGGAAGGCGGCGGCGAGGAGCTGCGCCACGAGCCCCATCGCGCCCAGGCCGACGAAGCCCAGCAAGCGGTCGGCGGGGAACGTGCTCGCCACCGGGATCGCCGCGAGCACCATGCCGGTGGCGAAGAACCGGCTCACCGGATCGACGCGCAGGAGGCGGGCGCACGCGAACGCGATCACGGCCAGGACGACGACGGCGAACGCGACCATCGTCGCCAGGACGCTGCCGCCCATGAGCGTGTAGAGCGACGCCAGATCCGACCAGGGCGCGGCGAGCTGCCCGAGGAGCAGGAGCGGCAGACGGACCACCGCGGCCTCGACGAACGCCGCCGGATCGGCGCCGGGATCGAGGTAGATGCCGGAGCCGGCGACGCCGTAGCCGAGGAGCTGGTAGACGACGCGCCACGCGACGACGACGGCCGCGTACGGCGCCAGCGCCAGGAGCCGATCGCGCCAGGGACCACGATCGAGCCAGAGCGCGTGCGCCGCGAGATAGGCGGTGACGGCGAGCGCGGCCTCGCCGGCGCCGAGCGCGAGCGCGAGCAGGAGCGGGCCGACCCAGCCGCCGTGGGTCCAGCCCTCGCGCCGCCACCGATCGTGCGCGAGCAGGACCGGGACGGCGAACACGATCGCGACCAGCGCGTTGCGGTTGGCGATCCAGCCGACGACCGGGCCGCGCGCGTCGTCGATCGCGTAGAGCGCGAGCGCGAGCACGGCGATCCACCTGATCTCCGCGAAGCGCCGGTAGAAGAGCCACGCCATGACCAGCGCCAGCCCGAGCCAGGCGAGGTTGTGGGCGAGCATCGCCGTCGCGCAGTCGGGCCAGAGCGCGTGATCGGCGGCGTGGGTCGCCGACGTCACCGGGCGGAGGAACGCCATCTTCACGTCGGGATCGGTCCACCACGGATAGACGCCCTCGTCGCGCAGCGTGCGCGCCGCGTCGGCGTCACCGCTGGCGAAGACGAAGAGGTCGAACGGCCGCGACGCGAGCCCGCGGACGCCGGGGTCGTCGCGCGAGATCAGGCGGTGGAGGTGGTCGTCGGCGGAGAAGTCGGCGGTGAGCGCCGACGCCGCGAGCGTCAGGCCGAGGAGCACGACGACGAGCGGGGCGCGCCGGCTCCCGAGCAGCCTAGTAATGACGCTCGAGGACATACCAGCCGAACGCGCGCAGCATGATGCGGGTCAGCGACGGCTCGAGCAGCGGCTCGGCGCGACGCCAGCCCTCCTCGACCAGCTCGCGCGCCTGCGCCGCGCACGCCGCGATCGCGCCGCAGCTCTCGAGCAGCTCGACGGCGGCGGCGACCGTGACGTCGTCCTGCGGCTTCGACTGGAGCGTCGTCCACAGCCACTCGCGCTGCTCGCGCGGCAGGCGCGCCATCGCGACCGCGACCGGTAGCGTCACGGTGCCGTTGCGGATGTCCTCGCCGCGCTGCTTGAGGTCACCCTTGAAGCCGCGCAGGTTGAGGACGTCGTCGATGATCTGGAACGCGAGGCCGACCGCCTCGAAGAAGAGGCCGACCGCGGCGACCTGCTCGTTCGAGCCGCCGCCGGTGACCGCGCCCATGCGGGCGAGGCAGCCGGCGGGCGCCGCCGTCTTGAGCCGGTGGCAGGCGAGGATGCGCGCCTCGAGGGTCGCGCTGTCGCCGGTGCGCACGACCTCGGGCATGAGCGCCGCCATGCCGCCGAGGTCGATCGCCTGCCCGGCGTGACCGGCGCGCATCGCCGCGAAGTAGAGGTCGTAGAGGCGCAGCTTGGTCTCCGCCGACATCTCGTCGGAGAACATCAGGTTCTGGGTCAGGAAGTAGGCGGCGGTGCCGGCGTTGATCGCGACCGGCTCGCCGTACGTCACGTGGCAGGTCGGCCCGCCGCGCCGCACCGTCGACTGGTCCTGCACGTCGTCGATGATGAGCGAGCCGACGTGGAGCAGCTCGGGCATGGCGAGCCACTGCACGTACTTGCGCGAGTCGCCGCCGACGACGTCGCAGCACGCGAGCGCGGCGTAGCTGCGCCACGACTTGCCGCCGCGATCGACGATGGCGCGGATCGGCGCGACCAGGCCGTCGGCCATCGCGCGCGGGTCGACGCCCTCCATGTAGTGCGCGAGCTCCTCGCTGGCGATGAGCTCGCGTGTCTCCTCGTAGGTCGGCGCCAGCGGCAGGCACTCGGCGACTGAGCGCTTGACCTGCTTGCCGACGGCGGAGAAGAACTCGTCGAGCGAGTCGATGTTCTCGAAGCCGCTGCGCTCGACGAACGCGAGCCCCTGCACCGCGGCGCCCTGCATGACGCCGTGGGCGCGGCAACGCCCCTCCCAGAACGCCGGCTTGGAGATGACGGTGATGAGCTCCTGATCGTCGAGCTCGGCCTCGATCGCGAGATCGACGCCGAGCTCGGCCGCGCGCAGCCGCCAGGTCGTCGGGTACTCGTGGAACGTCCGCGACGAGGTCCAGACCTTGCCCGGCTCGAACGTGAAGTCGGTGATCTCGCGGCGCACGCCCTGGGCGTCGATCGCGATGAGCCACTTGCCCACGGTCGTGCGCGCGGTGGCGTCGACGATCTCGTAGGCCGAGAGCTCGACGCCGCTGTCGAGCTGCACCGCGGTCCAGTTCCAGGCCAGGCCGTGCACGCCGGCGGCGGCGGCGCCCTCGGCGCCGTCCTTCGCCACGGCCGTCGCCGCGATCGTCCCCGGCGCCGGCTCGGCCGGCGGCACGTAGCCGCCGAACTCGTGGTCGTACCAGCCCTGCCCGCTCGCCAGCGGCAGCGCCTCGCCGTCGAGGGTGATCGTGCCCTCGACCCGGCAGCGCGGGACGAAGTAGTAGAACATCTGCTCGCCGTCGGCGCCGCGCACGACGCCGTCGTCGCCGTGGCGCGTGGCCGGCTTCTCGGGGTGGAAGACGACGTCGCACCCGGCGCCGTCGCGCTCGCTCGCCAGCCGCAGGTGATACCCGCCGTCGGGGCGGCGCTCGAACTGGGCGCCGCCGTAATCGAGGCACAGGCGGTCGGTCGCGACCACGACCGGACCGTCGAAGACCCGGTCAGGCGTCGGGATCTTGCCCTGCTCGAGGATCTCCGCCATCGCGCGGTTGAGGCGGTCGTCCTTCGAGCCGCGGCCGGCCTTGATGCGGTCGAGACCCATCTCCGGCGCGCGGCGATCGACGCGCGACTCGCCGACGTACCGCTTGCCCGCGGTGTCGGTGATGGCCCAGGTCAGCGAGTGGGCATACGCGATCGCCCCCGTCTCCTCGTCCCGCGAGTCGATGATGCGGAAGAAGGCCGCGAACAGCGACAGGCCCCGGCCATCGGCCGTGCGTACGTGGCTGTTCACGTACCACCATTCCGTATCGGCGGCGGCGTGCGGACGATCGTGGACGACCAGATCGATCGTGCCGGGACGTGGCCAGAATGGGAGCGTCTGGGTCATACCAACCTCGGGTGTGTGGAGCCCCCCGACTCGCTGCGTCACCCTACACGAAGCGAGATCGATCACGTGCACACGAAATGAGGGCGACGGCTGACCTGATGTCGCCGTGATGTCGAGGCAGAATGCCCCGGCCCGTCGTTCGGCGTAGGCTCCGGGCGTGCCGCTCACCGTCGGAGACCTCGCCGCCCAGCCCCGCTGGGAGCGCGCGCGGATCGAGGGCGTGCCCGGCCGCTGCCGCGGCGACCTGCTCGGCCCGTGGGGCACGAACCTCGCCCGCCGCTTCGGCCCCGACGCCGTCGCGCGCGTGCGACGACGGCTGGGCGCCCCGCTCGATCAGCTTGGGACCGTGCTCACGGCGAAGGACTGGGTGCCGGCCCACGCACAGGTCGTCCTCACCGAGGCGATCGTCGACGAGCTCCTGGCCGGTGACATGCGCGCGCTCTACCCGCTGCTGGTCGAGGACACGCGCGCGAGCCTGGGTCGGGTCGAGCTCGCGCTCGTGCGCGCGATGGGCGCGGCGCGCGCGATCAAGCTCGCGCCACGCAACTTCGGCAAGGTGCACGAGGGCGGCAAGGTCGAGGTCACCGTCACCGGCCGCCGCGCCGAGCTCCGCTTCACCGGCCACCCGCTGTTCGAGCACCCGAGCTGGCGGCTGCTCCAGCTCTTCGCGCAGCGCACGCTGCTCGAGCTCACCGGCACGCCGGGAGACGCCGTCGGCGAGGACGCCGGCCGCGACGCCTTCCGCTGCGTCGCGACCTGGTGAGCGCGCCCGTCAGGGCCTGGGCTTGCGCGCGTGGAACTTCGCGAGCAGCTCCTGCTCGCGCTCGATCGGCGGGCCGGCGCGCAGCTGGTCCGGCGGCGGTCCCTTGGGCGGCGGCGCGCCCTTGGCGGCCGCGGCCTCGGTCAGCTCCCGGGTGACGCGGACGCGGCGCGCGATCTCCTTCGGGTACCAGTCGAGGATGCCGGTCACCGTGTCGTCGAGGCTACGGAAGGCGAGGCCCGCGCCCTCGGCCCTGGCGTTCTCCCAGCGGTGGAAGCCGGCGTACTTGCCCTCGGGCGCGGTCCAGATCGGGAACGCCCCCTCGCCGGCGCCGTTCTCCTCGAGCCACCTGGCCGGGACCCACGTCAGCCGCGCGTCGCTGCCCGAGCGCTCGACGCACGTCGTCAGCACGTCGCCCCAGCGCGCGGGCTCGGCGGGACCGACCGCGTGGAGCTCCCCGAACGTGCGGTCCTCGACGAGCTTCACCAGCCACTCCGAGAGATCGCGCACGTCGATCCACTGCAGCGGATCATCGGGCGAGCCGGGCGCGAGCACCTCGCCACCCTTCGAGATGCGCACCGGCCAGTAGCTGAAGCGATCGGTCGGATCGCCCGGACCGACGATGTAGCCGGGGCGCACGATCGTCGCGCGGCCGGGGAACGCGGCCTGCGCCGCCCGCTCGCACAGCACCTTGAGCCCGCCGTAGTGCTGGAACTGGTCGCCCATCGTCTCGACGGTGGGATCGGCGAGCTCCGCGAGCTTGACCGTCTCGTCGCCGCCCGCCGCCGGGATCGACGCCTCGTCGTACGCCGAGATGCTCGAGATGAAGATGTAGTGGCCGACGTTGGGCGCGAGCAGCTCGGCCGACGCCTTCACGTGGCGCGGGAAGTAGCCGGAGTTGTCGATGACCGCGTCCCACTGGCGACCGACGAGCTGCTCCAGTCCCCTGGGTGAAGCGTCGGGGCGCAGGAGCTGGCCGTCGGGGCCGCGCTCGTCATCGGCGGGCAGCTCGGGGTCGCGGTTGCCGTAGAGGTGGGTGACGTCGTGCTCGAGCGGCAGAAACTTCTCGCGCTTGCCGCGGTTGAAGATCGTGATCTCGTGGCCGCGCGCGATCGCGGCGTCGATCGTCTTGGGCCCGAGGAAGCCGGTGCCGCCGAGGATGAGGATGCGCTTCTTCACGGGCTCCGGTGCGGCGGGCGGAGAGGACGGGCCCGGGCGCGTCTCCCTGGCGCAGGCGGTGGAGACCAGACCGAGCGCCGTCGCGGCGAGCCCGCCGCGCACGACGTCTCGGCGACTCGGGTCGCGACGAGAGCTGGACATCGCGCGGGACCTTAACGCACCCGCAGCGCCGGCGGAATGCGACGCGATCTTGTCGCACGTGTCGCACACGTCCAGCCGTTGCCGGTCGTTACCGGCGCGCCGCGCCGGGCCGCGCCGCGCCGGAGGAAGGTCCGGCCACCGCTCGACGTAGTATCGTGTCGCAGACATGAGCGAGCACGGGCGCAGGCGGCGCGGATCCGCACCGACGTCGGACGACGCGGCGCCGGCCCGCGTCCAGCGGGCGCCGGGCAAGAGCTCGCGCGCCGAGAGCCGGTACGGCGCCGGCGCAGGCACGGACGTGCAGGAGACGGCGACGCGCGGTGTGTCCGGCGGCGGCGAATCGTTGCCGTTCATGGACGTGATCCAGCGATCGTTCGGGCGCCACGATCTGAGCGGCGTGCGCGCGCACGTGGGTGGCGCCGCGGCCGACGCTTGCGACGACATCGGCGCGCAGGCCTACGCGACCGGCACGCAGACCGCGTTCGCGTCGTCGCCCGACCTGCACACCGCGGCGCACGAGGCCGCGCACGTCGTGCAGCAGCGTGGCGGCGTCCAGCTCAAGGGCGGTGTCGGCGAAGCCGGCGACACGCACGAGCAGCACGCCGACGCGGTCGCCGACCGGGTCGTCGCCGGCGAGTCGGCCGAGTCGCTGCTCGACACGTACGGCACGGGCGCGGATGCGGCGAGCCCCGCGGTACAGCTCAAGGGCGAGCCCAAGCTGAAGCGGGGCTCCTCGGGCAAGCACGTGAAGAAGCTGCAGCAGCGGCTCAACGCCAAGGAGACCACCGAGCCGCCGCTCGGCGTCGACGGCACGTTCGGCGAGAAGACCGAGATCGCGGTCATCGCGTTCCAGAACAACCACAAGGACACCACCGGCGAGCAGCTCGAGCCCGACGGCATCGTCGGCCCGCTCACCTGGGGCGCGATCAACCTCGAGCACGCCACGCCCGAGATCGACGCCACGCAGGAGGCGCTGGGCGAGCACGTCGCCGAGGAGATGTACAAGAACAACAACGATCCCCACACGGCGACGCGCGGCGTCCACTACGACTTCAACTACAAGGCGAACTTCCCGGACAAGTGGCGCGACGAATGGTCGGACGGCTACGCCGACCCGACGTACTTCGAGCACCTCGGCTGGATGGACTGGCGGCTCAAGCCAGGCAAGAGCGCGTCGGCCGCGGTGCAGTCATGGCTCCACGGCCTGACCATCGCGGAGTGTCTCTCGGCGATCATCGCGATGGAGAGCGACGCGGTGCGCGCCGCGATCGGCGACCAGAAGTTCGACGAGCGCTTCGGCTCGACCGACAAGAAGGTCCCGGAGCAGGATCGCCTGCGCATCAAGACCGGCAAGAAGGGCACCGTCATCGAGAACCTCTTGACGCTCACGCCCGAGGCCGAGGTCCAGGACGGCGGCAGCTTCAACAAGCGTCCGCTCGAGAAGGGCGACTGGTGCTACTTCTACAACCATCCCAAGTACCTCCTGAAGCACCCGGGCGGCGCCTTCCAGGGCGAGAACTCCATCTACATCGGTGACAGCACCGCCGGCGAGCAGCTCTTCTCGGGCATGGGCGTCGACGGCGTCAACGAGACGCAGATGCTCGAAGCGATGATCAGCTCGTACAACGTCGACCGCGACGAGTGGGACCACAAGGAGCTCGCGCGCATCAAGGCGGCCAACGGCGGCGTGCTGCCGCCCAGGTACGACGACACCAGCGGCGAGTTCCCCGACAAGCTGACCAGCATCAAGGAGATCCTCGATGCACCGGCGTACGAGCTCGACGGGACGACCCGCAAGGGTGGCTTCGTGCCGCGCAGCGGTCGCCGGCTGGACGCGAAGAAGGTAGAAGCATTGAAATGAGATCGCTGGCGACCGCGCTCGCCGCGGGACTCGTCGCTTGCTGTACCTCGTCGCCGCGTCCGATGCAGGATGTCGACCCGAACCCAGGCGCGAATCTCGGCACGAGCACGTCCGACGTGAAGGAGCCCACGGTGCCCTCCGCTTCTGCTTCCGCCTCCGCTTCGTTCACCTTCAAGTCGCGACGGCGTGACCATCCGCCGCTGTCGACGCTGTTCGTCGACGTGTCGCTGCGCAACCCAGGCCCGCGCCCGCGCTGGTTCCTCATCACCGCGTCGACCGGCAAGGGGCAGAACCCGATGGCGCAGAGCGCGTTCGGCGTCGGCGTCTGGTCGTTCCCGGGGACCGGGAACGTCGTGGTGGCGGAGTTCAGCGGCGCGTCACCGTTCTACGCGATCGAGCTCCCGCCCGACGCCGCGGTCGAGCTGCGCGAGCTGAAGATCAGGCTCACCGGCGAGCCCGAAGCCGATCCGCTCCCGCTCGCGGTGATCGTCGCCGATGAGCTCACGCTCGGAGGCCAGCCGCCGATCGCGTGGACGCAGGTGCCGGCGACGTGCGAGGCGCGCGCCGATGCGACCCAGCAGGACGCCACGAAGCTGCGTGCGTTCACGGTCCCCGACCTGAAGGACGTCGCCGTCGACATCAAGGGCGGCAAGCGGCTCGACGCGGCGGTCACGATCCCGAGGTGACCGGCGCCGCCGCGGAAGCGGCGCGCTCGATCGCGCCGACGATCTGCACCATCGATGACAGCTCGCGCGCGAGGGCGCGCGGGCCGCGGGCGCCCTCGAGCTGGGTGTGGCCGTAGAGGCCGGTGAGGTGGACCGGAGGGCGCGCGTGCGCCGGGAAGGCGCGGGCCAGCGACTCGGCCTGCGTCCACGGGATCACGTCGTCGGCGACGCCGTGGGTGATCCACACCGGGCAGCGCACCGACGCGAGGTGCGGGCGCACGTCGAGGAACTCGATCTTGCCGCGTCGCGCGAGGGCGCCGTCGATCGCCTCGGCGGCGCCGGGCGCGAGCCCGCAGCCGCGCAGGTAGAAGTCGCGCGCCGCCGCGGGGACCGACGCCGCGTGGGTCCGCGCCACCGCCTCCCACGCCTCGCGCGTGCGCATCTCGTGCTTGCCCCACGTCGCCGCGACGTAGCGCCGCCACGCCTCGACGACGGCGGCGCGCTCGGCCGGCGCGTCGCCGAGGTCGTCGAGCAGGTTCAGGAACACGACCGGCAGGTTGCGCCAGTCGCGCGCGACCCAGCGCCGGCCGTCGAGCTCGCCGGTGACCGTGAAGCGGATCGTGGCGTCCCAGTCGGCGTAGCCGCCGAACACGACGACGCCGCCGACGGGACGCACCGCCGCCGTGCGCAGCGCGAGCAGCGAGCCGAAGGAGATCGAGAAGACGCCCGGCGCCGCCGGTCGACCCGCGGCGAACGCGTCGTACGCGCGGGTGAAGTCGTCGATCGCCGCCGGCGTCACGCGGAGCGCGACGAAGTCGGGCAGGAACGGCGCCATGGTCACGAGGCCCGACGCCGCGAGGATGCGGCAGAAGCGATCCATGCGCCGGTCGTCGGGGCCGTCGTGGTGGAGGCCTGGCGCGATCGCGAGCGCGCCGCGCGGCCGGCCCGGCGGATGGTAGACACGCGCCGGGAAGCGCCCGTCGACGGTGAGGGTCTCGGCGCGCGCCGGCGGCACACGCGCTTCCGGCGTCCACGGGCCGAGCCACCGCACCAGCGAGGCGATCGTGCGCGCGCGATCGACCCTCACGTGCGTCGCGTCCGGGGGGCCGCGCGCCTCGGCTTGCGCGCCGCGGGCTTCGGCTTGCGGGCGGCGAGGAAGGCGCGGCCGCGCGGCGAGATCTCGTAGCCGACCTCGAAGCTCTGGGTGAGCCCGAGCTTCTTGAGCTTGCGCACGTCGATCTTGAACGGCTGGGTCTCGCGCCCGAGCGTGGCCGCCAGCTTCGAGGCGGCGACGCGCGGGTGCTTCGCGATGATCGCGAGCGTCTGCTTCGTCCACGGCGCGCCGCGGTCCATCGCCGCCAGCTTCTTCTCGATCAGCGCGACGTCGTCCGCCGACAGCTCGGCCTCGAGCGCGAGCTCGACGCGGTCGCCGTCGCCCCCGTGGTGCAGCTCGACGCGGTACAGCTCGGTCGCGCCGTCGATCGGCCCGAGCTCGCCGAGGTACGAGACGAGCGACTCCCGCGACGGAAAGCCGGCGCGCGCCGCGTCCGCCTCGGTGATCGTCGCAACCCGCACCTTGGCGACGGCGTCGACCTCGAGCACGCCGATGGGATGACAGCGATACCGACCTCCGGGCCGCACGTGCGGCTTCTGCCAGCGACGGAAGGTCAGCGTGATCGCGCCGCTCTCGAGGCCGGCGAAGAACGGTTTCTTGAAGAGGAGCATGACGCGGGCGTTCTCGCGGGATGATACTCGGGGACAGGGAGACCATCATGGGCAGCGCGCACCACACGTCCGAGCGTCCGTGTCCGTTCTGCCAGGGCACCGGGAAGTACCGCGACGAGGACCCGGTCACGCCGCGCGACCTCCGCTGGACCGTGGCGAGCGATCACGAGACCGGTACGCACGTGTGCCTCAAGGGCGAGATCACCGAGCTGGCCAAGGTCGCCGGCCTGCGCGAGCTGCCGCGGCCGCTGGTCTTCGACCTCTCCGACGTCCGATACATCAACACCGCCGGCTCGCTGTGGCTGGTCAACCTGCTCGAGGAGCTCGGCGGCGGCATCACCGCCGAGCGCTGCTCGCCGGCGGTCGTGCGCCAGCTCAACCTCCTGCCCCACCTCTCCGATCACCTGAAGGTGACCTCCGTGGTGCTGCCCTACGAGTGCCCGGACTGCCAGGTCGGCTACAGCGTGGTCGTGAGCGTCGGCACGCGCCGCCCCACGCTGCCCGAGCGGCGCTGCGGCACGTGCGACGCCGCGCTGGTCCCCGACGATCCGGTCGACTACTACTTCGCGTTCCTGCCGCCGCCGTGACGGTGATATAGAGCGGCGCATGCGTCGCCTCGCCGCTCCCGCGCTGCTCGCGATCGCGCTGGCGGCATGCGGCGCCGGCACCGGCGGCTCGGATGACGACGACACCGCCACCGATGCGGCGCCGGCCGACGCCGCCGCGAACGACGGCGCGGCGATCGACGCCCAGGTCATCGACGCCCAGATTGTCGACGCCCAGGTCATCGACGCTCGCGTGGTCGACGCCCAGATGGTCGACGCGCCCACGGGGCCGATCACGGGCGGGCCGTGCAGCTCGGGCGCGCCGGGCGCGACCGCGTATCGCATCCGCTGGGCGAACGGCGGCGGTACGGCGTACGTCGTGTACGAGGTCCACGCCATGCCCGACACGTCGCGCTTCCGCGCCGGCGCGTACGGCTACACGATCCCGTTCACGCCGTCGTACGTCGACACCGCGCTCGCGCAGGGCGGCCTCCTCCTCAACTCGAGCGACTTCGTCGACATCGAGCTGTCGACCGTCGGCATCGCGTCGATCGGCGCGGCGCACCTCGCGCTCTACGGCCGCAGCTACAACACGACGGCGAGCGGCAGCTTCGGCTGGCAGACGTTCGAGGGCGTCGGCGCCGCGCCCACCAACCTGGTCGCCAACTCGGCGCCGTACCAGTGGTACGCGGCCGACATGACCACCGAGCTCTCCGCCGGCGACGACCGCGTCCTCATCCGGATCAAGGCAGGCCCCAGCTCCGGCAGCCTCGCGGTCAATCGCATCGAGATCTGCCTGCAAGCGACGTGAGCGCGCGTACGCTGCGCACGAGTCGCAGCTTTACGGACCCGATCGAGCCGCGTAACGTGGACCGGCCGGCTGCGATCGTACATGCAACCGCCGTCCACCGACTTCGACCCCGACGACGCCACCGCGACGGCCGCGACCCAGGCGTCCGAGGGTGGCGAAGCCAGGGGCCCGCGCGCGCCGGGCACGCTCTTCGGCCGCTACGTCGTGCAGGAGGAGCTGGGCAAGGGCGGGATGAGCGTGGTCTACGCCGCCTACGATCCGGAGCTCGACCGCCGCGTCGCGCTCAAGGTCGTGCGCGCGGATCGGCTCACCGCGCCGCACCGCGCCCGC
This sequence comes from Myxococcales bacterium UBA2376, assembly GCA_002344285.1. Taxonomy (GTDB): domain Bacteria; phylum Myxococcota_A; class Polyangia; order Haliangiales; family Haliangiaceae; genus UBA2376. Next base: position 18,458 of record DDTA01000216.1, read on the forward strand.
CTCCACCGCGAGGCCCAGGCCCTCGCCCGCCTGTCGCACGCCAACGTGGTGACCGTCTTCGATGCCGGCGACGTCGGCGACGAGACCTTCGTCGCGATGGAGCTCATCTCCGGCAAGAGCCTGCGCCACTGGGTCCAGACCACGCGCACGTGGCGCGAGATCCTGCGTGTCATGCTCGCCGCTGGACGCGGCCTCGCCGCCGCCCACGCCGCGGGCATCATCCACCGCGACGTCAAGCCCGACAACATCGTCATCTCCGACGCCGACGTCGTGAAGCTGGTCGACTTCGGGCTCGCCCGCGACCTCGGCGACCGCTCGCTCGACTCGGACAGCGGCGACGGACTGCCCACGCCGACGTCGATCGACAGCGGCGCGCTGCGGCCGCTGGAGGAGATCACGCAGCTCGGGCACGTCGTCGGCACGCCCGCCTACATGGCGCCGGAGCTGCGCGCCCGCCGCGGCGACGCCGATCAGGCCTCCGACCAGTTCAGCTTCTGCGCCTCCCTCTACGAGGCGCTCTACGGGCAGCGGCCGTTCCACGTCTCGCGCAAGCAGGCGCTCGATCCGGGCGAGCAGCTCACCATCGCCGACCGACCGGGCGCCCCGCTCCGCACGCTGGCGGCGCAGCCGCCGCGGGACGCCGACGTCCCCCGCTGGCTCGCCGACGTCGTCGCGCGCGGCCTCGCCGCCGACGCGCGCCATCGTTACCCCAGCGTCGACGCGCTGCTGCGCGCCCTCGATCGCGATCCCGAGCGCACCCGCCGCCGCGTCGCGCTCGGCGCCGCGGCCACCGTCACGATCGTCGGCGCGACCGCGGCGGTGACCTGGGCGCTCGCACCGTCGCCGGCGCACACGCCGACGTGCAGCGACGGCGCCGATCGCGTCGCCGCCGTGTGGAGCCCGGGCACGCAGGCCTCGCTCGCGGCGGCCGCGCGCGCCCGCGGCGTGCCCTGGGCCGACGCCGCGATCGCCGCCTTCGCCCGCGACGCCGAACGGTTCGGGCAGCGCTGGCGCGCGATGCGCCTCGAGGCGTGCACCGCGACCCGCGTGCGTGGCGAGCAGTCGGCGGAGGCGCTCGACCTGCGCATGGCCTGCCTCGATCGCCACCTCGCCGGCTTCGACGCCCTGGTGACCGTGCTCGGCGAGGCCGACGACGACGCGCTCCGTCGCGCCGGCGACGCGGTCGGCGAGCTGCCGTCGCTCGACGCGTGTGAGGACGCGATCCGCCTGCGCCAGGTCGTCCGGCCGCCGGACGACGCGGACGTGGTCGCCAGGCTCGTGGCGCTCGAGGGCGACCTCGCGCGGCTCGCCGCGCTCTACGCCGTCGGCGACTTCGCCCGCGCCACCCCGCTCGGCGAGCAGGTCGTGGCCGCCGCGCGCACCACCGGCCACGCGCCGGTGCTGGCCCGCGCCCTCTACTGGCGCGGCCGCACCATCGCTGATCGCGGCGGCGCCGAGTCGCGCGCGCTCTTCGACGAGACCTTCACCGCCGCGCTCGCCGCCGGCGACGACGCCATGGCCGCCGACGCCGCCGCGCGCATCGCCCAGGAGGAGCTGTTCGGCGGACGGCTCGACGAGCTCGATCACTGGGAGCGCACCGCGCTGGCCCTCGCCGGCCGCACCCGGACCCGGGAGGTCGAGCTCTTCGTCGCGCAGCTCACATGCATGGCGCATCACTGGACGGGCAAGGTCCAGACCCGGCTCGCGTGCCTGCGCGCGCTCGCCGAGCGCCGCGACCAGGCCGGCACACCCAGCGAGTGGCTGGTCACCACGCTCGGCATCGCCGCCGCCGAGGCCGGCCGGCCCGTCGAGGCGATCACCTGGCTCGAGCGCGGCGTCGAGCTGTCGCGGGCCGAGAACGGCGCCGATCACCCGCGGACGATCGAGATGCGCGCGCACCTGTGCCGCGGCCTCGAACAGGCGGGCGAGGACGCGCGCGCCGCCGCCGAGTGCAAGGACGCGCTCGCCCGGCTCGCGCACATCGCCCCCGACGACGTCGCGCTGCGGACGCTGCTCGAGGCCCACCAGGCGCAGGCCGAGAAGGACCTCGGCAACATGGCCGAGGCGCGCGCGCTGTGGACCAGGGTCGCCGCCGGCCCCGACGCGGAGCGCGCGCTCGAGGCCAGGGCCTCGCTCGCCGCCCTCGACGGCGCGCGCGCCGGCGCCGCCACGCCGGCCCTCGCGGAGCGGCGCGCGAGCCTGGCGGCGACGATCGAGCTCTACGCCCCCTACGCGCCCGGCCACCCCAACATCATCGCGGAGCGCCACGAGCTCGGCGCCGAGCTGCTCGCGGCCGGCGACGCGAAGGCCGCCGCCGCCGAGCTGGCGCGCGCCGACGGCGACGCCGACCCCGCCGAGATGAACCCGCTCTCGCTCTCGCGCCTGCGCCACGCCCGCTCGCGCGCGATCGCCGCGAGCAAGGGTGACCGGGCGCTCGCGCTCCGCCTGGCCCGTGACGCGAAGAGGCTCCTCGCCGGCGCGCCGGCCACGGCGCCGTTCACCGCCGAGCGCGCGGCCGTCGAGGCCTGGATCGCCGAGCTCGAAGCGCGGCAGCCGAAGTAGACTCGCGGGATGTCGTCGCGCGCGCACCTGGCCGAGCACGGCTGGCTGATCGTGCGCGGCGCGATCGCGCCGGCGCGGATCGCCGAGCTCGAGCGCGCGCTCGACGCCGTGGTGCCCGAGGCCAGCTACCCCGCGTGGGGCGATCGCGTCGTCGAGCTCGCCGGCATCTCGCGCGCGTCACCGGCGCTCGCGGCGCTCGCCGCCGACGCCGCCCTCGCCGAGCTCGCGGGGCGCGCGCTCGGCGCCGCCCGCGTCCAGCTCCTGCAGGACACCGTCTTCATCAAGCCGGCGGCGCGTCCCGCGGCCGTCGCATGGCACCAGGACTTCACGTACCTCGGCTACCTCGACCGCGCGTCGGCCGTGACCGTGCGGCTCGCGCTCACGCCGTGCACGATCGCGAGCGGCTGCCTGCGCGTGCTCGACGGCAGTCACCGCTGGCCGCACACGCCGGCGAACCTGGCGCTCCGCCGCGACCACGTCGAGGACGCGCTCGCCGCGCTGCCGCCCGAGCTGCGCGCCCACGCCGACGGCGGCGGCACGCCGCTCGAGCTCGAGCCCGGCGACGTGACCGTCCACCACTGCCTGACGTTCCACGGCAGCGAGCCCAACACCAGCGATCGCCCGCGCAAGACGCTCGCCGTGCGGCTCGTCGACGGCGCGTGCCGCCTCGTCCCGGAGCGGCTGCCTTCGCCCGAAGCGCGCGGGTATTTTCCGATCGATGCCGACGGACACCTGGACGCCGCGGCCTTCCCGGTGCTGTGGGCTGATACCGTCGCGCCATGAGCCACGACGAGCCGGTCACGCGCGCCGACTTCGAGCGCGCGCTGCGCCACCTCAACCTGAGCGATCTCGAGCTGCGCGACGCGCTCCTCCAGCTCGGCGCCCGCGTGGTCACGCTCATCGACGAGCTCACCCGCCGCGTCGACGGCGTCGAGCCCGATCCCGCGCCGCCCGGAACGCCGGCGACGCCGGCCACGTCGACCGTCGAGCACGCCGTCGCCGCGCAGCTGGGCGAGACGCTCCACGGCGTCCGCGTCGCCGACGCGCGGGTCCGCGGCCGCGTCAACTTCGACCTCGGTCCCGACAAGTACACGGTCGAGTCGTCGTCGCCGCCGTGCGACGAGGTCCTCCACCTGTGCCAGGCGCGCTGCTGCACCTTCGACTTCGCGCTCTCGCCCCAGGATCTCGACGAGGGCGTGCTGCGCTGGGACTACGGTCAGCCGTACCTCATCCGCCAGCGCGCGAGCGATCACTACTGCGTGCACAACGACGCAGGGACGCACCGCTGCACCGTGCACGCGCAGCGGCCGCGCATCTGCCGGCAGTACGACTGCACCCACGACCCGCG
>DDTA01000328.1 GCA_002344285.1 Myxococcales bacterium UBA2376
GGCCGCGGCGGCGGCGGCGGCGGCGGTCGCGATCGCTACTGATCGCGCCGTTCGACTCCCCTTCGACCTTCGGGTCGCTCAGGGTGAACGGAGTCTCAGACGCACCACCAGCCGGGTCACACCGGCGGTGGTGTTTCTTTTTGTGACGTAGGTGTGGTGCGACGTGATGCCGGCGTCGCGCTCGACGACCGACAGGGCGCCGGGCTGCGACGGCACGCGGTGGAACAGCTGGCCGTGGCGCCGGTAGTGCACCTCCGCGCCCGCGGTGGCGGTGGCTGACACGTCGAGCACGAGCTCGACCAGACGGTCCGCGGCGCCAGCGCGGGCGCGCGCGCACGGGTCGTGGTGCGCGAGGACGTAGTCGCCGGGGCCGAGCCGGATCGCGACGACGCTCCCGACGTCGGGCGCGACGTCGGGCGCGACGCCCGTGACCTCGCCGGCGATCGTCGCGAGCTCGGCGACCAGCGCCGGCTCGTCGACGTCGTCGGTCCACGCGTAGCTGCCGCGATCGACGAGCGCGTAGCGACGAAAGCCGCCGCGTTCGAGCCGGGCGCGCACGTCCGCCGCGCCGGCGGCGCCGATCACGTCGGGGACGACGATCGCGGCGCGCGCGCCGAACACCTCGTCGAGCGAGCTCACGGGTAGAACCATCCCGCGAGCGAGAGGCGGAGCCCGCGCGTCACCTCGCGGACCTGGTGCAGCGACACGTCGCTCACGTCGAACACGACGAGGCGGTTGGCGCGCGGCTCGACGAGGAGCGCGCTGTCGGTCGCGACGATCTCACCGTCACCCACGGTGCAGCGGAAGAGCTCGAGCTCGCCGCCGACGGGCGGCTCCGGCGACGGCAGGTAGTACGCGTACGCGAGCGCGCGCCCGAGCCCGTGCTGGTGATCGGTGTGGGGCAGGAGGTAGTGGCCCTCGCGGTACGCGAAGGCGCGCAGGTCCGCGCGCGTCACCACCTTGCCCGTGATGCGCGACAGGATCGGCGCGAGCGTGGTCGTGAGCGCGTCGCGCGTCGCACGTAGCTCGTCGGTGCGCGGCTCCGGCGCCGACGCGTCGAACGCGAACAGGTCACCCTCGTACGGGTCCACCGGCTCCTCGTCGAGCGCCATCATGAGGGCGTCGAGCGCATCCGGCGGCACCAGGTCGTCACACACCAGGTGAGGAAACGGCCGCGCCGAGCGCCATAAAGCCGAAAGATCTTCAGGTGTTGCGCCGTGCAAGAGATCGGCACGTCGCATCGGTGATTGCACCACGCTTCTCCATTAGCATCCCGCACATGGGAAATCCCTTCGTCCATCTCGATCTCAGCACGTCGGATCCAGAGGCCGCGAAGAAGTTCTACGGCGCGGTGTTCGACTGGAGGTTCCAGGACTTTCCGCAGATGAACTGGACCGGCATCGACGTCGGTCAGGGCGTCGGCGGCGGGCTCGGCCCGACGCAGGACGCGCAGCAGCCCACGTCGTGGACGGCGTACGTCGCGGTCGACGACGTGAAGGCGACCGTCGCGAAGGCCGCCGAGCACGGCGCCACGGTGGTCGTGCCGTACATGGAGGTGCCCGGCATGGGCTGGCTCGGCGTGTTCATGGACCCGCAGGGCGGCACGATCGGCGTGTGGCAGTCGGCGAACCCGCAGCCGCCCGAGCCGCCACCGGCGAAGCAGGCCGCGGCGAAGAAGGCCGCGGCGAAGCAGCCGGCGGCCAAGCAGGCCGCGGCGAAGAAGCCGGCGGCGAAGAAGGCCGCGGCGAAGAAGCCCGCGGCGAAGAAGCCCGCTGCTACGAAGAAGGCTGCGAAGAAGAAGAAGCGGTGAGCTCGAGCATCTCGGCGATCTTGCCGAGGAGCTCGCGGCCCATGCGGGCCGCATCGTCGAAGGACATGGCCGCGACCGGCACGTGCTGGAAGCGGTCGACGAGGCGGATGTCCACCTCGCCGCCGAAGAACAGGAGGAGGCCGTCGCCGACGGCCTCGACCTCCACCGTTCCGGAGGCGACCTCGACCTTGAACTTCGAGCGCGTGCTCGACACCGCGCCGTGCAGGCCGCGCGCGCGCAGCTCGTCGGTCAGCGTGAACGCGGCGTGGTGCATGACGGCGCCGACCAGCGCGGCGCTCGCCGCGCGCGCGGCGTTGTCGCCGCCGCGATCCTCCGTCAGCTTGCCGTAGAGCTGCGCGATGCCGAGGAGCGCCTTGGCGACTTCGAGCACGGCCATGGGCCGAGCGTAGCGCGAGCGCGCCGCGGCCGATCAGACGGCGACGCCGAGAGTCGCGTTCATGGTCTCGCGCAGGTAGCGCGCGGCGAGGTTGGTCGTCCGGTTCGCGCCGCGCGGGATCTGTCGGAGCGGCGGCGCGACCTCCATGATGTCGCCGCCGAGCATCCCGATCTCGTCACCGACACGGCGGATGAGCTTCACCAGCCACTCGGGATCCAGGCCCCACGGCTCGGGCGTGCCGGTCGCGTCGGCGTGCTCCTCGTCGGTGCCGTCGATGTCGTTCGACAGGTAGACCGACTCCGCCTTCACGCTCCGGAAGTGATCGATGATCGCGTCGAGCGCGCGCGCCGGCTGCGCGCGGCACTCCGCCGCCCAGAACTGGCGCACGCCGAGGGTCGACTCCCAGTGGGCGCGGTCGCGCCCCGACGCGCGCGTGCCGACCTGCACCATGCGGCCGTCCCGGCCGAACAGCTCGTTCGCGTGATACGACCACGTCGCGAAGCAGTACTTCACGCCGAGCCGGGTCTCGAGCAGATCGGTGTGCGCGTCGGGCTGGAGGATCGCCCAGCGATCGGTGCGTGCGCGGGCCAGCGCGGCGGCGACCGGCCACGCCGTCGAGTGGTCGCCGCCGATGACGAACGGCGCGACGCGCGGGTTCTGGGCGAGGACGAGGTCGAGGACGCGCTCGGCGATCGACAGCGGCGAGACCGGCAGGCGGTCGCGCTCGGCGGGCTCGACGTCGGGGTAGAGCGCCGTGCGCGTGGCGGCCTTCTGCGCGTCGGACAGCATGTCGTCGTGCAGGAGCTGGGGCACGACGAAGACGTCGCCGATGTCGACGACGCCGGCCGCGGCGGTGCGCGCCGGCCAGTCGGGAGCCTGCTCGAGGAGCGTCGCCCGGATCACCTGCGGGCCGAAGTTGGCGCCGCGCACGAAGCCGGCGCCGACGTCCGAGGGCACGCCGAGGACGACGCCGCGGGCCTCGGGGATGCGCGCGAGGTTCTCGCGGAACTGGGCGCGGACGTGCGCGACGTCACGCGCGCGGTAGAGCGCGAGCTGGAGCCGTTCCTGCGCGGCCTTGCCCGTCGACACCGTGTGGATCCCGCCGCCGGCCGGGCGCAAGAGCGTGGCGAGCTCGTCGAGCCAGTTCACGGTCGCTCCTTCGCTCGGTCGCTCATGGGCCCTCCGGCCGGGGCCGGATGGCCCATGTCGTTCGGCCTCCCTCGGCGAGGATCGCCGGCTCGGCCTGTACGGAGGTCGCTCGCTCGCGGACTCGCGTGCTCATGGGGGCACTGTAAGCTCGGACGTATGCGTTGGGCAGCGATCCGGGCGGGCTTGATCGCCCTGGCGATCGTCGTCGGCCTGCTCGACGGGCTGCCCATCCCCGCGGCGCACGAGCGGCCGGTGATGAAGCGGCGCCTGTCGCCGGGGATGGTCGACGCGGTCGACGAGATCGACCGCGTGCGCAAGCAGCTGCTCGAGCCGTTCCGCCCCATCGGCGAGGCCCTGCGCCTCCACCAGCGCTGGAAGCTGTTCGCCGGCGCCTCGCGCAAGCGCTGGCGCATGCGCATCGAGGCGCGCACCGGCCCGACGGCGGAGTGGCAGCTCGTGTACCGCGTGCTCGACGACGAGCACGACTTCATGGCCGGCGGGCTCGAGTACCGGCGCGTGCGCGGCGCGTGGAACCCGCACTCCACGCTCGGTCCGCGCGGCGGCTACCGCCCGTTCGCGACCTGGGTCGGACAGCGCGTGCTCGACGCCTACCCCGCGTACACCGACGTGCGCATCCATCACGAGCGCATCCTCATCGGCCCGCGCGGCGGGTTCCGCGGCACCGGCGAGATGCTGCACCCGGTGATCGTGAACCGCCCGCTGCGGAGGCCGCCGTGAAGGCGTGGCGCGCGTGGGTCGAGCTGTGGGACCGGCGCGAGCCGGCGACGGCGCTGGCGCTCGTCCGCATCTTCGTCGGGCTGTGCTTGCTCGGCGACCTCCTCGTCGTCGAGCGCTACGGCCTGGTCGACGTGCTGTGGACGCCGCCGCCCGAAGGCCTGGGCTACGGCGCCACGAAGGAGCTGTGGTCGGTGCGCTGGTTCGGTGCGTCGGCGGAGACCGGGCGGCTCCTGTGGTGGATCGGCGTCGCGTCGAGCGCGGCGTTCACGGTCGGCCTGGGCATGCGCGTCGCCGCGGTGGTGATGGTGCTCGTGTCGGCGCAGCTCGGCCTCATCGCGCCCGGCGGCGACCGCGGCATCGACGTCGCGCTGCGCGTGTTCGCGTTCGTGCTCGCGCTCTCGAGCTGTCACGCGCGCTGGTCGATCGACGCGATCATCCGGCGCAAGCTGGGCCGCCCGTTCCCGGCGCTGGTGCCGGCGTGGCCGCGCTACCTCCTGTTCGCGCAGCTGGTGTGGATCTACTTCTCGAGCGGGCACAACAAGAGCGAGCCCGAGTGGTGGCCGAACGGCGAGTACGCCGCGCTGGCCAACGCGATGTCCGATCCGCACTTCGCGCGCTTCTCGCCGGAGTGGGTGCCGTACGTGTGGCCGCTGCCGGCGATCGCGACGGCGGTGACCATGCTCTTCGAGCTCGGCGCGCCGCTGCTCCTGCTCCTCGTGTGGTTCGAGGCGACGGCGGAACGTCCCGGAAGGATCCGGCACTGGTGCAACCGCTGGCGCGTGCGCTGGATCTGGATCGCGCTCGGCGTCGCGTTCCACGTCGGCATCGCGATCTTCCTCCGGCTCGGCATCTTCCCGTGGGGGATGCTGGCGCTCTATCCCGTGCTCCTGCGCGCGGACGAGCTCGTCCGCGCGGAGGCGTGGGTGCGGCAACGGGTGTATCCTCGCCGATCATGACGCTGGGACGAAGCTCGTCGATCGTGATGGCGATCCTCGCGCCGATGCTCGTCGTGGGCCTCGCCGCGGCGCAGCCCAAGGCGAGCAAGGAGAAGGAGAAGGCGGCGAAGGCGTACGTCGACGCCGGGCTCGCGGCACAGGAACGCGGCGACAACGACACCGCGATCGCGATGTACGGCAAGGCGTACGAGCTCGTGCCGCTGCCGATCCTCGTGTTCAACATGGCGCAGGCGCACCGGCTCGCTGGCCGGACGCAGGCCGCGCTCGACCACTACAAGCGCTACCTCGCCGACGAGCCCAGGGGCGCCAAGGCGAAGACCGCGCGCGAGTTCATCACCGCGCTCGAGGGCCAGCTCTTGATCGAGGAGACGCAGAAGGCCAAGGCCGCCGAGGAGGCGAAGAAGGCGCGCGAGGCGGAGGAGGCGAGGAAGGCCGCGGGTGACGGGAGCCGCCGCATCGCGCCTGTCGGTGGAGAAGGTGAAGGGGAGGGGGAGGGAGAGGGAGAGGGAGAAGGTGAAGGAGAGGGAGCAGGCGGAGGAGGGGGCGAGGGAGAGGGCCAAGGCGAACGCAAGGGAACCGGCGGGGGCGGCCTGCGCAAGGTCGGCCTGACCAGCGCCGCGCTCGGCGCGGTCTCGCTCGGCGTGGGGGTCGTGTTCGGGCTGAAGGCGCAGTCGATCGCCGACGAGCTCTCGACGCCCGGCACCACGTACGACGCCGACCGCGACGCCGAGGGCAAGCTGGCCGGGCAGATCCACCTCATCACCACCGTCGCCGGCGGCGCGCTGCTGGTCGGCGGCGTGACGATGTACGTCGTGGGCCGGTCGAAGCGGAGCGACGGCGTCGCGGTGATGCCGGCCCTCGATCCCGATCAGGTCGGCGTCGTCGTGCGAGGCGCGTTCTGATGCGCGCGCTCGTGCTCGCGACGGTCGCCGTGGCCGCGGCGTGTTACTCGCCCACCTACGACGGCCTGGTGTGCGGCGCCGGCGACGACCCGTGCCCCGACGGCTACGCCTGCGTCAACACCATGTGCATCGAAGATCGCGGCGAGTGCGGCGACGGCGTCCGCAGCGGCGGCGAGGTCTGCGACGACATGAACACCGTGACCGAGACCATGTGCCCCTACGGCATGGCCACGTGCACGCTGTGCAACGCCGACTGCACGCAGGCGCTGAACCTCTTCGGCCGGTTCTGCGGTGACCGCATGATCGAGCCCGGGGTCGAGGCGTGCGACGACGGCAACTCGCTCGCGTGCGGCTCCTGCAACGCCGACTGCACGATGGCGCTGGTGCCGACAGCGGCGACCGGGATGCTCATGAACGTGGCGAGCCTCTCCGCGGCCAACGACGGACAGAACTTCGGCCTGTTCGACGGCGTCCGACCCGACTACACCGGCTTCGAGCTCGACGTGAACGCGATGGTGCAGCCCACGTTCGTGCGCGTCGACCTGACCGCCGGCAACCCGGTCGGCGCGGTCATCAACGCGATCAACGGCAGCAACATCTCGATCACCGCCAGTGACGCCGGCAACGGCAACGTCCGCCTCGTCAACCAGCTGCTGAACGGACGCGGCAACGGCCCCATCATGACCAACATTCCGGCGCCGTTCTCGGTCGTGGGCATGAGCGGCGGCGCGGGTGGGGACTGCCCGAGCGGGACCGGCTGCACCAACAACGGCGTGTGCAGCTCGAACAGCTGCATGAACAGCACCTGCCAGTGAGCCGGCGCCGGCCTGCGCCGCCGCCGTTCGTTCCGAGCGAGCCCGGCCGCGTTCGTCCCGAGCGAGCGTAGCGAGTCGAAGGACTACTTGTTCTGCGGGAAGCCGAGGTCGACGCCGCGGAAGCGCGGATCCGGCCAGCGGCTGGTGACCGCCTTGGTGCGCGTGTAGAACCGCACGCCGTCGCGGCCGTAGATGTGGAGATCGCCGAAGAGCGACGCCTTCCACCCGCCGAACGAGTAGTACGCCATCGGCACCGGGATGGGCACGTTGACGCCGACCATGCCGACCTCGACCTCGGCGACGAACTTGCGCGCCGCGCCGCCGTCGTTGGTGAAGATCGCCACGCCGTTGCCGTACGGGTGCGCGTGCACGAGCTTCATCGCCTCGTCGTACGTGCCGACGCGGACCACGCCGAGCACCGGGCCGAAGATCTCGTCCTGGTAGATCGTCATGTCCGGCTTGACGCTGTCGAAGAGGCAGGGCCCGAGGAAGAAGCCGTCCTCGTGGCCCGGCACGCGGAGGCCGCGCCCGTCCATGACCAGCTTGGCGCCCGCGCTGACGCCGGCGTCGACGTAGTCCTTGACCTTGTCGCGGTGCGCGCGGGTGATGAGCGGCCCCATCTCCGACGACGGCTCCATGCCGGGGCCGGTCTTCAGCTTGGAGATGCGCTCGCGCAGGGCGGGCACGAGGCGGTCGCCGGCGTCGCCGACGGCGACGATGACCGAGATCGCCATGCAGCGCTCGCCGGCCGAGCCGTAGCCGGCGCCGACGGCGGCGTCGGCGGCGAGCTCCATGTCGGCGTCGGGCAGCACGATCATGTGGTTCTTGGCGCCGCCCAGCGCCTGCACGCGCTTGCCGTGCCGGGTGCCCGTCTCGTAGATGTAGCGGGCGATCGGCGTCGAGCCGACGAAGGAGACCGCCTGCACCGCGGGGTGCTCGAGGATGCGATCGACCGCGACCTTGTCGCCGTGGACGACGTTGAGCACGCCGGGCGGCAGGCCGGCCTCGCGGAACAGCTCGGCGCAGAAGATCGCCGCCGACGGGTCGCGCTCGCTGGGCTTGAGCACGAACGTGTTCCCGCACGCGATCGCGATCGGGTACATCCACATCGGCACCATCGCCGGGAAATTGAACGGCGTGATGCCCGCGACCACGCCGAGCGGCTGGCGGATCGCGTAGCTGTCGACCTCGGTCGACACGTTCTCGGAGAACTCGCCCTTGATGAGATCGGCGATGCCGCAGGCGAACTCGATCACCTCGAGGCCGCGGTTGACCTCGCCGAGCGCGTCGGTGAAGACCTTGCCGTGCTCGCGGGTGAGGATCGCGGCGATGTCCTCCTTGCGCTTGTCGACGAGCTCGCGGAACGCGAACAGGATCTTGGTGCGGCGCGCGAGCGACGTCGTGCGCCACGCCGGCAGCGCCAGGGAGGCGGCGTCGATCGCCGCGTCGACCTCGGCCGGCGTCGCGAACGCCACGCGCGCCTGGACCTGGCCGGTCGCCGGGTCGAACACCTCACCGTGCCGCTCGGGCGCGCGCTCGTACGGCTTGCCCCCGATCCAGTGCTGAATGGTCTCCATCGCGTTTCGCTACCACGGATCAGCGCAGGATGGGGCGCAGATCCGAGGGCAGCGTGCTGACGACCGACGGGCGGACGCCGCCGCCCGCGATGCGGAGGCGGATGTCGGCGGAGGCGCGGTAGCCGATGTCGCCGCCGGTGCCGGGTTTCTCGACGACGCCGATCACGAGCACGTACTCGCCCGGGGCGATGATGCCCTCGAACGCCGTGAAGCGCCGGCCGATCGCGTCGGGCGGGATGACGCCGTCCTCGAAGCGGCGGTGGTCGACGTCGTCGAGCTCCTGGTCGTGCTGGAGGCGAACGAACGCGCCCCGGGCGTCGACCAGCGCCTGGGCCGCGCCGGTGTCGAGGACGAAGCTGCCGGCGCGCAGGAGGCGGGTGATGCGGTCGCCCGTCACGACGTCGCTCACCACCAGGTCGGACGCGACGCACGGCCGCCGCGTCAGCGGCGCGACCAGGTCGGCGTGCGGACCGACGCGTCCGACGACGGCGACATAGTCCCCGGGCTGCGCGTCCTCGAGCTTGATCGCGCGGGCGTCCTTCGCGCCGGGCGGCAGCCCCTCCGGCAGCGCGGGGCGCGGGGCGTAGGGGAGCATCGGCGCGCTGGCCCACCAGTGCGGGAACAGCTTGCGCGAGAGCAAGATGCCGCCGATCACGATCGCCCAGAAGATGGCGGTACCCACGCCGCGAGCGTAGCGCCCTTCCCGTGCCCGGGCCCACCGCGACCACGTCGCTTGAACGGGCTTCGTATCTTTGATAGTCAGGTCCCTTCGCCAGAAACCCAGGGGAGGGCCACGTGACGACCACTGCGGATCTATCCATCACCGTCAACGGCATGAAGTTCGAGAACCCGTTCCTGCTCGGCTCGGGACCGCCGGGCACCAACGGGAAGGTGATCGCCAAGTCGTACGACCTCGGCTGGGGCGGCATGGTCTGCAAGACCTTCTCGACCGACGCCGACAAGGTCATCAACACGACGCCCCGGTACGCCAAGCTGCGCGGCCGCTCGAGCGAGGAGGTCATCGGCTTCCAGAACATCGAGCTCATCTCCGATCGGCCATACGCCGACTGGCTCGACGACCTGCGCCAGCTCAAGAAGCAGTACCCGAACAAGATCCTGGTCGCCTCGATCATGGAGGAGTACCGCAAGGAGGCGTGGCAGCGGATCGCGCGCGAGGTGCAGGAGACCGGCATCGACGCGTTCGAGATGAACCTCTCGTGCCCGCACGGCCTGCCCGAGCGCAAGATGGGCATGGCGATGGGCGAGAACCCCGACATCGTCGAGGAGGTCGTGGGCTGGGTGAAGGAGGTCGCCAAGGTCCCGGTGTGGGCCAAGATGACGCCCAACGTCGGCAACCCGACGGTGCCGGCGGCGGCCGCGATCAAGGGCGGCGCCGACGGCATCGCGATGATCAACACGATCCTCTCGGTGTGCGGCATCGACCTCAAGACCCTGCGGCCGATGCCGACCGTCGAGGGCCACAGCGTGCCCGGCGGCTACTCGGGCCAGGCGGTGCGGCCGATCGCCTTGCGCCAGGTCATGGAGGTCGCGCGCGCCAACCCGGGCGTGCCGATCAGCGGCATGGGCGGCATCGAGACCGGCTTCGACGCGGCGCAGTTCTTCCTGCTCGGCGCGTCGACGGTGCAGGTGTGCACCGGCGCGATGCTCCGCGGCTACGAGATCATCAGCGAGCTGACCGCCGAGCTGTCGAAGTTCATGGTCGACCACGAGTTCGCCAGCCTGCGCGACTTCATCGGCAAGAGCCTGCCGTACTTCACGACCCACCACGATCTGGTCGATCGCCAGCGCGCCGCGCGCGAGCAGAAGGAGTCGGCGCGCGCCAAGATCGCCGCCGGCCGCGACGCCGAGACCTGGAAGGGCGATATCGCCCGCGAGACCACCGACCTCGTCACCAACTGACGGAAAGAGGGGAGAAGAGAGCCATGGCGCGCAACGTTCTGTCCGGCCTGATCCAGGCGAGCAACCCCATCAACGACGAGTCGCGGTCGGTCGCCGAGATCCAGGCCGCGATGCTCGAGAAGCACCTGCCGATGATCCACGACGCCGGCAAGAAGGGCGTCCAGATCCTCTGCCTGCAGGAGATCTTCAACGGGCCGTACTTCTGCCCCGGCCAGGACAAGCGCTGGTACGACGCGGCCGAGCCGGTGCCCGGCCCCACCGTCGAGAAGCTGGCGCCGCTCGCGGCCAAGTACCAGATGGTGATGGTCGTCCCGCTCTACGAGCGCGAGCAGGCCGGCGTCTACTACAACACCGCCGCGATCATCGACGCCGACGGCAGCTACCTGGGCAAGTACCGGAAGACCCACATCCCGCAGACGTCGGGCTTCTGGGAGAAGTACTTCTTCAAGCCTGGCAACATGGGCTACCCGGTGTTCAAGACGCGGTACGCGACGATCGGCGCGTACATCTGCTACGACCGCCACTTCCCCGAGGGGGCGCGCGCGCTCGGGCTCGCCGGCGCCGAGATCGTCTACAACCCGTCGGCGACGGTCGCCGGGCTCTCGCAGTACCTGTGGAAGCTCGAGCAGCCCGCGCACGCGGTGGCCAACGGCTACTTCATGGGCTGCATCAACCGGGTCGGCACCGAGGCGCCGTGGAACATCGGCAAGTTCTACGGCAACTCGTACTTCGTCGACCCGCGGGGCCAGATCCTGGCGTGCGGCTCGGAGGATCAGGACGAGCTGGTGGTGGCGTCGCTCGATCTCGACATGATCGAGGAGGTGCGGCGCACGTGGCAGTTCTTCCGCGATCGCCGGCCGGACGCGTACGGGCCGCTGGTGGAGGACTGAGGGGCATGCGCACGCTGATCAAGGACGGCACGGTCGTCACCGCGTCGGACACGTTCGCCTCCGACGTTTGGATCGAGGGCGGCAAGATCGTGGCCTTGACCGACCCGTCGCAGCGCGCGGCGCTGACCGGCTCGGGGCAGCCGGACCGGACCGTCGACGCCAAGGGCAAGTACGTCTTCCCCGGCGGCATCGACTGCCACACCCACATGGACCTGCCGTTTGGCGGGACCACGGCGTCGGACGACTTCGACACCGGCACGGTGGCGGCGGCGCACGGCGGCACGACGACGATCGTCGACTTCGCGATCCAGTCGAAGGGCAGCTCGATGCGCGCCGGCCTCGACGCCTGGCACGCCAAGGCCGAGGGCAAGGCGGCGATCGACTACGGCTTCCACATGATCATGACGGAGGCCAACCCGGGCACGCTCGAGGAGATGGGCGGGCTGGTGCGCGAGGGCATCACCAGCTTCAAGATGTTCATGGCCTACCCGGGCGTGTTCCTGGTCGACGACCAGCAGATCTTCCGGGCGATGCTGCGCGCCGGCGAGCTGGGCGCGCTCATCACGATGCACGCCGAGATCGGGCTCCCCATCGACGTCCTCGTCCAGCGCGCGCTGTCCGAGGGCCACACCGCGCCCGTCTACCACGCGCTCACCCGGCCCGAGGTCGCGGAGGCGACGGGCACGGAGCGCGCGATCGCCCTGGCCGAGATGGCGAAGGTGCCGGTCTACATGGTGCACCTGTCGGCGCAGCGCGCGCTCGAGCGGGTGATGGAGGCGCGCGATCGCGGGCTGCCCGCGTACGCCGAGACCTGCCCGCAGTACCTGTTCTGCAGCGAGGACGATCTGCGCGGCGAGCCGGGCAACCCGTGGAAGGGCGCCGGCTACGTGTGCACGCCGCCGCTCCGGCCGGCGCACCACCACGCCCACCTGTGGCGCGGGCTGCGCAACTACGACCTCCAGGTCGTGGCCACCGATCACTGCCCGTTCTGCATGAAGGATCAGAAGGAGCTCGGCCGCAACGACTTCTCGAAGATCCCCAACGGCATGCCGGGCGTGGAGACGCGCCTCTACCTCCTCTGGGAGGGCGTGCGCGACGGCCGCATCTCGATGAACCGCTTCGTCGAGATCACGTCGACGGCGCCGGCCAAGATCTTCGGCATGTACGGGAAGAAGGGCACCATGGCGGTCGGCGCCGACGCCGACGTCGTGGTGTGGGATCCGAACCAGGAGAAGGTGCTGGGCAAGGACACCTTGCACATGCGCGTCGACTACTCGCCCTTCGAGGGGCGCAAGGTCATCGGCGCGCCGTCGGCGGTGTTCTCGCGCGGCGAGCTGGTCGTGGAGCACGATCAGTGGGTGGCGAAGCAGAAGCAGGGTCGCGGCCAGTTCGTGCGCCGCGGGACGTTCGGCCTCTAGCCCGTGACGACAGCTGCGAGGAGATGATCATGACGACCAACCAGGAAGTGGCGGCGAAGCAGAAGGAGCTCCTGTTCCCCTGCGTCACCACGTATTACGAGGAGCCCATCGCGTTCGAGCGCGGCGAGGGCGCGCGGCTATGGGACGTCGAGGGCACGGAGTACCTCGACTTCTTCGGCGGCATCCTGACCGTGTCGCTCGGCCACGCCGAGCCGCGCGTCACCGACGCCGTCGTCGCGCAGGCCAAGAAGCTGGTCCACACCTCGGCGCTCTACCCGATCCCGGCGCAGGTGGCGGCCGCCGAGCGCCTCATCCAGATCTCGCCGATCAAGGGCAAGCAGAAGGCGTTCTTCACCAACAGCGGCAGCGAGGCCGACGAGACCGCGCTCGTGCTCGCCAAGGTCTTCACGAAGACGACCGAGGTGATCGCGCTGCGTCACTCGTACTCGGGGCGCACGCTGGTCGCGATGACCAACACGGCGCACGCGAAGTACCGCGCGCTGCCGGCGCAGGTGCCGGGCACGGTGCACGCGCACGCGCCCTACTGCTACCGCTGCCCGTACGGCGCGACGCCGACCAACTGCGGGCTGCGCTGCGCCGAGGATCTCGAGGAGCTGATCGCGACGTGCACGACGGGGCGGCCGGCCGCGTTCTTCGCCGAGCCCATCCTCGGCGTCGGCGGCTTCATCACGCCGCCCGAGGAGTACTTCAAGGTGGCGGTCGGCATCGTGAAGAAGCACGGCGGCCTGTTCATCTGCGACGAGGTGCAGACCGGCTTCGGCCGCACCGGCGACGTGTGGAACGGCATCGAGCACTACGGCGTCGAGCCCGACCTGGTGAGCTACGCCAAGGGCATCGCCAACGGCTACGCCATGGGCGCGACGCTCGCGCGGGCGGAGATCGCCGACGCGTTCACCGCGGGCTCGATCGCGACGTTCGGCGGCAACCCGATCTCGGCGACGGCGGCGACCGCGACCATGGCGGTCATGTCCGACGAGCGCATCCCCGAGCGCGC
>DDTA01000110.1:0-65111 GCA_002344285.1 Myxococcales bacterium UBA2376
CGTGCCCGTGCCCGTGCCCGTGCCAGAACCCGTGCCCGTGCCCGTGCCCGTGCCCGTGCCCGTGCCCGTGCCCGATCCGGTCTACCGTCTCGCGCTCCCCGTCGCCTTCACCTTCACCCGCTCGCGCTCGCTCACCCGCTCGCGCTCCCCCGCCGTCGCCGTCCGCTTCCCCTTCGCCGGCGCCGCCCGCGGCGCCACCTTCGCGCCGGGCGCGCCCTCGTCGAGCCACCGCGCCGCGCGACTGAAGTCGGCGAAGCGTGTCTCCTTCCCGTCGGCGCCGAGGAACACGAACAGGTAGTCGCGGCTCTTCACCGTCGCGCCGGTGATGAAGCAGTAGCCCGCGGCGTTGGTGAAGCCGGTCTTCCCGCCGGCGACCTTGTACGTCCCGAGGATCATCGGCACGTTGGTCGTGTTGTACTGGATCCGCGCGTAGTTGCTCTTCGAGCGGACCTCCGCCGTCGTCGTCCCCATGATCTCGGCGAGCACCGGATCGGTGAGCGCGGCGCGCAGGGCGAGCGCCATCTCGCGCGCCGTCGACACGTTGCCGCGCAGCCCGGACGTATCGGTGAAGCGCGTCTTCTTGAGCCCGAGGTCCTTGGCGACGCCGTTCATCGCGGCGATCAGCTGCTTCGGGGTCATGCCCGCGGCGCGCCCAAGCGCCGTCGGCGCCCGGTTGTCTGACGACATGAGCATGGCGCGGAGCAGATCGACGTTCTTGAAGCTCTGCCCGATGTCGAGGCGGGTTCGGCTGCCGCCGATGGCCGCCTTCGCGTCCTCGCGGCTGATCTCGGTCCAGCCGTCGAGCTCGATGCCCTTCTTCCGCACCGCCATCGCGACGAAGATCTTCGTCGTCGAGGCGATCGCGCGGACGGAATCAGCGTCCTTGCCATACACCTCGGCACCTGTTCGCGCGTCCAAGACGACCGCAGCGCGGGAGCGAATGTCCGGCAAGCCCCCGTTATCAGGACGTTTGTCTGCGCTGGCCCGGCCCATGCCGCCACCTGCCAGGCCGAACGCGATTCCGAGTGTCACGAATCGCCGGAGATGCATCGATCCGAAGCGTAACAGCGCGACCAAGTGCAGGCCAGAAAAGCACTAACGGCTGACATCGGTTAGAATCAACCCCCGCGGGAGGTACGAATGGATCCGCAAGCACCAGGGGCGGTCGGTCCCGATCCGTTGATCGGACTGACCATCGGCAACTATCGCGTCAGCCAGAAGCTCGGAGAGGGCGGCATGGGCGCGGTGTATCTCGCCGAGCACCCGCACATCGGCAAGAAGGTCGCGCTCAAGATCCTGCACGCGGAGTTCGCCTCCAACAACGACGTCGTGTCCCGCTTCTTCAACGAAGCCAAGGCGGTGAACGACATCGGGCACCCGAACATCGTCGACATCGTCGACTACGGCGTGCTGACGACCGGCCCCTCTGGCGAGGGCCTCGTCTACTTCATCATGGAGTTCCTGCCCGGCATCACGCTCACCGAGCTGATCCGGCGGGAATCACCGCTGCCCCCCGAGCGGGCGCTCAGCATCTGCCTCCAGGTCGCCGACGCGCTCTCGGCGTCGCACAAGTCGAACATCGTCCACCGCGATCTCAAGCCCGACAACATCATCCTCATCCAGCGCGGCCGCGAGAAGGACTTCGTCAAGCTCCTCGACTTCGGCATCGCCAAGCTGACCGGCGATCAGCCCGGCTCGCGCCGCACGCGCACGGGCCTGGTGATGGGCACGCCGGCGTACATGTCCCCGGAGCAGTGCGAGGGTCGCGGCAACGTCGATCACCGCGCCGACATCTACGCGCTCGGCATCGTGCTCTACGAGATGATCACCGGCCGCGTCCCGTTCTACGGCGAGGGCTACGGCGAGGTGCTGGTCCAGCACCTGACCCAGGCGCCGCCGCCGCCGTCGACGATCCGCGGCCTCATCCCGCCGCACGTCGAGCAGGTGATCCTGAAGGCGCTCGAGAAGCGCCCCGAGATGCGCTTCCCGACGATGGACGAGATGTCCAAGGCGCTGATGGATCCGGTGGGCTACGTGGAGGCGCGCGGCGGGGTCGCCAACTTCCTGGTCACGCCGATCACGCCGACCAACGAGCCGATCGCGCCGGTGTCGCGGCTCACGCCGTCGCCGGTCAGCCGCCTCACGCCGGTCCCCGGCTCGGTGACGACGCCGACCACGCTCGGCGGCGCCGCGGGCCAGCTCGCGCCGCCCGGCAACAGCAAGAAGGGCCTCATCATCGGCGTCGGGGTCGCGGCGATCGCGGCCGGCGTCGCCGCGATGCTGCTCTTGGGCGGCGGCAGCGGCGGCGGCGATGGCGGCGGCGGCGGCGCGGCGGCGACGGGCTCGGAGACCGCGACCGGCGTCGCGACGGCGAGCGGCGCGGCGACCGGCTCGACCGAGGCCTCTGGCACCGCGACCGGCGCGGCCACCGGCTCGGACACGGCGTCGGGCGCGGGCTCGGCGACCGGCTCCGACTCCGGCTCGGCGACGGCGTCGGGCGCGGGCTCCGCGACCGGCTCCGACTCCGGCTCCGGCGCGGCGTCCGGCATGCTCGGCGGCGAGATCACGATCACCGTGGCGTCGTCGCCCAAGGGCGCGTTCGTCACGTTCGGCGACGAGACGCGGCCTCGCGGCAAGACGCCCCTCTCGTTCACGGTGCCGGCCGCCGACACCGAGGTGGACATCGACATCGAGCTCCCCGGCTACGTCGACGAGGAGCGCACGGTGAAGTTGACCGGCAACGTCGACCTGGAGGTCGCGCTCAAGAAGAAGAGCCGCGGCGACAGCAGCGGTTCGAGCCGGGGCTCGGGTCGGGGCACGAGCCGGGGCTCGGGTGGCGGCTCGAGCCGTGGCACCGGGGGCACCACCGGCGACGACGTGATGGATCCGTTCAAGTGAGCACCACGACCATGACCTACTCGAAACACCTGAAGTCCGCGATGTTCGCGGCCGCCCTGGCCATCGGCTCCGTCGCCGTCACCACGTCCGCGGTCGCCCAGCCGACGAGCAACGACCCGCGCGAGCGCGCCAAGCACTATTACGGCGAGGGTCGCAAGAACTACGACCTCGGCAACTTCGAGAAGGCCGTCGAGAACTTCAAGAAGGCGTACGAGGAGCTGCCCGACGGCGCGTTCCTCTTCAACATCGCGCAGGCGTACCGCCAGCTGCAGGACTGCAAGAACGCGCTGTTCTTCTACAAGCGCTTCATGTCGGTGAAGAAGGACATCCCGGCCAACACCAAGACCGAGGTCGAAGGCCACATCAAGGCGCTCGAGCAGTGCGTCCGGGATCAGGACAACATCCGCAACCGTCCACCCGACGGCACCGAGCTGCCCGATGGCATCGACGGTAGCGGGACCGGGGGCACGGGCGGCACCGGCGGCACCAGCGGCACCGGCGGCACCGGCGATGGCCGCGTCGCCGACGGGACCGGCGGCGGCGGCCAGAGCGACGACGGCGAGGACGATGGCGAGGATGAGGACGACGTCACCGACGCCACCGACCAGCCCAAGATGCTCGCGGCGCACGCCAACTTCGGCGGCGCCGTCGTCGGCGCCGGCAATCTCGAGGTGCCGATCCAGGTCGCCTTCGCGTTGACCGCCGGCTATCCGATCGCGATCAACGAGAAGCTCGTGATCGACGCGGGCGTGGGCGTCGGCTTCACGCCGGTGCCGTGGTCGGCGGGCACGGTCGACGGCTCGGCGACGATGACGAACCTGTTCGCCAACGTCGGCGCCACCTTCGGCGTCGCGCCCAAGATCGCGGTGCGCGGCGACGTCGGCGCCGGCATGCTGTTTCTCGGCGGCCTCGACCCGGGCAACCCGTTCACGGATCCGGGCACGATGGTGACGGGCGCGCTCGCGATGCCGCTCTTCCGCTTCGGCCTCTCCGGCGAGTACGCCTTCAGCAAGAACCTGGCGGCGAACCTCACGCCGTTCGCGTTCTCCTTCAGCCCGGCCAAGGAAGGCATGAAGGACGAGATCAGCTCGCTGACGCGCATGGAGTTCTCGGTCGGCCTCGGCTACCGCATGTGATTCCGCGCTAACATGGGGCACGGGACACCATGAAGAAATGCCCGTTTTGCGCCGAGGACATCCAGGACGAGGCGATCAAGTGCCGCCACTGCGGCTCCTTCCTCTCCCAGGCGCCGGCGAGCGGCGCGCCCAAGGGCGCCCCCGCGCCCGCCCCTGCCGCCGCCTCCTCGCCGGCACCGGCCGCCGCGCCCGAGCCTGCTCGCGCCGCGGGACCGTTCGGCATGGCGCCCCACGCGCCCGACGGCAAGGGTGAGCGCAAGGTCCTCTACGACGGCGCGCCGTCGTGGCGCGCCTACTTCGGCTACTACTTCTTCGGCGTCCTCGCGACGCCGCTCGTCACGCTCGTCGTCTACTGGATCTCGGGCCTCTTCTCGAAGACGACCGGCACGCGCGTGATCGTCATCGGCACCTGCCTGGCGATGGCCGCGATCTACTTCGCCGGCCTCTACCTCTACCGCAAGTCGATCAAGTTCCGCGTCACGACCTCGAACATCGAGACCGAGCACGGCGTCCTGTCGAAGAAGATCGACGTGCTCGAGCTCTGGCGCTGCCGCGACGTGCGCTACAAGCAGGACCTGCTCGATCGGATCCTCGGCATCGCCCACATCGAGATCTTCACCGCCGACGTCTCGACGCCGCACCTGGAGATCATCGGGTTGCCGGCCTCGCGCCAGCTCTTCGAGCAGATCCGCGACGGCATCGAGCTGCAGCGCCAGGCGCGCAACGTCTACGGCGTCGTGTCGTAGCCGCGCACCGCGCCACACACGCCGGCGAACGAGCACGCCCGCGTGCGGATGCGTCACGCGTGAGGCGGGGTACCTTCTCCTGTGCCCCGCCTCTCAGACCTCCTGCGCCACGAGAAGGCGGCGCTCCTCGATGAATGGGAGCAGCGCGTGCGGGGGGCGGCGGACGTCCCCATCGCCAGGCGGCTCTCGCATCCGGCGCTCGTCGACAACCTTCCCGATCTCATCGAGGATCTGATCGGTTGCCTGACGTCGCCCAGCCCGTCGGACCTCGCCGACCGTGTCGCGTGCGGACGCGAGCTGGGACGGACGCGCGCCGCCGAGGCCCATGCTGCCCATCGCTCCGCCGAGGGCTACTCGGTGCGGCAGGCACTGAGCGAGCTCTCGATCTTCCGCATGGTCCTCGTCGAGATCGTCGACCGCAGCCCGGATCAGTATCTGCTGGACGACATGATGATCGCTCACGCGGCGATCGACGAGGCGATGCGGACCTGCGCGCACGAGATGCATCAGGTCGACGTCGCCGCGGCGCTCGGCGAGTCGAACGCACGCAAGGAGATCCTGCGTGTGGTCTCCCACGATCTGCGCAACCCGCTCGACGCGATCCTGCTTGCGGCCGAGGCGCTGGCCGGCGGATCCGACCCGGCGTCGGCCACGAAGGCCAACGTGATCGCCCGCAACGCGCAGCGCATGCGCCGGTTGATCGACGACCTCGAAGACGTCAACGCGATGGAGAGCGGCAGCCTCTCCGTGGTGCCGAAACCGGAGCGGGTCAAAGACCTCGTGCGCGAGGCGATCGCGAGCCAGCGCGAGCTCGCCGACAACAAGGGCGTCGAGCTGACCTGCGAGGTGCCCGAGGACCTCGTGGTGCAAGCGGATGCGCAGCGCGTGCATCAGGTCCTCGGCAACCTGATCGGCAACGCCATCGCGGTGCTGCCGGCGCGCGGGCACGTGCGGTTGACCACGGTGACGCGCGGGCAGGAGGCCGTCTTCTGCGTGCGCGACGACGGGCCGGGCATCGACGTCGATCACCAGCGCCTCGTCTTCGACCGCTTCTGGCGTGCACCGGACGCGCGCTACGCGGGCACCGGTCTCGGCCTCGCCATCAGCCGAGGCATCATCGAGGCGCTCGGCGGGCGGATCTGGGTCGAGAGCGAGCCCGGGGCGGGCGCGGCGTTCTACTTCACGCTCCAGATCTCGACGCTCACCCGAACTGGACCGAGCGCTTCGTGAACGACGGCGCCATCGCCCACCAGCCGGTGATCGGGAACGTCGTGGCCGCGGACGCGTCGTCGGCGGCGGCCCCGGCCGAGACGAGCACCGGCGCGTAGTGCTCCCACGTCGGCAACGCGCGGCGCGCGGACGGCGCGCGGCCCATGAAGTCGACGAGCGCGTCGGCGTCGCGGCGCGCGAGCGCGTCGGCCGCCCAGTCGTCGAACTCGACCGCCCAGCCGGCGGGACGATCGCCGTGGAAGCCCTCGCGCATGTTGTGGGTGAGGAAGCCGCTGCCGACGAGGAGGTAGCCCTCGCGGCGCAGCGGCGCCAGCTCGCGACCCAGCGCGAACAGGTCCCCGGCGTCGAGGCCGGGCATGGAGATCTGGAGCACGGGGACGTCGGCCTGCGGGTACATCGCCAGCAGCGGGATGTAGGCGCCGTGATCGAGGCCGCGGTCCGAGCGCGCGAAGGGACGTCCGGCCGCGCGCAGGAGGTCCTCGACCCGGGCGGCGAGCTCGGGCGCGCCCGGCGCGCCGTACTGCAAGCGGTAGTACTTCTCGGGGAAGCCGTAGAAGTCGTAGACCAGCGGCACCGGCGTCGTCGCGCCGAGCTGCAAGGGCCGCTCGTCCCAGTGCGCCGAGATCATCAGGATCGCGCGCGGGCGCGGTAGCGCCTTCGCCCACGCGGCGAGCTCGCCGACCCAGCCGCCGTCGTCGAGCAGCATCGGCGCGCCGTGGGCGAGGAAGATGACGGGCATGGTCGAGCGGGGCGTGGTCATGGCGGGCTCCTGACGACACGCCACCGCGACGAGCGGCGCTCCCAGCGCAGCAGCGAGCAGGTCACGGCGACGGATCATCGAGGCCCCATCATGACGCCGCGGATCCGCCGCAACAAGGCACGCGCCTGCGCCACTCCGGTCCCGCCGCGGAACAATCCGGCGGCTACTTCAGCTTCCGCTTCAGCGCCTTGATCTCGGCCTCGGCGGACTTGCGCAGGCCATCGTCCTTCGACGCCAGCTCGAGGTACTTCTCCAGCGCCTCGATGCCCAGCCGGTACTTCTTCTGCGCCGCGTAGGCGAAGCCGAGGTTGTAGTAGAGGTCGGCGTTGTTGCGATCGGTCTGCAGGAGCTCGGTGAGGAACACCTCGGCCTCGGCCGGCTTGCCGCTCTCGTAGAGCACCTTGGCGAGCTTGCCGGCGGCCTTGGGGTGAGGCGGCCGCGCGTCGACGGCGCGGCGATACGCGGCGACGGCGTCGTCCCACTTCTTGTTGATGCGCAGCATCTCGCCGTACACGTACCAGTAGCGCGAGATCGAGGGCCCGAGCGCCGTCGCCTTCTGGGCGCTCGTCTCCGCCTCGAGGTTGTCGCCGAGATCGTTCTGCGAGACCGCGAGCTGGAACCACGCCTCGGCGTCGTTGGGGTCGGCCTTGGTCGCCTTGATCAGCCACGACACCGACTCCTGGGTCTCGAACTGTTCGCGGCGCACGGTGCCGAGCAGGCGCAGCGCGCGGCTGTTCTCCGGATCGAGCTCGATCGCGGCGCGGAGCTGGAGCGCGGCCTCGTCGGCCTTGTTGGCCCGATGGAGGCCCGAGCCGAGCGAGGTCAGGTAGACCGCGTTCTTGGGGTCGAGCTCGACCGCCTTGCGCAGATCCTCGACGCCCTCGTCGAGCAGGCTGGCGAGGATCTTGGCGCGTCCCCGCGCCTCGAAGCCCGCGGCGCTCTTCTCGTCGAGCGCGAGGACGTTGTCGGTGACCTCGAGCGCGGTCGCGAAGTCGCCGGCGCCGATGAGCGCGTTGGCGTAGACCAGGCCCCCCCGGGCGTCGGCCGGGTTGGCCTCGTAGAAGCCCTTGGCGACGGTCACGGCCTTGTCGGGGAGCGCGTTGTCGAGGAGGAAGGTGACGTGCTCCTCGGTGATGGCGGCGTCGGGCTTGGCCTTGCCGGCCTCGGTGTACTTCGCGTGCGCGGTCTCGAGATCGCCCGCCTTGGCCGCGGCGCGCGCGGCCGCGAGCGCGCCGGCGCTGTCGGGCTTGGTCTCCTTCGGCTTGGGCTTCTTGGTCTCCTTGGCGCCGCCGCCGCAGGCGACGAGGACCGAAGCAGCGACCAGCCCGATCGCGGGCGTGCGCGCGGCCAGAGCCGCGGCGACGAGGACTCGGCGGAGCACGTTCACCCCCTGAAGCTAACCGTTCGTGGTCCCGGGCGCAAAAGCGGAAGGTGCCTCAGTTTTTTCCGAGCAGGTCCAGGAGCTCGGGGTGTCCCGGCGCTCGCTCGAGGGCTTTCCGCCACGTCGCGCGTGCGTCGTCGCCGCGGCCCTGGCGCGCCTGCACCAGGCCGAGGAGGACCCAGGCGTCGACGAGGTGCGCGTCGGCGACGACGGCGCGGCCGAGCGCGTTCTCGGCGGCCTCGAGCGCCGCGCGCGCCCTGGGATCGAGCGGGTCGCGATCACCGACGCCACCGAGCGCGGAGTGGACCGTGCCGAGCACGAGCAGCGTCTCCGCATCGTCGCCGCGCGCGAGCGTGGCCTGCGCCGCGGCGATCGCGCCGTCGGCGTCGCCGAGATCGGCGAGGAGGCGCGCGGTGGCGCGGCCGGCGGGAACGCCGAGCGCGTGGATCGCGGCGTCGTCGGGCGCGCGCTGGCCGGCCAGCAGCTCGCGCCACCGCGCGTGCAGCTGACGCTCGGGCGACGCGTCCGCCGGCAGCGGCGCGATGGGGAGGCCGGTGACCCAGGCCAGATCGTCGCCGAAGAGCTCGGTCGCCGACGGCGACGGCGTCCGCTCGGCGCCGAGCGGCGGCACGAAGCCGAAGAGCGCGGGCCGCTGCCGCGACGGCCGCGCGGCCCCGATGAGCGCCAGATCGGCGGCGCCGAAGCGCGTGCCGGCGAGGCCGGCGGCATGCGCCGCGCGATCGAGGTGACCGCGCGCGGCCTCGCGGCGCGCGCGCTCGGTCGCGAGCGACGCGGCGACGCCACGCCCGAGCCGTCCGGCGTAGGCGGCCGGTCCCGGTGGCAACGGCAGCCCGGCCTCGTCGGGCGGCGCGTCGGCGAGCAGCTCGAAGCCGCGGCCGGCGGCGCGCGACCGGCGTGGATCGAGCGTACCGAAGCTCGCGCGATCGGCCCCGACGACGCGGCCGGCGCGAAACGCCAGCGCGACGCGGTGGACCGCAGGGAGCTCGAGCGCGAGATCGGGCCGAAGCCCGGAGACGACACGCTCGTGGATGAGCGCGCCCGCGACCAGCGGCTCGGCGGCGACGAAGACGCCGGGGCCGGCGGAGATCCGGCCCATGACGTCGGCGGCGACGCGAGCCACGGCGTCGGCGTCCTCACGGACCGCCGGCGCGCGGCGGGGCGCGACCGCGGCGACGACCGCGACCGGGACCGCCGCGATGGTCGCGATCGTCGCGCGCTGCTCGACCGGACCGATGCGCGCGATCGCGGCGGCCAGGGGCGCGACGCCGGCGGTGACACACGCGAGCGGCAGGAGCGACCACGACGGCGGCAGCGCGAACGCGACGAGGATCGCGCTCGCGACGCCGGCGCCGAGCACGATGGCGGCGCCGCGGAGGCCGGTCAGCGCGCCGAGGCCGAGACCGACGAGCCCGGCGAAGACGAGCACGGTGCCGGTGCCGTCGGCGATCACGTGCACGAGCCGCGCACCCGCCGCGTCACCACCGCCGAGCACCTGCGCGATCGATGGCGCGTCTCCGCGCAGGAAGAACGGCGCGACGCCGAGCGCGAGCGCACCGACGGCGATGACCGCGATGCGGCCGTACGGTGGCGCGCGGCCCGCGTCGTCGCGCCGCGATCGCACCACGACGGCGAGGAGCCAGACGAGGCCGGCGGCGGCCGCCGCACCGTCGGGGTGCGTCGACGCCGCGGCCGCCGCCGGGCTCACGGCGAGGAGCGCGCCGCCGAGCACGCCCGCGCCCGCGGCGGTGGGCACGAGCGCGCGGGCGAGCGCCACGAGGCCGGCGGCCACGAGACCGATCGCGACGGCGCCGGCGACCGCGATCCGGAAGGCGAGCTCGCCGATCGGGATCAGCGAGGCGAGCGCCCCGAGCACCACGGCCCCCGCGCCATGACCAGGGCCAGGCAGCATGGCGGCAGCCGCGACCGCACCATCACCGCCCTGCCACGCGGCCGCGCCGGGCGCGCGTGTGACGGCGACCACCGCGACCGCGAGGAACACGGCCCGTTCGAGCGTCACGCGCGGGAAGGCCACGGGCCGACCGTACACCACCCCCGGCCGCCTCGGTTCGTGTACCATCGGAGAGGGGGATGGCTCGCATCCGGATCGTCGATGAATGGTTGCGCTCTCCGGCGTCACCGCCGAGCCACTGGCGCTCGATCATGGTGGTGGCGGAACGCTGGGCGGAGCAGCGCGTGCTCATGCGCGCGTATGCCGAGAGCCCCGACCAGACGCGGCCGACGATCGTCCTCCACGGGACCGAGGTCGCCATCGGTCCCGCCGGCACCGATCCCAACGGCGAGTGGGGCCTGCACGTCCAGCCGCCGGTCGACGGCCTGGCCCAGGAGCTGAAGGAGCAGCTCGAGCTCGCCGCCCGCCGCCTCGCCGGCAGCAAGGGCAACGCGCCGCGCCTCGCCGACGAGTCCTCGACCTTCGAGCGCAAGCGGACCAACAACTGGGCGCCGGGTTCGCCGCGCGATCTGCCAGAGTCGCCGATCCCGCGCGCAGGATGGGATCCGGCGATCGCGGCCTCCCAGCACGCCGCGCCGGCGTATCCCAACCCGCAGGTCGCCACCATGGTCGGCCCGCCCCACGCCGTGGCGGTGCCGCAGCACCAGGCCGCGGCCTACGTCCCGGTCGCGCCGGCGGCGGAGTACATCGCACCGAGCGGCATCCCGTCGGACGGCGGCATGACCGTCGCGGCACCGTCGAACCCGTCGCTGCGGCGGACGCCCATGCCGATGACGATCGAACAGCACCAGCGGCGGCGCCGTCGGACGACGAACAACGTGCCCGTCCCCGGCGCGCGCACCGCGCTCGGATATTCGTCGGGCGCGGGCGCGCAGAACGCGGTCATCCGCCTGGGGCTTCGCCCGGCGGCGGCGGCTCGCCTCGGACGCCTGGTCGATCGCACGGTGCCCGCCGATTTCCAGATCACGCAGCTCGAACGCGACGTGCTGAATGCGCTCGGGGAGCGCGAGCGCCTGAGCGCGCGAGCGATCAGCGAGCTCGTCGGGGTCGTCGACGCGGTCGCCTGGATGGAGCAGCTCGTGTCGAAGCTCGAGCGCTTCGGCCTCGACATCGTCGGGCCCGGCGAGACCTCCGGAAGCGATCCGACGTACGTGTTGCGGCACTGACGCGCGATCGAGCCAGACGCGCGCGCGCCGACGCCCGGCGCGCGCCGGGGCCACGCCCTACGCGTGCGCGGGCGGATCGCTCGCGGGGAACGACTCCCAGCTCGCCTCGTCGACGGCATCCCACTCGGGCTCGGGAGCGCGCACTTGCTCCGGCCGGCGCAGACGCGCACGCAGCGCGTCGGTGATCAGGTCGTGGAGTGACACCCGCTTCGCCTTCCAGCCGAGGACGGCGCGCGCCCGGTACGGATCCGCGACGAGCTGGGGCGCATCGCCGGGGCGCCGCGGCCCCAGCGTGTGAGGTACGGCCCGGCCGAGCACCGACGCGATCGTGGCGAGCACCTCTCGAACCGAGAACCCCTGGCCGGTGCCCAGGTTGATCGCGCCGATCGACGTGCCCATCTCCACCGCCTCCAGCGCGCGCAGGTACGCCTCCGCCAGATCCTCGACGTGGACGTAGTCGCGCACGCACGTGCCGTCCGGCGTGGCGTGGTCGGTGCCGTGGACGACGAGCGGCGGCTGCCTGCCCAGGGCGGCGTCGAGCGCGCGCGGGATGAGGTGGGTCTCCGGCTCGTGATGCTCGGCGAGCGTGCCATCACTCCGTGCGCCGGCGACGTCGAAATGGCGCAGCGCGCCCCACGCGATGCCGTGCGCGGCGCCCGCCGCGGCGAGCGCGTACTCGAACGCGAGCCTGGACGCCCCCCACGGGTTGACCGGGGCGAGCGGGCCGAGCTCGGGGACCCGCAGGAGCTCGGGTTGACCGTACACCGCCGCCGTCGACGCGGTCAGGAACGCACGCACGCCGAGGTCGCGCGCGGTGTCGAGCAAGCGCAGCGAGCGCACGACGTTGACGTCGAAGAAGCGCTCCGGCTCGCGGAGCGACTCGCTGACGCCGCTCAGGCCGGCGAGATGGACGACGCTGCCCACGTCGTGCGCGCGCACGATCCTCCGGACGAGCGCAACGTCGCCGAGGTCTCCCTCGACGACGTGCACCGCCGGGGGTAACCCGTCGCTCGCGCCACCGGAGAGATCATCGAGGACGATGATCGTGCGGCCGCGTTCACTCGCCAGGCGCGCGACGTGCGCCCCGACGAAGCCTGCCCCACCCGTGACGAGAACGCTGGTCGGCATCATCCCTCGCTTCGATGCACGACATGCGCCACGGCCTACCCCTTGCACCTTCGAGCTCGCGAAAAGAACTGAAAGGAACAGGAACAAGACCATGATGCGTTCGAAATCCATGCTCGTGCTCGCGATCGCGCTCGCCTTCCCCGTCGCCGCCGCGGCCGGACCCGGGACCGGCGCCGACAAGACGGAGAAGACGGTCAAGAAGCAGACCAAGCCGCGGCTCAGCGACTCCGAGCTCGCGACGCTGCAGCACCACCACGACGTCAACCTCGTGGAGATCGAGATGGGCAAGCTCGCGCAGCAGCGCGGCGGCCCCGAGGTGAAGAAGTACGCGGCCCAGCTGGTGAAGGACCACCAGCTGGCCAACACGAAGGCGATCAAGCTCGCCAAGACGCACGGCGTGACGCTCTCCAAGGGAGCGACCCCGACGACCGAGGTCGACGAGGCACAGCAGGCGAAGCAGATGGAGACGATGGAGCGCTTGAAGTCGCTCGAAGGATCGAACTTCGACCGCGAGTTCCTGCGCGCGATGGTCGACCAGCACTCCGCCGAGCTCGGCTACATGTCCGTGGCGATCGCCGACGCAACCGCGCCGAAGCTGAAGGCGCACCTCGAGCAGGCGCGGCCGACGATCGAGAAGCACGCCAACCACGCGCGCGAGCTACTCGCGAAGATGGAGAGCCGCGACACCCCGGCACCGAAGTCCGACGAGACCACCCCGCCGGGCCCGACGCCGTACAACCCGACCCCCTGAGAGGTGCCCCGTGCAGTGCGAGACCTGCGGCAACAACTACGACAAGCCGATCGAGATCGTGAAGGACGGCACGCGGCACGTCTACGACTGCTTCGCGTGCGCGATCCACGCCCTGGCGCCCGCGTGCGCGCGCTGCGGCGTGAAGATCATCGGGCACGGGCTCGAGTCGGAGGGCGAGTTCTTCTGCTGCGCGCACTGCGCGCGACACATGGGCGTGCGCGCCCTGCGTGACCGCGCCGAGCCGGGGGCGGGCCAGACGGCCGTGCGTTGACCGCGCCTCGGCCGATCGTCAGGAGGAAAGCGCGCTCGTCGAAGACGGCCTCGCGGCGTCGAGATTCGCCGCGAGGCTCGACGGAAGTTCCCTGCCGCGGCCCAGCCGCCCGCCGTGCGAGACCGCACGCATCAAGCAGGCTTACGCACGCTCAGAACTCGTAGCCGAGTCGTGCACTCGCCGACCACCTGTGCAACGTCGGTGCGTCTTCGCCGACGTCGGTCCGCACGAGATCCTCGCCCGTGGCCACGCGGAACTCGCCGCGCACATCGGCCACGAAGGCCGCGATCCGGTAGCTGACGCCCGCGCCCACGGGGATCTCGAGCAGGTTGTCGGAGTCGCTGATGTCCGACGTGTTCGTCTCGGCGTTGACGATGTCATAACGACTCCACGCCGCGCCGCCGAAGAAATACGGATTGATGCGCTCGGCCGGCAGCAGGTTCACGCGCGCGAGCCCTTCGACGGCCGTGCCGAGGAGGACTGCGTCGCGGTCGAGGCCGAGGGCGTCGACCGCCTGCGCCGAGCCCACGTAGCCGGCCTCGATCGCGATCGGCGAGCGCGTCCCCAGCGCGGCGCGCACTCCCCACGTCCCGCCGACGTCCGCCGTGTCACGCATGCTCTCGTCGGTGAAGCCGGCGACGCCGCCGCCGGCCGACACGGACAGGCCGTACCGCGAGAGGAGGTTCCTGTCCTCGTCGCCCATCGCAGCGTCGTACTCCTGTGCCGCGGCTCCCGTCGCGACGAGCGCGGCGCCGAAGAACACGACCGTTCCGAGCTTGCACGTCTTCATGATCACCCTTCCTTTCTCATCCGTCGGGCGTGCAGCACACGTGCCCGGCCGGATGAGAGGAAGGGGGATGACGTGTCGCTCAGGCCTTGTTCGTGCCGCCGCCGATCGCGATCTTCCGCGGCTTCACGCTCTCGGTCTTGGGCACGACGATCGTGAGCACGCCGTCGCGCAGCTCGGTCTTCACGTGCTCGGTGTCGGCGTTCTCCGGCAGCGAGAACGAGCGCAGGAACTGGCCGAACGATCGCTCGAACGCGTACACGTTCTCGTCGCTCGCCTCCTTCTCCGCGTCGCGCCGTCCCGCGACCTGCAGCCGGTTGCCGTGCACCGTGATCTCGATGTCCTCGCGCCTCACCCCGGGCAGGTCGGCGATGAAGCGGAACGAGTCACCGTTCTCCCGCACCTCGAAGCTCGGCACCCACGTCTCGCGCCCGCGTCCGATGGGACCGCCCAGCTCGCGGAACGGATCCCAGCGCAGCATCTCGCGCATCAGCCGCATCGGATCCCACTCCACCATCGGATACTCCCCGCGTCTCGTGATATCGGCCATGACATTCTCTCCTCGTCTCGAAGTTTCTCCGCCGTGATCGCGGCTCGGGCGCCGCAGGCGGTCGCGCAGGTTGCGCAACATCCCACCACCAGTGCTCTGCATCCTCATCGCCATGGAATCGCTCCTTGGGGCGTCCGGCTCGCAAGCGACGAACGTGCCAGACATGCCGGATGTGCAACGTCGCCGGATCGCTCGGCGTGGCCCCGCCACCGGCATGGGACGCACGTGACCTCGCGCCCGATCGAGCCGTGGCGCACGTGCATCACGCACGCCTCGCGTCACAGTAACTGGATGCACGCCGTCGAGATCGCCGCCTGCCTCCGCGAGCTCGCGGTGTACCTGCGCCTCGAGCGGGAGCCGGAGCGTGCGCGCGCATACGAACGGGCCGCCCGGACGATCGACGCGGTTCACGACCTCGATCGCCGCCTGGCCGAGGGCACGCTCGTCGGTCTGCCGGGCATCGGCACGTCGCTGGCGCGGGTCGTGACCGAGCTCGCGCGCGCGGGGACGCTCGGGACGCTCGAGCGCCTGCGCAAGCTCTGGCCGCCGGCGCTGGTCGAGCTGTCGCGACTCCCGGACATCGGCCCGCGGCGCGCGCGCATCCTGGTCGAACAGCTGGCGCCCCGCGACCTCGACGAGCTGCTCGCCATGGCGGAGCGCGGACGGGTGCGCGACCTGCCGGGCTTCGGGAAGATCAGCGAGGCCAAGCTCGTCGTGTCGCTGCGCAGCCGTCACGAACGTGGCGCCCGGCGCCTGCTCCAGGACGCGCGGCGCGTGACGGCGACCCTGGCCGATTACGTTCGCCTCGCGCCCGAGGCCCGCGCGGTCCACGCGTCCGGCGAGGCGCGCCGGTGGCAGGAGATCGTGGGCGAGCTCGTGCTCGTGGTCGTCACCGAGCAGCCCGGGGCGATCCGCGCGCACCTCGCGCACCACCCGCTGGTCGTCGAGATCGCGGACGGCGAGCACGCCGGGGTCGCGATCGCCCACCTCTCCGACGGCGGGCTCGCGCGGTTCCACCTGACGCCCCCGGCGCTCGTCGGCACGACCCTCATCGCCGCGACCGGCTCGGCGGCACACGTCGCGCTCCTGCGCGAGCGCGCGGCCGGGGGAGGGCGTGACCTCGGCGCGATCGAGGGCCTCGAGGGAGCCGTCTACGCCGCGCTCGGCCTGCCGTGGATCCCGCCCGAGATCCGCGACGGCGACGACGAGGTCGCCCGCGCGGCCGCCGGCGAGCGCTTCGACGACCTGGTGACGATCGCCGACGTCACCGGCGCCGTGCACTGCCACACCACGTACAGCGACGGCAAGAGCTCGATCGCGCAGATGGCGCTCGCCGCCGAGGAGCGCGAGCTCGCCTTCCTCACCGTCACCGATCACTCGCACTCGGCACACTACGCCGGCGGACTCGACGACGCTCGCCTGCGCGCGCAGTGGCGCGAGATCGAGGCCGCGCAGGCGAGCACGCCGGTGCGGCTCGTGCGCGGGACGGAGTCGGACATCCTCGCCGACGGCCGCCTCGACTTCGCGGGCGAGACCCTGGCCGAGCTCGAGCTCGTCATCGCGAGCGTCCACAACCGCCACCAGCTCGACGAGGACGCGATGACCCAGCGACTGGTCACGGCGATGCGCCAGCCGATCTTCAAGATCTGGGGCCACGCGCTGGGGCGGCTCGTCCTGCGTCGCGATCCCCTGCCCTGCCGCTTCGACGACGTGCTCGACGCGATCGTCGAGAGCCCGGCGGCGATCGAGATCAACGGCGACCCCAACCGCCTCGACCTCGATCCGGTGCGGGTGCGCCGCGCGCATGCCCGCGGCATCCGCTTCGTTCTCTCGTCGGACGCTCACTCCGCCGCGGACCTCGACTACCTCGAGAACGCGGTCGCGATGGCGCGACGTGCGCGTCTCCGCCCGAAGGACGTGCTGAACACGCTCCCCACCGACGAGTTCCTCGCCGCCGTCCGTCCAGCGCGGTAGGCGCATCGCTTGCAGCCCGGTCGATCGCCATGCCGATCGAACCTGATGATCTCGATATCCCGCCCATCCCCCCGCCGGGGGCCTCACCAGCGGTGGTCACCACCGCGCCGCCACCGCCGCCGCTGCGCAGCCAGCTGGAGATCGTGCGCAGCGGCTCGAATGCACGCTGGGGCGCGATCCTCGCCGGCGTGTTCGTCACCCTCGCGACCTGGATGGTGCTCCATCTCCTCGGCGTCGGTGTGGGCCTGACGGCGATCTCGCCGGACGATCCCGACGAGCTGCGCTCGCTGGGGATCGGCGTCGGGGTGTGGAGCATCCTCGTCCCGATCCTGGCGCTCCTCGCCGGCGGCCTCGTCGCCAGTCGCTTCGCGCCGACCCCGAGTCGCCTGAATCGCATGCTGCACGGCGTGCTCGTGTGGGCGCTGACGACGCTGGTCGTGGCCGTCGGGACGTTCATGATCGCGACCAGCGTGATGCGCGGCGCGGTGGCCGTCACCGGCGGGCTCGGCGACGCGATCGGAACGCTTGGCACGAGCTCGCTGCGTGGTCTCGGCCTCGACGCGCGCGACCTGGTCGAGCCGATCAACGCGCGACTCGCCGCCGAGGGCAAGCCGCCGGTGACCGCGACCCAGCTCGAGCGCGTGGTCGACGACGCGATCACCGCGTCGATCCGCGAGGGCACGCTCGATCGCGACACGCTCGTGACGGCGATCGCCGAGAACACCGCGCTCACCACCGCCGACGTGGAAGAGCTCTCGGCCGAGATCGGCGCACAGTGGCAGCGCGCCGCACAGCGAGCCGGCACGCTCGCCTCCGAGGCGCGACGCGCGACCCTCACGGCCGCCGACGCGACCGGCAAGGTGATGCTCGGCATGTCGATCGCGCTCCTCGCCGGGTTGCTCGCCGCCGTCGGCGGCGCGCTGGTGACCGGTCACCACGACCGTCGCAGGCTTGCATGACCTGGCGCGGTCGTTGCTAGGTCCACGGACATGTTCAGCCCTCCCTCCTCCGCAAGCCAGCTCGACCCCGAGGCCCCCGCTTCCGACGACGACGCCGGCGACGAACGCCGCGACGACCTCGACGAGCGCAGCGAGCGCGACATCTTCGACTCGCCCTACGACTCGTGGCGCGAGCTCGAGGATCTCGAGCTCCTCATGGAGCTCGAGGAAGAGCCGACCGGCCGCTACCACTGAGCGTCGACACCGAGCGTCACCATGAAGCTCGCAGCCGTTCTCGTCGTCGGTCTCCTGACCGGCCAGCCGGCGCCGCCGAGCGCGACGAGCGTCAGCGGCTTCGCGTCGCCCGCGTCGGTGCTCTGGGACGAGCGTTCGGATCTCTACCTGGTCAGCAACCTCAACGGGGGCGCCCTCGACGCCGACGACAACGGGTTCATCAGCCGGGTGTCACCGCCCCCCGATCTGCGCATCGTGGACCTCGCGTGGATCGACGGCGCCGCCGCCGACGTGACGTTGCACGCGCCCAAGGGCCTGGCGCTCGCCGGCGAGCTCCTCTACGTCGTCGACGTGGGTGCGGTGCGGATGTTCGATCGGACCACCGGCGCGCCGCGCGGCGTGGTCGAGCTGCCCTGCGCGGGCGTGCATGACATCGTCGCTGCCGCCGACGGATCGGGCGTGTTCGTGTCCGCCACCGGTTCGATCTGGTCGATCGAGAAGGGCGTGGCGCGTCCCGTCGCCGCCGGCCCGCAGCTCGGCGAACCGAGAGGGCTGGCGATCACGGGCAGCGCGCTGGTCGTCGTCGGCTTCGCGTCCGGTGAGCTCTATCGCCTCTCCGGCGGCCGGCGAACGCAGATCGAGAAGCTGCCGGCGGGCGGCCTCGACGGTGTCGTCGCCCTGCCTCACGGCCGCTTCGCGGTCTCGTCGTGGGACGCCGCTGGCGTGCTGATCGGCGGCGACGGGATGTGGCGCAAGACCGCGCGGCCCGTCGCAAAGCCCGCCGACCTCGGCCTCGATCCGCGACGCGGGCTCTTGCTCGTCCCGTCGCTCGACGAGGATCGCGTCGAGCTTCAGCCGGTCCCGTGAACGCGCCACAGCGTGCGCGGGCGCTCACACCCGAGCGGGGGGACGTCGTTCGCTTGCCAGGAAGTGCCGATTCCCGGCAGGGTGGTCACCGTGATGAACGCGAGCCGCAAGGTGTTGCTGGTGGAGGACGATCGAGAGACGCGGGAGATCATCGCCGAGCTGCTGATGCTCCTGGGACACCAGTGTCGTGCCGCCGGGACGGCGGCGTCGGCGCTCGAGGCGCTGGCCGACTACGCGCCGCAGGTCGTGTTGCTCGACCTCGGGCTGCCCGACATGAGCGGTCATGATCTCGCGCGCAGGGTACGCGCGAGGTGCGGCCAGCCGACGCTGATCGCGGCGGTCACCGGCCGCGTACGTCCCTCGGACATCCGCCGTTCGTTCGAGTCGGGCATCGACCTGCACCTGGCGAAGCCGATCGGCTGTCACGCGCTACGGCGCGTGTTGAGCGCGAACCTGGACGTCGCGGTCCCCGCCTGAGCGCCCCCGTCCCGCCGCGGCGCACGCTCTTCGACCAGCGCTCGCATCGCATCCAGCTCGAGCGCGAGGTGATGATCGGTGCGCTCGCGAAGAAACTCCCCGAGCACGGGCGCGGGTTGGCGCGAGCCTTCCCGCGTGTATGACATCGTGACGCGCGCGATCGTGGCGCCACGGCTGCGCGCCTGCAGCTCGAGCGTCATCTCGTGCCGGAGACCGGGGCCGAGCGTGTACCACTGGAGCGCGCGCTCGGGCTCGTCGCGCACGAGGACCGCCCGCAACATCAGCGGCCGCGACGGGATCCGCACGCGCCATAACGAGAAGGAAGGGGTCTGTTCCTCCACCTCCTCGAGGTGATGGAGGAACCGCGGCAGGTTGCGCGGGCGTTGCCAGAGCTCGTACAGGTCGGCGGCGCTCGACGCGATGGTGAGGGAGCGCTGGAGCACCAGCTGCGCCGAGCCGCGCAGGCGCTCGCGTGCCGCGTCGAGCGCCAACCCGGCGAGGTCCAGCAGGCGGTGCACGGGGTCGGGCGCGCGCATGATCAACCGTTCGACCCGAGCGCGAGGCGGCGCATCGCGGAGACCGGCATCGCCGCGGACGCCGGCGACAGCTCGGCGATGAGCTGGTCGAGGTCGCAGTCGACGTCGTCGTCCGCCGCGTCGGCGACCAGCTCGATCACGACGTCCTCGTCGACGTCCTCCGGCAGCGCCAGACCGGATCTGACGCCCGCGAGCGTCGCCACGACCTGCGCCATCGTCGGGCGCTGCGTGCGATCCTTGGCGAGCATCAGGTTGACCAGGGCGGCCAGCCAGACCGGCGTCGCCGGCGCCTTCACGCGGAGCGGCGGCGGCGGCGACGTCAACTGCTGGGCGATGATGTCCATCATGCCGCCGCTGAACGGAGCCCGACCGGTGAGCAGCTCGTACATGACGACCCCGAGCGCGTAGACGTCACAGGTGCCGTCGACGAGCTCACCCCGGATCTGCTCCGGTGCCATGTAGTGAGGCGTGCCGGTGATCGTCCCGTCCACGGTGAGACGCTCCTCGGTCGGGCTCAGCGCGAGCGCGATGCCCCAGTCGATCACGCGCACCGGGCACGAGGGATCGTCGACGATGATGACGTTGTCCGGCTTGAGGTCGCGATGGACGACGCCGGCCTCGTGCGCGCTGGTCAGCGCGCCGGCGATGTGGCGCACCAGCTCGACCACCTCACCCGCGCCGAGCGCGCCCCGCACGAGCAGGCGATCGGCGAGCGTGGTGCCGGCGATGAGGTTCATCACGAGCCACGGCCGCCCGTCGGACAACGTCCCGGCGTCCTGCACCTCGACGATCGCACGATGCCGCAGGTCGGCGAGCAAGCAGGCCTCGCGCAGGAAGCGCGTGCGTGCCTGCTCGCCCAGCGAGGCGTCCTTCATCACCTTGAGCGCGGCGCGCCGGGGCAGGATCTGGTGCACGGCCTCGTAGACGATGGCCATGCCACCTTCTGCGAGCTTGCGCTCGATCGTGTAGCTACCGACGCGTGTGCCGGCGACCAGCGCCGTGGGCGCCGGCGCGCAAGGCGCTAGCATCGTCGGCGCGACCCTGGGTTGCGTGATGCGTGTGGCCATGGCTGGCCGACGAGAAAGCACGAACGGTGCCGAGGCCTCCGCTCGGGTGCTCGTCGTCGGATCGGTGGTGCACGCGCGCACACCGCCGCCGGCGATCGAGCTGGTAAGTCCCGAAGAGCTCGCGGACCATGTCCAGGCTGCAGCGGTCGTGCCGCGCGCCGTGCGGGCAACCTGGCACGGCATCTGCTCCCAACGATCTGAGCATGACCCGCTCAATCCGCTTTGCCGTGGTAGGCCTGGGGCACTTCGCTCAGGCCGCCATCCTCCCAGCCATCCACCGGCAACGTGGCGCAACTATCTCGGCGCTCGTCTCGGGGACACCCGAGAAGCTCGACGAGCTCGGAACCCGCTACGGTGTCACTCGCCTCTGCGATTACTCGCAGTACGAGGAGCTCCTCGCGTCGGGAGAAATCGACGCGGTGTACATCGCGCTACCGAATGACATGCACGCCGACGCGGCGATCCGCG
Organism: Myxococcales bacterium UBA2376; assembly: GCA_002344285.1. Lineage (GTDB taxonomy): Bacteria > Myxococcota_A > Polyangia > Haliangiales > Haliangiaceae > UBA2376. The sequence continues at coordinate 21,356 of DDTA01000110.1, forward strand.
CGGCCAGCCACGGGGTGCACGTGCTGTGCGAGAAGCCGATGGCCGCCAGCAGCGACGAGTGCAGGTCCATGGTCGAGGCCTGCCAGCGCGAGAACGTGCGTCTCATGATCGCGTACCGGCTGCACTTCCAGTCCGCGAACCTCCACGTCGTCGACCTGATCCAGCGCGGGACCATCGGGACACCTCGCGTGTTCTCCTCGGTGTTCTCGTTCCAGGTGAGGGACGGCAACGTCCGCACCGAGGATCGCGCGGGCGCCGGGCCGCTGCACGACCTCGGCATCTACTGCATCAACGCCGCGCGGTACGTGTTCCGCGACGAGCCGATCGGCGTCCACGCGCACCGCATCAGCAACAACGACGACGAGCGGTTCAAGTCCATCGAGGAAGGCGTGGCGGCGTCGCTCCGCTTCCGGGGAGGTCGCGTCGCCAACTTCGTCTGCAGCTACAACGCGGCGGATCGCTCGAACTACGAGGTGATCGGGACCGACGGCGTGCTCGAGGTCGAGAACGCGTACGAGTACACGACGCCGATGGCCGTGACGCTCGTGAAGCACGGCAAGCGCAAGCGCCGCAGCTTCCGCAAGAGCGATCAGATCGCGGCCGAGGTGCAGTACTTCGTGCGCTGCATCCGCAACGAGATCGAGCCCGAACCGTCGGGTCTGGAAGGCCTCGCCGATCTCCACATCATCGAGGCGATCCAGGAGGCGGTTCGCACCGGGCAACACGTCCCCATCGCGCCGCTCACCGGGATCGAGGAGGAGCAACACCCGTCGCCGGACCAGGCGATCACGCGACCCGCACACGGCGCGTCCAAGCTGATCGGCGTCGAGAGCGCGTCGCGCTGATCACCGTGTCAGCACCGCACGCCGCGGTGAGCGTGTGTGCGGAGCGGGCACATCACTTGCAAAGCTGAACAGCATGTCCCTCTCGCGTTCGTTGTGGAACCGACGGCCACGCGCGAGCTATGCCACCGAGCTTGCCGACGACACCGCGGTCGACGTGTGCGTGGTGGGCGGCGGGATGGCCGGGCTCAGTGTGGCGCACGCGCTCTCCCGGCGAGGCGTACACGTCGCGGTCGTCGATCAGGGCCTCGTGGGCGGTGGAGAGACCGGGCGCACGAGCGCGCATCTCTCGAGCGCGCTCGATGACCGTTTCTACGAGCTCGAGCGCCGGCATGGCGCCGAGCGCGCGCGCCTCGCCGCGGCGAGCCACGCCGCCGCGATCGACATCATCGAGACCAACGTGCGTGAGCTGGAGATCGAGTGCGACTTCGAGCGGGTCGACGGGTATCTCTTCGCCGCCCCGGGCCGCCCGGACGGCGAGCTCGAACGCGAGCTCGCCGCCGCCGCCCGCGCCGGCGCCGAGGTGACCCGGGTGACGCGTTCGCCGCTGCCGTTCGACGCCGGTGAGGCGCTCCGGTTCGCACGCCAGGCGCGGTTCGAGCCGCTGGCTTACCTCGACGGGATCGCGCGCGCGATCGTCGCCACCGGCAGCACGATCCACACCGGCGTGCACGCGATCGGCGTCGAGCCGGACGGAGGCGCGACGTGCCGGGTCCTCCTCGACGGCGGTCGCGCGGTTCGCTGCGCCGCGGTGGTCGACGCGACGAACGCCGCGTTCACGAGCAACGTCCGCATGCCGCTGCGGCAGGCGCCCTACCAGACGTACGTCATCACGATCGAGCTCACGCGCGAACCCGTCCCCGACGCGCTCTACTGGGACACCGGCGATCCCTATCACTACCTGCGGGTCGCGCGAGATCTCGACGGACGCGAGCTGTTGCTCGTCGGGGGCGAGGACCACCGCGTCGGACAGGACGCGCACCCTTCCGAGCGCTGGGGCGCCCTGGAACGCTGGGCCCGCGAGCGCATGAGCGTCGGCGAGGTCGTCGACCGCTGGTCGGGACAGATCATGGAGCCTGCCGACGGCCTCGCCTTCGTCGGGCGCAGCCCGGACCTCGACCAGGTCTACGTCGTCACCGGCGATTCGGGCCACGGACTGACCCACGCGGTGATCGCCGGCGTCGTCATCCCCGAGCTGATCGCGGGCGGCGAGCACCCCTGGGCCGCGCTCTACGACCCGCGCCGCAGCGTGTTCATGCACGCGGCCGGCACGATGATGCGCGAGAACGCGAGCTCCGCGGCGCGCTACGCCGACTGGCTCGGCGGCGGCGACGTCGACGACGTCGAGGCGATCCCGCGCGGCCAGGGCGCCGTCGTGCGCCGCGGGGTGCACCTCATCGCCGTCTACCGCGACGACCGTGGCGTCGTCCACGAGCACTCCGCGCGCTGCCCGCACATGTCGGCGGTGGTGCAGTGGAACGAGGCGGAGGGGACCTGGGACTGCCCGGCGCACGGCTCGCGGTTCGACGGCTGCGGGCGCGTGCTCCACGTGCCCGCGGTCTCCGACCTCGCGCCGGCGCCTGCCCACGTCGAGGGCGATGGCACCGCGCCGGCGCGGGTCGACGTCTCGCCCGACGAGCCACCCCCGCTGGGCGCGGCACCGTTGCGCACGAGCACCTGAGCGCGATCGGACGTCAGGGCAAGAGCCCGCGATCGAGCCGCGCGAACTGTTCGCGCATGGTGTCGACCTGCACCTGAAACTGGTCCATCGCGTCGTCGAAGGTCTCCTCGGGGGCCTCCAGGACCTGGCGACGGAGCTCGACCAGGTGCCAGTAGTCCTTGCGCAGGCTCTCGATGCGCTCGATGGGCACGTTCGCCATCCGGCCGCGGCCCTCGAGCTCGATCGCCAGGGCGGCGAGCTGCACCTGGGAGCTGGCCACGAAGCGTCGCCGCGCATCGCGGCGCTCGTCGGCGGCCGATGGTCGCGCCGCACGCTCGTCGCCGAGGCGCTTGCCGTAGGTGGCGACGTGGTCGTCGATCGGCGGCCGCTCGTCCCGGCACATCGTGCAGCCCGCAACCACGACACTGCATACCGTCGCGACCATCAGCGTGAACCGTCTGGACGTCATGCGCACCGATGGTGCACGCGACGGGCCAGCTGGCCCGCGACTTGCTCACCATCCTCGTGCAAACCCACGAAAGGAACGTCTCATGGAGATTCTCTGGATGGCACTCGTTGGTCTCGTCGTCGGCGCGCTCGCCAAGCTGATCATGCCGGGACGCGATCCCGGCGGCGTCATCGTGACCGCGCTCATCGGTCTCGCCGGTGGTCTGCTCGCCGCTGTGATCGGGCGCGCCGCGGGCTGGTATCACCAGAACGAAGCCGCCGGCTTCATCGCCTCGATCATCGGCGCCGTGATCCTGCTCGCGATCTACCGGGCGGTCATCGTCCGCCGCGGCGACCTACCGGGCTGACCCCGACATGCGGAGGAGGAGCGTGGAGAGCTCGTCGGCATGCTCCTCCTCCTTGGCGAGGATCTCCTCGACGAGCCGCCGCGTCGTGACGTCGTCGTCACCGAGCCAGCGGACGATCTCCGAGTAGGTCTCGATGGCGACGCGTTCGGCGACGAGATCCTCCTGGATCATGTCCTCGAGGTTCTTGCCCTCGCGGTACTCCGCGTGGCTTCGCGTCGCGAGCCCCGTCGGGTCGTAGTTGGGGATGCCGCCGAGCTCGGTGATGCGCTTGGCCACGGCGTCGGCGTGCGCCTGCTCCTCGTTGGCGTGCTCCAGGAACTCCTGGGCCACTGGCGAGGCGTGGATCCCCGAGGCCATGTAGTAATGGTTCTTGTAACGCAGCGTGCAGACGATCTCGGTCGCGAGGACCTCGTTCAGCACGCTGATGACGCGCTCGCGATCGGCGAGGTACGCGCCCGTCACGGCGCCATCGAGCATTCGCTCGCGAGCGCGCTTCCTGATCTGCTCCAGGTCGGTCTTGAAGGTCTCCATTCGAACCCGGATAGCAAGTGTCGTGCCCTGGCACGGAGACTGCTTCTTCCTCCGGTATGTGTCCGATCCAGCCTGATCCGATCCAGCGGGAACGTTCCGCACGCCCGCGCAAGACGATCCAGCAGGTCGTCATCGCCGCGGTGGCGCCCGAGGAGCACGACGACGTCCTGCGCATCGCCTGGGTGCGGGCCTCGACCTTCGGCCTGCGGCTGGTGGTGTGCGCGGTGGTGGCCGATGACGGCGACGTGAGGTCGGCGCGGGAGATGATCGAGCAGCGCGTGAACGCGCTCATCCCCAACGCCTCGCATCTCGAGATCGACGTGCGCGTCGGCGACCGTGCGGAGCAGCTGCTCGAGTGCGCGCGAACGCACGACACGGTCCTCCTCGTGATGGGTCCCGCCTCGCACCGCGAAGGCGTCCTGGCCCGCTTCTTCAGCCCCAGCCTCCCCACCGCGCTCCTGCGCGCCGCGGAGTTCCCGATCCTGGTGACGCGCTACTCGCCGCCGACGGGGCGGATCGTCGCGGCCGTCGAGCTGGGCGAACCGATGAAGCCGGTGCTGCGGGCCGCCGCGGAGGAGGTCCGCCGCGCCGGCGGCAAGCTCCACGTCATCCACTGTGTCGCGCCGATGCCGGCGCCGGGCACCATGGAGCTCCCCGTCCTGACCACGCCGTCCACGGAGCTGATCGATGCCGCGCGGACCGAGCTCACCCGCGCCGTCGCCGCGATGGGGGTGACGCCTGCCGAGGTGAAGGTGGAGGTCGGCGCGGCCGGCCAGACGATCCTGCAGGTCGCGCGCGAGCTGTCGGCCGACCTCATCGTCGTGGGCACCCATGGCCGCAGCGGGCCCGCCCGCCTGCTCCTCGGCTCCATCGCCGAGGAGGTGCTGCGCGCGACGGCCTGCAACGTGATGGTCGTCCGCGCCGGTGGCGACGCCTGACCGCCCGCGCGGGTTCAGCGATGGAGCCAGAGCCGGAGCACGGCCATCAGCTGTTCCGCGTCGACCGGCTTCGCCAGGTAGTCGCTCGCACCCGCCTCGAGTGTCTTCTCGCGGTCGCCCTTCATCGCCTTGGCCGTCACCGCGATGATCGGCAGCCGACGCATGTTCGGCGACTCGCGGATGATGCGCGTGGTCTCGTAGCCGTCCATGCCGGGCATCATGATGTCCATCAGCACCACCGCGACGTCGGGCGTCGCCTGCAAGGTCGCGATCGCCTCCGGCCCGGTCTGCGCGGTCAAGACGTGCATGCCGTGCCGCTCGAGCAGGTTGCCCAGCGCGAAGATGTTGCGGACGTCGTCGTCGACGACCAGCACCTTGCGGCCGAGCAGGCTCGCGTTCGAGCGCCGGAGCCGCTCCAGCAGCTTCTGCTTCGCCACCGGCAGGCCGGCGATGGGGCGATGCAGGAACAGCGCGGTCTCGTCGAGCAGGCGCTCCGGCGACTCCACGCCCTTGAGGATGATCGTGCGCGCCAGCTCCTGCAGGTGAGCCTCCTGCTCCGGCGTCAGGTCACGGCCGGTGAAGACGACGACGGGGATGTCGCCGAGGCCCGGCGTCTCGCTCATCGTCCGGAGGACGTCCATGCCGGTCATGTCGGGCAGCTTGAGATCGAGGACCACACAGTCGACATGGTTCGACTGCATCGTCTCGAGCGCCTGTGCGCCCGTCGCGGCGGTGAGCACGTTGATGTCGTCCTGACCGAGCAGCTCGAAGATCCCCATGCGTTCGCGCTCGTCGTCCTCGACGACGAGCAGGGTGCGACGCCGCGGCTCGACGAAGTCGCGCAGGCGCTCGAAGGCCCCCTTGAGCTGGTCCGTCGAGGCCGGCTTGCTGAGGAAGCCAAAGGCGCCGTGTGACAGGGCGTGTCGCCGGTTGTCGTCGAGCGTGACCACCTGCACCGGGATGTGACGCAGGGCGGGATCCTGCTTCAGGTGCGAGAGCACGGTCCACCCGGGCACGTCGGGCAGGAAGACGTCGAGCGAGACCGCGGTCGGGCGGTACTCGCGCGCCAGCTCGAGCACCTCGGTGCCGCGCGACGTCGACACGACCTGGAAGCCCGTCGCGTGCGCGAGGTCGGTGAGGATGCGAGCGTAGTGGAGGTCGTCCTCGACGACGAGCATCACCGGCTGGTCCTCCTTCAGGTCCTTGCGATCGTCGGGGACGATGGCGGCCGGAACCTCGACGTGCACCGGCGAGGGCGGCGGCTGCGGCTGGGCGAGCAACGGCGCCGGACGCACGTCCGCCGTCGGCCCGGCGTACACGCTCGGCAGGTAGAGCCGGAACGTGCTCCCGACCCCGGGCAAGCTCGAGAGCTGGATCTCGCCGCCGAGCAGGTTGGCCAGCTCGCGGCTGATCGCGAGGCCGAGGCCGGTGCCGCCGAACTTGCGGCTGGTGCCGGCGTCGGCCTGCTGGAACGCCTCGAAGATGATGCGCTGCTTCTCGAGCGGGATCCCGATCCCGGTGTCCGACACCTCGAAGCAGACCACCGACGACGCGCTCTTCAGGATCGGGTGGTCGGGCGCGAAGCCCGACCCCACCGGCATCACCGACAGCCGGATGCGTCCCTGCTCGGTGAACTTGAACGCGTTGGAGAGCAGGTTCTTGAGCACCTGCTGGAGCCGCTTGGCATCGGTGACCAGGCTGCGCCCGATCGCCGGTTCGGCGTGCACCTCGAACTCGAGACCACGTCGCTCGGCGTCGAGCCGGAACGGCCGCGCGATCGTCTCGAGCAGCGTGCCGAAGAAGACCTCGGTCGGCTCGACGGTCACGGTGCCCGACTCGATCTTCGAGAGATCGAGGATGTCGGTGATGAGGTTCAGGAGGTCGGTGCCCGCCGAGTGGATCGTGCGGGCGAACTCGGTCTGCTTGGGCGTCAGGTTCTCCTCGACGTTCTCGGCGAGCTGCTGGCCGAGGATGAGGATCGAGTTGAGCGGGGTCCGGAGCTCGTGCGACATGTTGGCGAGGAACTCGGACTTGTACTTGGAGGTGAGCGCGAGCTCGCCGGCCTTCTCCTCGAGCGCACGCCGCGCCTGCTCGATCTCCTGGTTCTTGCGCTCGACCTCGGCGTTCTGCTCGGCGAGCTGCTGCGCCTTCTGCCCCAGCGCCTCGTTGGTCTGCTGCAGCTCGGCCTGCTGCGTCTGCAGCTCGGCGGCGAGCTGCTGCGACTGGGCCAGGAGCGCCTCGGTCTGCATCGTCGCCTCCACGCTCGACAGGTTGATGCCGATCGAGCTGGTGAGCTGATCGAGGAACGCGAGGTGCAGCTCCGTGTACGCGCTGATCGTGGCCAGCTCGATCACCGCCTTGATCTGGCCCTCGAAGAGCACGGGCAGGACCACCACGCACCTGGGCCGTGCGGTGAACAGCCCGGTGGTCACGCGCACGCTGTCGGGCGGCACGTCGCTGACCAGGAGCCGCTTCTTGTCGACCGCGCACTGCCCGACGAGGCCTTCGCCGGCCCGCAACCACCGCTTGGCACCGGCGATGTCGTCGTCGGCGTACGCGGCGAGCAACATCAGGCCGGGCTGTCCCTGCTCGGGGAGCACGGTGCTCTGATAGATCACGCCGTGCTGCGCGCCGACGATCGACGCGAGCTCGCTCAGGAGGAGCTGGCCGACGCGGGCCAGGTCGCGCTGCCCCTGCAGCATGTTGGTGATGCGCGCCAGGTTGGTCTTGAGCCAGTCCTGCTCGGTGTTCCTGTCGGTGGTGAGCCGCAGGTTGTCGATCATCGTGTTGATGTTGTCCTTGAGCTCGTTGACCTCGCCGCGCGCGTCGACCTGGATCGATCGCGTGAGATCGCCCTTGGTCACGGCCGTGGCGACCTCCGCGATCGCGCGCACCCACGTGGTCAGGTTGGCGGCGAGGAGGTTCACGTTGCCGGTGAGGTCCTTCCACGTTCCGGAGGCGCCGGGCACGTTGGCCTGGCCGCCGAGGCGACCCTCGACACCGACCTCGCGCGCCACCGAGGTCACCTGGTCGGCGAACGTGGCCAGCGTGCGGGTCATGTCGTTGATCGTGTCGGCCAGCGCCGCGACCTCGCCCTTGGCCTTGATGGCGAACGTCTGCTGCAGATCGCCGCTGGCGACGGCGGTCACGACCTTGGCGATGCCGCGCACCTGCTCGGTGAGGTTGGCCGCCATGACGTTCACCGTGTCGGTCAGGTCCTTCCACGTGCCGGCGACGCCGGGCACGCGCGCCTGACCGCCGAGCTTGCCGTCGGTGCCGACCTCGCGGGCCACGCGCGTCACCTCGTCGGCGAAGGCGTTCAGCTGATCGACCATCGTGTTGATCGTCACCTTGAGCTCGAGCACCTCGCCGCGGACGTCGACCGTGATCTTGCGCGACAGATCGCCGCGCGCGATGCCGGTCGTGACCTCGGCGATGTTGCGCACCTGCGTCGTGAGGTTGCCGGCGAGCAGGTTGACGTTGTCGGTCAGGTCCTTCCACGTGCCCGCGGCCCCCGGCACGTTGGCCTGGCCGCCGAGCTTGCCGTCGGTGCCGACCTCGCGGGCCACGCGGATGACCTCGCCGGCGAACGAGCGCAGCTGCTCGACCATCGTGTTGAGCGTCTCCTTGAGGAGGAGGAGCTCGCCGCGGACATCGACCGTGATCTTCTTCGAGAGATCGCCGCCCGCGATCGCGGTCGCGACCTCGGAGATGTTGCGCACCTGGGCCGTCAGGTTGCCGGCCATCGAGTTCACGTTGTCGGTCAGGTCCTTCCAGATGCCGGCGACGCCGGGGACCTCGGCCTGGCCGCCGAGCTTGCCCTCGGTGCCGACCTCGCGGGCCACGCGCGTCACCTCGCCGGCGAACGCGTTCAGCTGATCGACGAGCGTGTTGATCGTGTCCTTGAGCTCGAGGATCTCGCCCTTGACGTCGATGGTCAGCTTGCGCGACAGGTCCCCCCTCGCGACCGCGGTCGTGACCTCCGCGATGTTGCGCACCTGCGTCGTCAGGTTCGACGCCATCGAGTTGACGGAGTCGACGAGCGCGCGCCACGTCCCCGCCGCGCCCGGCACCTGGGCCTGACCGCCGAGGCGGCCCTCGGTGCCGACCTCGCGGGCCACGCGCGTCACCTCGCTGGCGAAGTCGTTCAGCTGATCGACCATGGTGTTGAGCGTCTGCTTGAGCTGCAGCATCTCGCCCTTCACGTCGACCGTGATGCGCTTGGACAGATCGCCGCCCGCGATCGCGGTCGCGAACTCGGCGATGTTCCGCACCTGCCCGGTCAGGTTGCCGGCCATCGAGTTCACGTTGTCGGTCAGGTCCTTCCACGTCCCGCCGACGCCGGGCACCTCGGCCTGTCCACCCAGGGCGCCCTCGGTGCCGACCTCGCGGGCCACGCGCGTCACCTCGGCGGCGAACGCGCGCAGCTGATCGACCATCGTGTTGAGCGTCTCCTTGAGCTGGAGCATCTCGCCCTTCACGTCGACCGTGATCTTCTTCGACAGGTCGCCGCCGGCGACCGCCGACGCGACCTCGGCGATGTTGCGCACCTGTCCGGTGAGGTTGCCGGCCATCGAGTTGACCGAGTCGGTCAGGTCCTTCCACGTGCCGGCCACGCCGCGCACGACCGCCTGTCCGCCCAGCTTGCCCTCGGTGCCGACCTCGCGCGCCACGCGCGTGACCTCCGACGCGAACGCGTTCAGCTGGTCGACCATGACGTTGAAGGTCTGCTTCAGCTGCAGCATCTCGCCCTTCACGTCGACCGTGATCTTCTTCGACAGATCGCCGGTCGCGATCGCGGTCGCCACGTCGGCGATGTTGCGCACCTGCGTGGTCAGGTTGTTGGCCATCGAGTTGACCGAGTCGGTCAGGTCCTTCCACGTGCCGGCCACGCCGCGCACCTCCGCCTGACCGCCGAGGCGCCCCTCGGTGCCGACCTCGCGCGCCATGCGGGTCACCTCCGAGGCGAAGCCGTTGAGCTGATCGACCATCGTGTTGAGCGTCTCCTTCAGGCGGAGCAGCTCGCCGGAGACGTTGACGGTGATCTTGCGCGACAGGTCACCGGACGCGATCGCGGTGGCGACCTCGGCGATGTTGCGCACCTGCGCCGTCAGGTTCGACGCCATGAAGTTGACGTTGTCGGTCAGGTCCTTCCAGGTGCCGGCGACGCCGGGGACCTCGGCCTGGCCCCCGAGCTGCCCTTCGGTGCCGACCTCGCGCGCCACGCGCGTCACCTCGCTGGCGAACGAGTTGAGCTGGTCGACCATCGTGTTGATCGTGTCCTTCAGCTCGAGGAGCTCACCCGAGACGTTCACGGTGATCTTGCGCGACAGGTCGCCGCGCGCCACGGCGGTCGTCACCTGCGCGATGTTGCGCACCTGATCGGTCAGGTTGCCGCACATCGCGTTCACCGAGTCGGTCAGATCCTTCCACGTGCCGGCGACGCCGGGCACGATCGCCTGGCCGCCGAGCTTGCCGTCGGTGCCGACCTCGCGCGCCACGCGCGTCACCTCGGACGCGAACGAGCGCAGCTGGTCGACCATCGTGTTGATCGTCTCCTTGAGCCTCAGGAACTCGCCGCGGACGTCGACGGTGATCTTCTTCGAGAGGTCGCCGCTGGCGACGGCGATCGTCACCTCGGCGATGTTGCGCACCTGCGCGGTCAGGTTCGACGCCATCGAGTTGACCGAGTCGGTCAGGTCGCGCCAGACGCCGGACACCGCGGGCACCTGCGCCTGACCGCCGAGCTTGCCCTCGGTGCCGACCTCGCGCGCCACGCGCGTCACCTCCGAGGAGAAGACGTTGAGCTGCTTGATGACGCCGTTCACGATCGTCGCCGACCGCAGGAAGTCGCCCTGCAGCGGCCGGCCGTCGACGTCGAGACGCACGGTCTGGGTCAGGTCGCCCTCGGCGACGCCGGCGAGCGCGCGGGTCATCTCCGTGGACGGCCAGAGCAGATCGTCGATCAGCGTGTTGACCGAGCTCTCGAGATCGGTCCACGCGCCCTTCGAGCGCGAGAACCTCACCCGCTGCCGCGTCCGGCCCTCGACGCCGACCGCCTGCCCCACCTTCTGCACCTGCTGCGTGACCTCCTGGCTCGTCGCGACGAGATCGTTGACCGCCTCGGCGATCTTGCCGAGGAGCCCGTCCCAGTGATCGGGACACCGGACGGTCAGATCGCCGTCGCGGGCGGACCTCAGCACGTGCAGGAGCTCCTGCAACTCGATCTTGTCGTTCATCTCCAGGCTCCTCAGCTGACGACCAGGTCGGAGAAACGATGGCGCTGCGCGAGCTCGACGAAGACCGCGACCTTCTTGCGTACGACCTCGGGGTCGAGCGGCTTGACGATGTAGTCGGCGCCGCCGGCGGCGTACGCGCGATGGATCTCCTCGGGGTCGTCGCCGAACGCGGTGACGAACAAGATCGGGATGTCGCGGTAGCGGGCGAGCTTCTTCAGGTGACGCGCCACCTCGAGGCCGTCCATCCCGGGCATCGCGACATCGATCAGCGCGACCACGAAGTCGTCCCGCAACGCCTCGCGCAGCGCCTCTTCACCCGACGTGGCGGTCACCAGCCGGTAGCGGGGATCCGACAGGATCGCCCCGAGCGCGACCAGGTTCTCGGGCCGGTCATCCACGAGGAGGAGGTTGACGGGCTGAGCGTCGAGCCGGCCCGCCACGGGGGGCGCGATCGGCAGCGTGAACGACAGCGTCGTGCCCACGCCCGGGTCGCTCTCCGCCCAGATCCTACCGCCGTGGGCGTCGATGATCGCGCGACAGATCGCGAGGCCCAGGCCGGCGCCGCGCTTGTCGCGCTTCACCCCCTGCCAGAAGCGATCGAAGACGTGCGGCAGGTGCTCGGCCGGGATGCCCGTGCCGCTGTCCTTGACCCAGAGGCGCAGCTCGCCGTGCTGGTGCGTCGCGCCGATCGTGACCGCGCCGCCGGGGACGTTGAACTTGATCGCGTTCGAGATCAGGTTCTCGAGCACCTCCTGGATCCGCAGCTCGTCGACCAGGACCGCGGGCAACGAGGGGGACAGATCGGTGTTGAGGACGACCGAGGCGTCGGCGGCGAGGATCTGCTGGGACTCGATCGCCGCCAGCACGACCTCGACCACCTCGACGCGACGCTTCTCGATGGTCACGCCGCTGCCCTCGTAGGCGTTCACCTCGAGCAGGTCGCGAACCAGCCGGTCGGCGCGCTGCACGCTGCGGCGCATCCGGTCGAGGTGGCGGCGTTGCGCGGGCTCGCCGAGCTGGCTCTCGAGGAGATCGCAGGCGGTGGTGATGACGTTCAGGGGATTGCGTAGATCGTGGGCGACGACGCCGAGGACCTCGTCGCGCAGCGCGAGCGCCCGCTCGGCCGCCTGGATCGCGGCGTCGCGCTCGGCGATGGCACGGAAGCGAACCAGCGCCGGCGCCGCCAGCGCCGCCAGCGCCTTGAGCAAGCCACGCTGCTGCTCGTTCAGGTCGACGATCGACCGCCAGCCCAGCAGGATGGCCCCCTCGTGGGCGTCGGCGTGGCGCATCGGCAAGACGACGATGGTGGAGATGCTCTCTCGCGCGAGCGCCTCGGAGATCATGCCGTCGTCGCTCCGCGATGGATCGAGCGCGTGGGGCCCGGACTCGCTGAACCGCTCGGCGAGCAGGTGGACAGGATGGCTGTAATCCATCTCGTCCTCGCCGCAGAAGCCGATGGCCGCGCGCGTCTTCAGCTGGTCGCCCTGGCGGAGCCGGACGATGACGATGTCGGCCTCGACGGCCTCACCGAGCTGGCGGCTGAGGTCAGGGAGGACGTCCTCCAGACGATCACTCGCGACGATGGTCGTCGCGAAGCGCTCCATGGTTTCGGCTCGCTGGGGCACGGGTTGGCCATAACCTAACAAACGGCGGGCCAAGTCATCAGCCGTTCCAGTGGGCACGTCGTCTGCAAGCGCTCATGGTGAGGCACGCCCGAAGTCGTGTGATCACTCGAATGTCCGCTAGCTGACCGATGAGGGGCGTATCCATCGTGTGCGCTCGCGCCACAGCGAGCGGTAGCGCACGTCACTGTGCGCGGAAGGGCTCAGATGGCACTGCAGATCCTGGTCGTCGAAGATGAACGAGATGAAGGTGAAGTCCTGTGCGACCTGCTCGCAGAGCACAAGTACAAGGCCGTCCACGTCGACAGCGCCGACGCGGCGCTCGCGGCGCTGAACGAGGGGCACTTCGACGTGGTGATCAGCGACGTCAACATGCCCGGCTGCAACGGGATCCAGCTGTGCGAGCGCGTGCGGCAGGTCCATCCGGACGTCCCGGTGATCCTGTCGACCGGCGCCGCCACCGTGGCCACGGCCGTCGCCGCGCTGCGCGCGGGAGCCTGGGACTTCATCATCAAGCCCATCTCGTCGCAGATGGTGATGGTCGCGGTCGGCCGCGCCGTCGAGCATCATCAGGTCAAGACGGAGCTGCGACGGCTGCGGGCCGCGCTCGCCGCCTCGCGGCCGATCGAGGGCATCATCGGTGATAGCCCGGCGGTCAAGGAGGTCGTCGACATGGTGTTGCGCATCGCCCCCAGCGATGCGACCGCGCTCATCACCGGCGAGAGTGGCACGGGCAAGGAGCTCATCGCGATGGCGATCCATCGTGAGGGGCCGCGCGCGAGCGAGCCGTTCGTCGCGGTGAACTGCGGGGCGGTGCCGAGCCACCTGCTCGAGAGCGAGCTCTTCGGCCACGTGAAAGGCGCGTTCACCGACGCGCGCCGCGACCGCCCTGGCCTGTTCGTGCAGGCCGGCGACGGCACGATCTTCCTCGACGAGATCGGCGAGATGCCGATGGACATGCAGGTCAAGCTCCTGCGCGTGCTGCAGGAGCGGAAGATCCGACCGGTCGGCGGCGACGAGGAGCGCCCGATCTCGGCGCGCGTCGTGTGCGCGACCAACCGCGATCTCGAATCGGAGATCGACGCCGGACGATTCCGCCACGACCTCTACTACCGCATCAACGTGGTGACCATCGACGCGCCCCCGCTCCGCTCGCGCGGTGGCGACGTCTTGCTCCTCGCGATGCACTTCATCCAGCGCATCGCGACGCGCAGCGGCAAGCAGGTGACCGGGTTGTCCGTCGACGCCGCGCGCATGTTCCTCGAGTACGACTGGCCGGGGAACGTGCGCGAGCTGGAGAACTGCCTCGAACACGCGGTGGCGATGAGCCGGCACAACGAGATCACCCCCAACGATCTGCCCGCGAAGATCCGCGATCACCGGACCTCGCGCATCGTGATCGAGGGCAACGACCCCGACGAGCTCATGACCCTGGCCCAGCTCGAGAACCGGTACGTGCACCGCGTGCTCGCCGCCTGTGGCGGCAACAAGACGCGCGCCGCCAAGGTCCTCGGCATCGACCGCCGCTCGCTCTACCGGCGTCTCGAGGAGACGCAGGCGATCGAGGCGCAGGCCAGCGCCGGCAGCAACGGCAAGGCGACCGGTGGGACCCCGCCGGTCAGCGAGCCCACGTCGTCCTCGCCGAGCTCCTGAGGCAGCCCGTCAGGCCCAGGTCGTCGTGTCCGCGTGACGGCGGATGAGGGTGAGCAGCGGGTCGAGCCCGACCGGCTTGCGCAGGAACGCGTTGACCTCCATCTGGGCGCAGAGCTGCTCGGCGTCCGGCTGCGCGGTCAGCACGATCACGGGGATGTCGCGGAGCTCCGGCTCGGCGAGCTGCGCGTCGCGGAAGGCGCGGCCGTCGAGCACCGGCATGGCGAGGTCGAGCAGGATGACCGATGGAGGTTCGGGCCACGCGCGGAGTCGCTCGAGCGCTTCCTGGCCGTTGGCGGCCGCGACCGGCTCGTAGCCATGGTCGGTGAGCGCCTCGCACAGGGTGTCGCTCATCTCCTCGTCGTCTTCGACGACCAGGATTCGCTTCGGGTAGGCAAGATCTTCCACGGGCTCTCTGCTAGTTGTCGGGGTCACAGCGACGGAACCTCCGGGCAGCGCGCGAGAGCCGGCGGACACCTTCCTCCAGCTCGGCGATGCGCGCGCGGGCGAAGCTGATGCGGAACCCGAGCGGGGTTCCCTGACCGTCGGGGCGGAACACGCACCCGGGGTCGATCGCGACACCGTGCTTGATCGCGATGGTCACGACCTCGACGTCGTCGCCCTCGAGATCACTCTCCGCCCACACCGCGAGCCCGCCTTCGGGCTCGCGCACCTGCCAGCCCGGCAGGTGATGATGCACCGCCGCGATCACCGCGTCGGCGCGGCGGGCGTACGTGGCGCGGGCCTCGGCGAGGCGCGCCGGGTGCGTACACTCACCGAGGATCCGCGCCAGCGCCGCGGGCACCAACCCGGGATCGCGTACCTCGTCCTTGTGCGCCAGCGCGAGCACGTCACGCCGCGCGTGGCGGGGCGGGACCAGCCAGCCGACGCCGAGCCCGGGAGCCAGGAGCTTCGAGAAGGTGCCCACGTGCCAGACGCGATCGGGCGCGTCGGCGATGAGCGGGCGTCGGCTCGCGCCGTCGAAGCGCAGGTCCGACAGGCCGTCGTCGACGATGATCGGCGAGCCCGTGGCCAGGAGCTGGGCTCGCCGCGGCGAGACGAGATCCAGTCCCTCGGGTGTCGAGACGCCTTCCATCACGAACTGGGGCGCGTCCTCGTCGACGGGTACCACCTCGTGGCCCGCGGACGTGAACGCGGCGATCGCCGCGGGTGAGCTGAGCTCGCCGACGGCGATGCGACCAGCGGGCCTCATCGCGCGCGCCACCAGCGCGAGCGCCGCGCGTGCGCCCGTGGTGACGATGACGTCGGCGGGGTCGACCTGCGCGCCGCGCGCGAGCAGACGATCCGCGACCCAGACCCGGATCTGCTCGAGGCTGTCGGCCCACGCCCCCGACTCGAGGACCTGTTCCATCGCGCGCACGAACGCGAGGCGAGGCAGGAGCTCGTCGGCAGGCAAGCAGCCGGCGAGCGAGATGACGCCGGGATGACTCGCCGCGCGTCGCTGCAATCTCTCGATGCGTAGGTCCATTTGGCGCCGCTCCTCCGGGAACGCAAGCTACGTGCCGCACCGAGGTGCGCCGAGAGGGGTGCGCGAGGCATCACCTCGTGCGTCACCGCCCGTGCGAGCGACGCCGCACGTGCACGACCAGCGCAGGCGAAGCCGATGCAGCGTGCGTGCCCAGCCGAGGGGGACGGGCCGGCTGCGCGCCGCCGGCCAGCACGGTGTGTCGCGATCGCGCGTGCGAACGGCGCAAGTACGCGTGTCGTTGCGCGCACACGCGCCGATCGAGCTTGGTACGGCGGGTGCTCTATCCCCGCTCAACTCTCGAAGGAGTCCTCAATGCGAAGCCTCACCATGCTCGTCTCGTTTGCGGCAGCCCTGTGCGGGACCGCGTATGCGCAGCCCGACCCGAGCGTCCCGAACGATGCGGACGATCAAGAAGATGGTCGCCCCGCCACCGCCGAAGACACCAGGAACGCTTCCCCCAACGACGGCGACCTCCCACCGGTCCGCTCCGACAACGATCCACAGCCCGAGGTCGCGACCCCGGGCGTTCCGCCCGGCGGCCTCGTCGAGCAGGCGGGCGTCGGCGGCACGGTCGGCTACGGCCGCGCCGGCGTCCTCGAGCTCGGCGGCTCCGCCGGCTTCACGTCGGGTGGCGGCATGACCCAGGTCAACGTCGCTCCCTCGATCGGCTGGTTCGTCGCCGATAACCTGCAGCTGACCGGCGTCTTCGACGTCGCGCACGCCAGCACGGACAACGGCGACGGCACGCTGGTCACCCTCCTCGCGGAGCCCTCGTACCACCTCCCGTTCAACCGCACGACCTTCGGCTTCTTCGGCCTCGGCGTGGGCGCGTCGTACGTGAAGGGCCCGGGCATGGCGTTCGCGATGGCGCCGCGCGTCGGCGCCAACTTCCTCGTCGGTCGATCGGGCATCCTGACCCCGTCGCTGTCGTGGCAGTACAACACGCACGACTCGATGGACACCGGCGACGGCGTGCTGCTCCAGGTGTCGAACGCGGTGCGCGCCAACGTCGGCTACACCGTCATGTGGTGACGTGATCGAGCCTTCATCCGAGCTTCATTCTCACCAGCGACCGGGGTGGCGAATCGTCGCCGCCCCGGTCGCGTTCGGCCTCCAACCAGCAAAGAGGAAATCATGGGCACTCTCAGCAGCGACATCAACGAGAGCACGTTCTCCAGCGACAACGGGACGAGCGCGTCCGAGATGAAGGACGAGCTCAAGTCTCGCATCGGCTCGCGCGTCCAGTCGATGCTCGACGGCGCGTCGGAGCGGCTCTCGGGGGCCAAGACCCGCGTCCGCTCCGCCGCCTCGACCGCGCGCACCACCGCCGGCGAGAAGGTCGAGTCGATGGGCGACCTCATGCACCGCCACCCGCTCGCGACGATCGCGATCGGACTCGGGGTCGGCTACCTCCTGGGCCGGTTCATGGCCGCGCGCCGCTAGGATGGACGCCGTGAGAACCGAGAGCACGACCCCGAGGAGGCGCGCGAGCGACGACGTCCTGTCGATCGTCGACGACGTCCTCGGCAAGAACCCCTGGGTGCGGCTCGGCGTCTCGACCGCCGTCGGCTTCCTCGTCGGAATCGTCGGCGGCGGTCGCGTCTTGAGGACCGGCGCCCGGTTCGCGTTCGCCGCCGGCGCCAGGTACGCGGCGCGCCATGCGTTCGACCTGGCGTTCGAGGCCGGGCACCGTGACGGCAGCCGCCGCGCTGGTGTCCACCATCCCGCCGCGACGGATCACGCGACCGAGCGTTCGTACTGACCGGGCGGCCACAGGGCGCTCGAAGCGCCGTAGTAGTGATGCAGCGCCCAGGCGACAGCGGTCGCCGGCGCCGCCTCGCGCAGGATGCGGCGGTCGCAGAAGAACTCGACCTCTTCCACCGCGGCCTCGTCGGTGGGGTCGACCATCGCGAGGCGAAGGTCGCCGTCGGGTTCCACACCGATGGGCACCACCCGGTGCTCGATCGCGATGTCGGGCGGCACCACCGCGAGGACCTGGTGCGGGATGTGCGAGATCCGCGCGAGCTCGCAGCACGGCACCTTGGCGATGGCTCCGGCGTGGTTCACGACGTGCTGCTCCTCGACGAGGTTCCACAGGAGCAGGAGCTCGAGCCAGGTGAACTCGCCGCCGCCGGCGGCCTCGAGCGTGTACTTCATCTGATCGGAGGTGACGAGGCGTTGATCGACGAGGATCGTCTGCAGCTGCGTTGAGGACATGGATGGTCAGCGCGTGGAAGCGCTCCTCGCTGGTTGGAGAGGTGGGCCCGTCAGGGAACGGACCCTGAGGGTCGGGCATCGCGCGCCCACGGCGTGCGATCCGTCGGTCGGAGCGGGTGGATGCGCCGCGCGGGCACCAGGCATCGGGCAACGGTCGAGCGCCTCCGCGAAGGCGGTGGCGTCGCGGAAGCGCAGCGCCGGCGCCTTGGCGAGCGCGCGCGCGAGCACCTCCTCGAGCTCCCGCGGGAGCGTCAGGTGGGGGAAGCGCACCGACGGCGGCACGATCGGGTCGAGGACGTGGCGCTGGAAGATGTCCATCGGCTTGCCGCCGCCGAACGGCGTGGCGCCGGTGACCAGCTCGTGCAGGATCACGCCGACGGCGTAGATGTCGGATGCCGGGCTCGGGGCATCACCGAGGATCACCTCGGGGGCCATGTACTCGGGCGTACCGGCGATGTGCGCCTCGGTGCGGACGTCGCGATCGTCCTCGTCGAGCGAGAAGATCACGCGCGCGAGCCCGAAGTCGACGAGCTTCACGCGCTCGGGCTCCTGCACCAGCACGTTCTCCGTCTTCACATCCGCGTGGACGATGCCGTGCGCATGGGCGCAGGCGAGCGCGCCGAGGATCTGCTGCGCGATGGAGATCGCGCGTTCGAGCGGAAGCGGCCCGTCGGCGACGACGCGCCGCAGCGTGCGACCGCGCACGTACTCCATCACCAGATAGGGCGTGCCGTCCTCGTCCTCGCCGTGGTCGAGGACGGCGACCGAGGCAGGATGCTCGAGGCGCGCGGCGGCGAGCGCCTCGACGCGAAAGCGCGCGACGATGCCCGGATCGCGCGCGAGCACGCGATGCAGGAACTTGATCGCCACACAGCGCGGCGGCTGGAGCTGGTGCGCCCGGTAGACGACGCCCATTCCACCCGCGCCCAGCTCCTCGGCGAGGAGGTACTTCCCGGCGACGAGCTCGCGCGCGGGACGACGCGCGTGGAGGGCGTTCGAAGCAAGCATTGGGTTCCAGATGAGCACGCGGCGTACCAGCGCCGATCAGCGCGCGAGGCACCGATCAGGAGACGAGCCCGGCGCGCAGCCGCACCATGGGCGGCCGCGCGAGCACGGCCGGGCGGGGCGTCGCCTGCTCGAGGCGCGCGGCGTTGCGCAGCAGCGAGACCCCGCGGTGATCGCGCAGGATCTCGGCGAGGAGCCGGGCGCCGCGCGCCGTATGAACGAGCGCGCCGATGCTCTTGCACACGGTCGACGGCCACGCGTCGGCGTGCGCGACACGCAGCGCCCACGCGGCGTCGCCGTCGAGGCCGACCATCGACTGGAAGGCCTCGCGGCAGGACGGGGCGAGCGCGGCGCGCAGGGCCCACGCCTCGGGCGTATCCATACCATTCAGCGACTCGGCGACGGGGCGGGGGGCGCGGTCGAGGTACTTCTCGCGCCATCGCCACGCACGCGAGGAGACATCTCGCTTCATGCTGGAGATCGTGTCGGCGGGCGCGAGCCCGAACGTGAGCTGGCGGATGCGCCAGGCCACGTCGTCGTGGCAGCCGCTGACCATGCGCGCGCCGGCGCGGGCGGCGGCGTACGTCGCCGGGCCCTCGCTCGGGCACGCCGACAGCCAGCGCCGGCGTTCCGCATCGGCGCGGGCGCACTGGACGTTGGCCAGCGACGCGCTGACGCCGTCGGGTTCCTGATCGCGGAGCGCCTCGCGCAGGCTCCACGCGTCGGGGTCGTCGAGGCCGTTGAGCGACGCCACGACGGCGTCGGGAACGACCGCGGCGAGCGCGCGCCGCCAGCGATACGATTCCGGGCTCACCAGCCCGCCAAGCGATCGCGCGACCGCCCGCGGCGCGATCTCGGCGAGCGCCTGCCGCAGCCGCCACGAGTCGGCGTCGTCGAGCCCCTGCAGACCATGGGCGACGACGACCGGCGCGCGTTCGGCCAGGGCCTGCCGGCGTGCGCACAGCTCCGGGTGCGTGCAGCCCGCGAGGATGTACGCGGCGAGCGCCGGCTCGCGCGCCGTGCGGTGATCGAGCCAGGCCAGCAGCGCGTCGCGCGCCTCGGCCACGGTCGACGGCGGCGGGTGCGAGGCCGCGGAGACCGGCAGCCGCCGGCGCCCTTCGGCGAGGCCGGCGGCGACCCCGTGCGCATGCGCGGTCGCCACCGCCGCCGTCACCGCGTCGACGATCTCACCGAGATCGGCGTCGTCGTTGTCCACGATCAGCCAGCGATCGGGGTTGGCCTCGGCGAGCTCGCGGTGAGCGCGATGCATCTTGATCTGCAGGCCACCTCCGGCGAGCCCCTTGCGCGACGGCGGCTTGTCGCTCGGCGCCTGCAGCTTCGAGACGCGACGACGCGCCCGCGCGACGTCGGGCGGAACGTCGACGAGGATCGCCAGGTCGGGCACGAGCCGGGCCTCGAAGGGGGCCGAGATCGAGCGCACGACCTCGGGCGAGAGCCCGCGCCCGGCGGTGGCGAGGAGCTGGGCCGAGTACAGGTAGCGATCCGAGATCACGACGTCCGCGTGCGCCAGCGCGGGCAGGACGACCTCCTCGAGCGACTGGCCGTCGCGGGCGAGGTAGAGCATCAGCTCGGCGAGCGGCGACAGCATCAGGTTGCGCACGTCGCGACCCAGCTCGCGGATGGCCTGCGCGGCGAACGAGGTGAACGTGCCGTCCTCGCGCACGTGGGTGACGGAGAGCCCGCGCTTGCGCAGGCGACTGGCGACCTTGTTGGAGATCGTCGTCTTGCCGCTGCCGTCGATGCCTTCGAACACGATGAACATGGAGGATTCCTGGAGCTAGAGCTGTTCGAGCTCGACGACGCCGCGCACCGGGGCCGGCAGCTGATCGAGCTGGGACTGGAGCACCGCGCGCGTGAGCAACGGCGGTGCCTGCACCACGAAGCAGAACTCGCGGCGCATGAACTTGGTCTGCTCGCCGATGATCGTGCAGCCGGTGCGGAGGATCGCGTTGCGATAGCTGCGCACGGCATCGTAGATCGCGTCCTCGCTGACCCCGGACACCCGCACGATCCCGGCGGTCTGACGATCGAGCGTGAACACGAGCACCCAGCCGATCACCGTCGCCGGGACCGCGACCACGAACAGGCCGAGGCCGCAGCACAACCCGACGACGGTGACCAGGATGACGCGGCCGGTGTCCTTGGCCTCGCCGGTGTCGGTGCGGAAGCGAAGCAGCCCGCCGATCCCGAAGATGACGAACGCCATCGCCGGCAACACCTTCACGACGAGCGCGACCATGGCCGCGACCATCGCGTACATGAGGATCGCCTTGGGCTGCTCGTGGTGCTCGAGGGTCGACACCCGGCGCCGGGTCGCCGGGTGGTAGGCGATCACCGCGCCGAGCACCAGCGCGATGAGCAGCACCGCGACCATGTCGAGCAGGAGCCAGCCCTGGCTGAGGTCGCGCCAGCCGTCGAGGAGCAGGTCGTGTTCGGCCGGGTTCATACGGACCCCAGCTCGAGCGCCGCGTCCTCGGAGGCGAAGGGCTGCGACTGGAAGGTTCGCCCGAGCAGCCCCTCCATGCGACGGCGGAGCAACGTGAGCGAGACCACGCAGGTGATCGCGCAGGCGACCGTGTAGCCGAGACCGAGCACACGCGAATCGCCGCCGACGGCCAGCGTGAGCACGCCGTTGGTCACGAGCTGGGTCGCGGCGGTGGCCAGCGCCTCGCGGCGGAAGTCGAAGTAGTAGAGGAGCAGCGTCGCCGAGACGGCGACGACCTGCAGCCCGGCGCCGACGAGCAGCCAGGCGAGCGTGACGCCATGATCGGCGTGGAGCGAGAGCGCGCCGACGATCGCGGGCGCCGACATGACCGCGATGAGCGTCACGCCGGCCTGCACCGCCGCCGTGCCGCGCAGCGTCTCGTCGACCTCCTCGCGGAGCTCGGCGACCAGGCGCTCGAGCTCGCGCAGCGAGGCGCCGGCATGCAGCGCCGCGTAGTAGGCCCGGAAGCGGCGGTGGAACGCCGTCTCGATCGTGACGAAGAGGAACGCCGCCGCCGGGACCACCGTGAGCCAGGCGACGGCGGCGCACGCGGCGTAGATCGGGGCATCCGCGACGCCGCTCACGTACAGGATGATCTTGTCGACCCAGAGGCCGGCGTGGAAGCAGAAGGCGGCGGCGGCGAGCATCCAGTACTCGCGGAAGGCCGAGCCGATCCGCGCGTCCTCGTCCTCGTCCTCGGGGAGCGCCCTCATCGTGCCGTGGAGGAGGAGCGCGAGGGTGACCAGCTGGCCCAGGCCGTAGCCGTAGAGGTAGCCGGTCGCGCCGAAGAGCTCCAGGCCCGGCAGGTAGTACGCACCGACGACGCTGAGCGGTGCACCGGCGGCGAAGGCCCGCACGATGATGCCAGGCGAGGAGAGCCCCCCGGCGGCGGAGAGGAGGAGCCACTGCGCCGCGACGATCGACGCGAGCACCGTGCCCGGGATGGCGAGGGCGAGGGGGAAGCCCGCGAGCCTCATGGCGAGCGCGCCGACGGCCGTGAAGCCGAGGAGGCACACGCTCACCATCGTGCGCAGCGGGGCCGCGATCTGATCGCGCCGCTTCTCGTACACGCGATCGGCCGCGTACCGGGAGAGCACGATGTCGATCGGCGCGGACAGCACGATCACGGTCGCGTAGACCACGGTGATCACCTGCTCGACCTCCTGCACCGCCAGCGTGCCGCTCCGCGCCGCGCTGATGCGCACGAGGACCAGCACGAGGGTCGTGAGGAGCCACGGTCCCGAGGTGACCGCGACGCCGGTGAGGAACGCGCCCAGCGAACCGCTCAGCGAGTCCCGCGCCATCATCCGTTCGAGTCTCCAGCCGATGCCCGCCATCTCAGGCCGCCATGCTCGAGTAGAGTGATTCGTAGCTCGCGACCACCTGGTTGAGCTGGTAGCGAGCGTTGACGCGGGCCAGGGCCGCCTGCCCCATCGCCGCCCGCAGGGAGGGGTCGCGGGCGAGGGCGATGAGGGCGGCGGCGGTGGCCGGAGGATTCGCGACGCGGGTGACGATGCCCGACGGACCGAGCGCGCGGTCGCCCTCGCCGCCCTCGATGAGCTCGCGGCAGGCGCCGACATCGGTCGCGATGACCGGTACGCCGGCGGCGTAGGCCTCGAGCATCACCAGCGGCTGACCTTCGCTGAGGCTGGTCAGGAGCACGACGTCGAAGGTCGGGTACAGCTCCGCCACGTTGCGCGGGCCGAGGAACGTGATGACCGCGCCGAGGTCGAGGCTCTCGACGAGAGAGGCGCAGCGCCGGGCGTAGCTCGGATCCTCGTCCTGCGGTCCGACGATCTGGACGTCGAGATCGACGTGCTCGCGCGCGAGGCCGACCGCCTTGATGAGGGTGATGACGTCCTTGATCGGGACGACGCGGCCGACGAACCCGACCCGGAGGCGGGGCTTCCCGGTCACGAGGCGCGGGCCGAGCTCACCGCTCGCGGCCTGCGCCGGGGGCGTCGTGGGGGCTGTCGGCGCAGCGCGCGCGACGCCGTTGGGGACGACCACGATCTTGTGCGGGGCGGCGCCGTCGGCGAGCTGCTTGGCGCGATTGGCCTCCGACAGCGTCACCAGCCGCGTCGCGCGGTGATAGGCGATGCGCGAGAGCATGCGGAAGTAGTGCGACCAGAAGCGCCGCAGCGGCGACGGCCTCGGCACGCCGTGCGCGCGCCGGTCATCGATGTCCTGGATCCAGCGAGCGCGAGACAGCTCCATCTCGCGCTCGCGCGCGTAGAGACCGTGCTCGGTGACCACGAGCGGGCGCCCGGTGCGCACGCTGGCGACGGCGCCGACCAGGCCGGCGTAGCCGGTCGACACCGCGTGGTAGATGCCGGCGTCGGGGCACGGCGCGGCGAGCAAGCGCAGGAGCGGGATGTGCATCGCGCGGAAGTGCCAGAAGAAGTCCATGAACGGTCCGCTGGGGCTGACGCGGTCGTAGAGCTCGTTGCGCAGGAGCTCGAAGGTGGCGTCGCCGTGCAGGAACTCGTTCACGCCGAGGTCACCCGAAGCGAGATCGTCGAGGAGCTCGTCGTCGACGACGTCCTCGACGTGGATCCGCCGGATCGCGCGCAGCATGCGCGCCGGTTGCTTGCCGCGCGGAAGGCGCGGCGCGTCGATGCGGCGCACGGGGAACTTGCCCACCGGCACCGCACCCCGGCAGTAGACCTCGGCGAGCGTCGTCACGTTGGACGGGATCGCGTAACGAGGCTCCTCGTAGGCGCCGGGGTGCGGTCCGATGTGCAGGAGCGCGAAGCGGCGGTCGGGGTACGCGCCGAGGATCTGGTGGACCCAGGTCGACACGCCGCCGGCGACGTAGGGATAGGTGCCTTCGAGGATCAGCGCGACATCGGCCGTGCCGGTGCAGCGAACGGGCGGCCGCGTCATGGTGCGCTCCTCTGTGCCAGCGCGGGTCTCATGGTCTCACGCCAGATTCGATTCAAGGCCGGTGCCAACCACTGGGCGATGAGTCGCAGGTCGATGAGGTTCGCGGCGCGCAGCGAGGCGGCGGGCACGCCACGGAGAGCGATCACGCCCACCACCAGCCCGGTGTCGTCATCGATGATCGGCGCCGCGACGTCGCTGTCGGTCGCGCCCGCCCCGGGCGCGGCGGGCGCGACCGCGCGCGCCACGATCGCGTCGCGCACGGTGTGATCGCCTCCGATGTCGCGGAGCACCGCCGAGTCGGGCAGCGACCCGCGGGTCGCGAGCAGGCGCAAGCGATTGCCGTCGCGCACCTGCACGGACCCGGAGGCGGCGCCGATGCGGATCTGGCACAGCTCGAGCGCCGCGCGCGCGGCGTCGACCGTTTCGCCGCGCTCCATCCGCGCGGCGAGATCACGCCACACGCTGAGGGACACGTCGAGGCGATCGTGGCGACCGCGCAGGTAGGCGAGGCTCTCGTGGAGCGCGGTCACGGCCTCCTCGGCATGACGGTGGGCGACCGTCGCATCGAGCAGCTGCTCGCTCACGTGCCGCATGCGCGTCTCGCGGGCCATCGCGATCCACGCGACGATGGTCGCCGTGCCCAGCGCGAGGAGATCGGCGGGGAAGCGCGAGCGCATCGCCAGCCCCGCCACGCCGCTGCCGTTGACCAGGCCGGCGACGACCAGGGCGGCGACGACGAGCGCGAGCGAGACGAACAGCCCGCGCGTGCCATACCGCGCGGCCAGGACGATGACGGGGAGCCACGCCGGATGGAGCGCGACCATCGGCATCCACACGTCACCACCGGGCGCGGCGACCGCAACCGCCACCGCGGTGAGCAGGGCGGCCGCGGCGGCCTCGACGAGCACGGCGCGATCAGAGGTCGACATGGAGCACCACCTGGCCGACGTGGCGGCGGCCCGACAGCCCCGTCCCGCTCTCGCTCGCGACGTCGTAGTCGACGGTGAGGCGACTCGAGGCCGTCGCGGAGAGGAGCGCCGAGCCGCCGGCGCGCCAGATGCGCACCTCGCGACCCCAGTCGTAGCCGAGCCCGCCGCGCACCTCGGCGCCGAGGCGACCGCCGCGATCGAGGACGTGACGCAGGATGCCGCTCGCCTCGTCGATCGAGCTCCGCTCGATGAGGAAGAGCTGCTCGCCGAACGGGTTGTCGGAAGCCATCTCGTAGTGACGCAGCGACAGCACCGCCGAGGAGGCCATCGCGCGCGGCGCGATCAGGTCCTCGTCGAAGACCTCGGCCCGTGCGACCCGTCCGGGCGCGCGCCAGGCGACCCAGTCGACCCCGGCGAAGCCGAAGATCTGATCGGCGTCCATCGCGTCGACGCCCTCGGCGGTGAGCGACAGGCGACGGAAGTGCCCACCGGCGCTCAGCAGCAGCCGGCGCGAGCTCGGCGACGCGTAGAGCTGGAGCGAGGCAGCGTCGTAACGCCCGCCGTTGCGGATCGTGCTCGCCGATTCGCGCCACGGCAGGTCGTAGTCGAGGCGCATGTGCAGCTGGAGCTGATGCCGCGGGCTGGTGCGGAGGAACGCGCTGGCCCCGATGGCGCTCTCCGAGCCATCGTCGATCTGTTGCGCGGTGGCGCCGGCGCCGAAGAGCCCGCCGAGCTTGCCGTCGACGATCGCCGACGCGGTCGCCGACGTCATCGTCCCCTGGGTCATCACCACCGACGGTCCACCACTCGTGGTCTCGCGCGTGCCGAGGAGCGTCACCCGTGCGCGCCGATGGACCGGGATGCTGGCGCCGGCGATGAAGCCATCGATCACGCCCGACGGATCCCCGCGGCGCACGACACCACCCGCGATCTCCGGGGAGAGTCGCCGCTGCAGGCGGCCGATCTCGTCGTCGAGCTCGTCGACGCCGAGGCGCTCGGCGTGTCGGTACTGCACGAGCGCTTCCGGATAGCGCAGCGAGCGCTCGAGCGACCGGGCGTACGCCTCGGTGCGGCGCGCGTGATCGACCCACTCCTGCGCCAGCACCGCGCGCACGGCGGTCGACTCGTCGAGCTTGCCGCGCGCATCGAGCACCCAGGCCAGCATCTCGCGGCCGCGCTGGTGGTCGGGGCGATCGCGCAGGAACGCCCGCAGCTCGCGCTCGGCGTCGGTCCAGCGCTTGTCGAACGCGAAGGTCTCGACGCGCAGGAGCGCCACCTCGGCGTTGGTGTCGACGGTGCCACCGCGGGCGATCTCGCTGTCGTAGAGCGCGAGCGCACCCTCGACGTCACCGCGCAGCGCGTGGATCCGCGCCAGCCACAGCACGTGGCGGCGATCGGTGGGGGCCTCCCCGATCTCGGTCGCCGCCTTGTCGAGCGCGCGCTGGCCGTCGGCGGTGCGGCCGAGCACGATGAGCGCTTCACCGCGGAGGTAGTGGAGCTCGGGATCGGGCCCACGCGGGGACAGCGCGTAGGCGCGCCCCAGCAGGTCGACGGCGTGCGTGAACCTGCCCGTCGCGTGCGCGATGCGCCCGCATTCGCGCATCGCGCGCGTGTCGTACGGATCGATCTGGAGGAGGCGCCAGAAGAAGTGCCAGGCCCGACGGAAGTCGCCCTTGGCCAGGGCGTCGTGGGCCTCCCAGTCGAGGAGGGCCTGGTAGCCGTCGTATGCCGGCGCCGAGACCTCGACGGAGACCTCGGTTGCCGAGGAGAGCGTCTCCTCGGCTCGCGCAGGTGAACTGACGATCTCGAGCGCGAGTACGGTCGCGCAGCATGTCATTCGCAGCCGAGTGCAGCTCGATCGACGACGTTGCTCGTTCATCGCGATCTCGCATTGCACGTCTCGAACCATCCGCGCGTGGTGGCTTACGATCGCGACGCGTGGCAATAACGCTCGGCGTGCGCGAGGAGCACAGCGTCGCACAGGTGGTCGAAATCATACGTGGACTCGTCGGGAGCGAACCCTTAGCGTCTCGCCCCGATGAAACATCAGCCCTCCCTGGCGATCAGCCTCGCTCTTGCAGTCACGGCCTGTCACGGAATGATCACGGACGAAGACGACCAACGGGGTGCGGGAAGCGAGGAGGACACGGTCGCCGACCACGGTGACAACGATGACACGACGAGCGGCAACGCCCCGATGGTGTCATTCGATCTGTCGGAATCCGATGCTGTCATTGCCAATCCCGAGCGTGGTTATTACGTCGGCTACGATCTGACGCGCCCCGATCGCGCGTCCGCCGTGCGCGCGTCCGGACGCACGCTGGCGATCTCGGTCGTCAAGCTCGACAGCTACCGCGACCGGCCGCTCGACAGCACGCTCCTCGCCGCGCTCGACGCCGGGTTCGACGCGGCGCGCGCGAATGGCTTCAAGATCATCCTCCGCTTCAGCTACGTCTCGGACTTCGGCCCCGACGCGCCGAGGAGCGTCATCCTCGGGCACATCGACCAGCTCGAACCGCTCCTGCGCGAGCACGTCGACGTGATCGCGGTCATGCAGGCCGGCTTCATCGGCGCCTGGGGCGAGTGGCACGCGTCGACCAACGGCCTCGACAACCCCACCGACCGCGCCGCGATCATCAACGCGCTGCTCGCCGCGCTGCCGCCGTCGCGCAACCTGCAGCTGCGCCGGCCGATGTTCAAGGACACGTTCGCGCCGGGCGGCGCGCTCGACGCGAGCGAGGCCTGGGATGGCTCCGACCGCGCGCGCCTCGGCCACCACAACGACTGCTTCCTCGCCTCGGGGAGCGACTACGGGACCTACAACTCCCCGGTCGACGCGTGGAAGCAGTACGTGGCCGACGACGGACGCTACACGGCGATCGGGGGCGAGACCTGCGCCGTCTCCGTTCCTCGCACCGACTGCGCGAGCGCGAAGGCCGAGATGGAGCGGCTACACTGGTCGTACCTCAACCAGGAGTACAACCGCGACGTGCTCGCCGTCTGGCAGACGCAGGGCTGCGCCGCGGAGATCGACCTCCGGCTCGGCTACCGGTTCGCGGTGGCACGCGTCGCGCACACCGAGCGGGTCGCGCCCGGCGGCATCCTCGACCTCGAGGTCGACGTGGTCAACCGCGGCTTCGCCTCGCCGTTCAACGAGCGACCGGTGGAGATCGTGATCGGGCAGGGCACGACCCGGCGTGTGGTGCGCCTCGCGGCCGACGCCCGGACCTGGGCGCCTGGTGTGAAGACCACGCTCACCGTGCGGCTGCGCATCCCCGCAGCGACCGTGGCCGGCGCGCACGCGGTCGCGCTTCGGTTGCCCGACGTCGAGCCGTCGCTCGCGGAAGATCCTCGCTACGCGATCCAGCTCGCGAACGACGGGGCGTGGCGTCCCGCGACGGGCGACAACGTGATCGTCGATGCCCTGATGATCGATCCGGAGGCTCCGGGGCCGCGGGATCCAGGTGCGAATGAGCTCGTCGAGTTGCGCTGACGGGCGTCCGCGGCACGCGGCGTGCAACCGCCGTGTGACATGCAATCGCCCTCGTCGCTGCACCGTGATGATCGTCAGCTCGAACAGCGAGAGCGCAAGTTCCTTCCGGACGCGAGCGCCGCGCGCTCGTTCTGGCGGATCGCGGCGACGCACCTCCGCCCGGAGCACGGGCCCGGCGCCGTCTCCTACGCGCGCACCACGTACTTCGACACGCCGGACCTTGCGTACTATCGATCGTGCGGAGGACCGGTGCTCCGTCGGGTGCGCGTGCGCGAGTACGCGATCGCCCCGGATCCGGAGGGACCCCCGCGTCGCCTCGAGCACTGCTACCTCGAGCTCAAGCAGTCCAATGCGAGCATGCGCTCGAAGGTCCGCCTTCGCCTGCAGCATGCAGAGGTCGCGCGCGAGCTCGCGACGATCACCGACGCGTCGCTCGCCCCGTGCGTGACGACGTGGTACCGGCGTCGCGCGCTCGTCGGTGACGACGGGCTACGGATCACCCTCGACGACCTCGTGCTCCTGTGTCGCCCGCTGCCGCTCGGGAGCCCGCTGCTTCCCCTCGCCCCCGATCACGTGATCACGCACGGTCCGGCGCTGGTGCTCGAATGCAAGAGCGCCGGCGCTCCCCCGCCGTGGCTCGTCGACGCCCTCGCGCCCATGCGGGAGGAGCTCGGGTTCTCCAAGTTCGTGCTCGGCATGCACGCCGTGATGACGTCGTCGTTCACGTCGACGTCGCGCACGACCGAACCGCTCGCGGCGGCGCGGTGAAGGAGCGCCCATGTACTGGCTCGCCGTCCTCCTCCTTCCGGCCATCGCGTTCGCAGCGCGGCCCGGCGTCTCGCCCAGCCGTCGCGTGCTCGCCTGCGCGCTCGTGGTCGTCGTGCCGTTCGCCGGGGTCCTGCTCGCCGCGCTCGTGAGGCGCACGCGCGGCGGCGCGATCGAGCTGGAGCCCGAGGACGAGGCCCCGTCGCGTCGCCTGAACATCGACGACGCGGCCCGGCTCGCCGAGCAGCCCCCGGTCGTCGACCGGCTGCTCTCGGGCGACCCCGGCGAGCGCCTCGCCGCCCTCGTCGCGCTGTCGAGCGCCGGCGACGCCGACGCGGTCGCCGTGCTGCGCTGGACCATCGAGCATGGCCCATCGGAGGTCGTGCTCGAGGCCGCGCTCACGCTCGAGGAGCTCGAGCTACGCAGCGAAGCGCGGCTGGCCGCCGCCCTCGCGTCGCTCACCGCCGCCCCGGGGCCCGATGCGTCGCTGGCGCTCGGTGTGGCGCACGCGGCCGAGGAGATGGTGCTCAACCGGCTCGCCGACGGCGCCATGGTGCCGCGCTTGATCGCCACGGCGCGCGATGCGTATGCACGTGCGCTCGCCTGGGCGCCCGAGCACGCCACGGAGATCAAGCGGGAGCTGGCGCACCTCGAGCTGGCGGGCGGCCACCGGGAAGAGGCCGTGTTCGCGCTCGCCCCGGCGCAACCCGTGGCCCGGCGCGCGAGTGGAGAGATCGACGTCGCGCGCGCGAGCGACGCCGCGCGGCGCGCGATCGAGGGACGCGGTGCGCCACGCCGCGTGAGCGAGGTGTTCACCGTGCGCGAAGTCGCGGCCGCAGCCTTGATGAGCTGAGCTCCTGGCGGGGAGGCCCGCTGGTTGCATTGCACTCCAGCATGTCGCTCTGCCGCCTTCTGCTCGCCGCCTCCTTCGTACCCTTCGCGCTCGCCGCCTGCGCCGGTCCCGGCGACGGTGGCGACGGCGATGACGTCGGGCCCGACCTGACGCCGGACCCCGCCGACACCAGCTGCTCGCCGATCTTCCGCCAGGGCATCCTGCCCGAGTACCGGATCACGATCTCCGCCGACGAGTGGGCGAAGCTCGAGGACGAGTTCCTGCACGTGGTGGAGCGCACGGCGATGATGCTCGACCCGGAGCCGTATCACCCGGTGCAGGTGGTCTACGACGACGGCGTCGCCCCGCCCGTCGAGGTCCCGAACACGCTCCTGCGCCTCAAGGGGGCCTCGTCGTGGCTGCAGACGATCATGCTCGACGCCAGACCCAAGATGCAGTTCGTGCTGGCGTTCAACGAGATCGATCCTCAGGGCCGCTTCGAGGGCGTGCGCAAGGTCGAGCTCGACATGCCGCGCAGCGACACGACCTTCATCCGCCAGCGCCTCGCGCTGCACTATCTGCGCAGCGCGGGCACCTACGCGCAGTGCGCGAACAACGCGCGCGTCGTGATCAACGGTCAGTATTACGGCCTCTACACGCACCTCGAGCGCATGGACAAGGAGCTGCTCCAGCGCTACTTCGGCAGCGACGGCATCGAGGACGAGGGCGATCTCTGGAAGGGCGGCCGCACGATCAAGACCAACGAGGACACGTTCTCGTGGGACCGGATCGATCGGTTCTGGTACCAGGTCCACACCGCCGCCGATCTCGACGCGCTCGCCGACATGGACGCGTCGGTCTACGAGTGGGCCGCCGAGGCCGTGGTCGGCGCAGCCGACGGGTACTACAACGGGCGCGCGAACTTCTATCTCTACGACCATCCGACGCGCGGGTTCATCTGGTTCCCGCACGACATGGACACGGCGTTCGCCGACGACTTCCTCCCCGACGATGCCGACCCCGTGTTCCCGACGTGCGCCGGCCGGTGGGAGAAGGACTGGCGCCACTACCTCTTGACCCTCAACGAGGCGCCGTGGCGCGAGAAGTACGTCGCGGCGCTGCGCGAGGCGCGATCGGCGTACGACCCGATGCTCCTCGACGAGAAGGTCGGACGCTGGCAGGCGCAGATCCGCGCATCGGCCGCCGCCGACGAGCGCCGTCCGTTCTCGATGGACATGCACGACACCGCGCTGAGCGCCACGCGCCGCTACATCGGCGAGCGCTCGCAGTTCATCGACATGTGGCTCGCCTGCCGCGACGGCGGCGGACCGGACGCCGACGGTGACGGCTTCATGTGGTGTCACGAGTGCGACGACCACGACGCGTCCGTGAACCCCGGGGCGGTCGAGATCTGCAACCTGCGTGACGACGACTGCGACGGCCGCATCGACAACGTCGGTCCAGACACCACGTGCCCGCAGTGAGGAGCTGGCGCCCATGTTCGCAACCTGCCGAGCGTTCGCCGTGACCCTGGTGGTCGTCGTCGCGTGCGGTGGGCCGCACGACCCGCCGACCGACGGCGGATTCCCCGACGGCGGCCTCCTGGTGTGCGCCACCGACGCGAGCTCGCCCGGCCTCGCCGCGGCCGTCGCCGCGGCGAGCGACGGGACCACGATCTCGATCTGCGCCGGCATCTACCCCGAGCGCGTCGTGATCTCGGGCAAGCGCCTGGCGCTCGTCGGCATGGAGGGCGCGGCCCGCACGGTGATCGACGGCGGCGGCGAGGGGCCGGTGCTCACGATCATCGATGGCGCCGACGTCACGCTCCGGGGACTCACGATCCAGAACGGGATCGCGGACGAGGGCGGCGCGCTCCTCTGCGAGGCCAGCAAGCTCGCGCTCACGGACAGCGTCCTGCGCGACAGCCGCGCCGAGGACGGCGGCGGCGCGGCGCTCCTGCGCGCGTGTCACGGCGTCGTGACCGGCAACGAGATCGTCGGGAACCACGCCCGCGTGGGCGGCGGGATCACGGTGATCGGAGGCGCGCTCGCGCTCACCGGCAACACGATCGCCGAGAACGAGGCGTCCAACGACGGCGGCGGCATCTACCTCCGCCACGCCGACGGCACGGTCTTCCAGAGCAACCACGTCCACCACAACCGTGGCGGCGACGACGGCGGCGGCGTCCGGATCTTCGAGACGGCGATGACCCTCGTCGACAACCTGGTCGAGGACAACACGACCGTCGACGGCGGCGGCGGCATCCGCGTCTCGCACGTGCCCTCGGTCTTCCTCGCCAACGTCATCCGCAACAACGACGCCGGCGGCACCGGCGGTGGCCTGGACATGGACAACGACGCCAGCACGGTCATGGGCGGCGAGATCAGCGGCAACCATGCGAGCGGCTCGGGCGGCGGCATCTACCACTGGCTCGGTCCGTGGCACGGCGCCGTGCTGTCCGGGATCCGGATCGCGGACAACCGCGCCCACCGCGGCGGCGGCATCTTCCTCGACGACAACTTCGAGCCGGTCACGATGGTCGGCCTCGTCGTCGCCGGCAACCGGGCCGACAAGGGCGGCGGGCTCATGGTCCGCGGCACCCACTACACGATCCGCAACTCGATCTTCGTCGGCAACGAGGGCGGACGCGGCGGCGCGATCTACGCCGGGGTCAACAGCGCGACCAGCTCATGGGACCAGCCGTGTCCGCCCTGCCCGCCCACCGAGCCGGTCGGCCGCATCGACTTCACCACGTTCCACGGCAACGAGGCCGACGAGGGCGCCGCGCTGTGGATCGACACCGCGCGCGTGACCGTCGCCAGCAGCATCGTGTCGGCGAGCGACGGGCCAGCCGTGACCGTGAGGTCGCCGCCGGGCCGCCCCGGTGCGCTCACGCCGCCGCGGTGGATCTACAACGATACGTTTCCGGCGACGTTCACCGGGATGGCCGACCCGACCGGCCGGGACGGCAACCTGTCGGCGCCGCCCCGCTTCGCCGATGCCGCCGCCGGGAACTTCCGCCTCGGTTCCGGCAGCGTCTGCATCGACGCCGGCGATCCGGCGATGCGCGATCCCGACGGCAGCCGCGCCGACATGGGCTCGTTCGGAGGTCCCCAGTGAACGCCACGGCCGCCCTCTCCGCCACGTTCCTCCTCCTGGCCGCGTGCCACGGCAACGTCCCTGGCGGCGCCGGCGACCCGCCCGGCGTCGACGCCGGCACACCCGACGCGCGCCCGGACGGCCCGTCACCGGACGCGGTCGTGCCGGTGGTGCCCCCCGAGGTCGACGGCCGCATCGTGATCAACGAGCTCATGGCGTCGAACGCGCTGACCGCGCAGGACGAGACCGGCGTCGCCGGCGACTGGATCGAGCTCTACAACCCGACCGATCAGGACCTCTCGCTGCACGGCTACTCGATCACCGACGACCTCGCCGATCCCGGCCGACATCGCCTGCACGGCGTCATCATCGCGGCACGCGGCTACGTCGTCCTGTGGGCCGACGGGCGCCAGGCGCTCGGCGCGATGCACCTCGGCTTCGCGCTCGATGCCGACGGCGGCGACGTCGGCCTCGCCCGCCCCGACGGCTCGTACATCGATCGCGTCCGCTACGGGGCGCAGGAGACCGACTTCTCGGCGGCGCGACAGCCCGACGCCTCGAGCGCCTGGGTGATGGCGTGGCGGCCGACGCCCGGCACCGCGAACGCCGATGGCGACGGCGAGCCGATGGGCCTCGAGCAACCGACCGCGCCGCCCGAGATGATCGCCGCGGTGGGCGACCTGACCGAGCACGTGCTCGGCTACGACCGCCTCCCCGAGCTCGGCATCATCGTCTCGCCGTCCGGCATCGCCGCGCTCGAGGCGGAGCCGTTCGTCTACGTCCCGGCCAGCCTCGTGTTCGAGGGCCGCACCTACGGTCCGGTCGGGCTGCGGCTCAAGGGCCAGAACTCGTTCCAGCCCTTCTCGCAGAAGCCGTCGCTGCGCATCAACGTGGACGAGTACGCCGACAAGGCGAGGTTCTGGGGGCTCAAGGACCTGACGCTCAACAACATGTCGCTCGACCCCTCGATGATGCACGAGCGGCTCGCCTACTGGGTGATGCGCGGGGTCGGCATCCCGGCGTCGCGAGCCAATCACCTGCGGCTGACCGTCAACGGCCAGCCCTATGGCCTCTACGCCAACGTCGAGACGGTGAAGAAGCACATGATCGCGCGCTGGTTCAGCGACAACCGCGGCCCCTTGTTCGAGGGCACGGACGTCGACTTCACGAGCCAGTACATCGCGCGCTACGAGCACGAGAGCGGCCCCGACGATCGCTCGATGCTCTGGGGCGCGGCCGCGGCGCTGACCATGCCCGGCGACGCCGGGATCGCCGCCGCCGCCGGCTACATCGACCTCGGTCGCTTCCAGCGCTTCTGGGCGGCGTGCTCGGTGATCGGGCAGTTCGACTCGTTCCCGTACTCGCAGCCGGGCGACGACTACTTCGTCTACGCGGACCCGACGAGCGATCGCATCGCGTTCCTGCCGTGGGGCATGGACGAGACGTTCCTCTCCGGCAGCCACGACGTCACGCTGACGTCGTCGATCCTCGCGCAGCGGTGCAAGGAGTCGCCGGCCTGCTTCGACGGCTACCGCGCGCAGGTCTGGTCGATCCTGGCCATGACCGAAGCCATGAACCTCGGCGCGGAGCGCGCCCGTGTCGCGGCGCAGATCGCCGCGTACACGGTCATGGACCCGCGCAAGCCGTACACCGACGAGCAAGTCACCCAGGCGCAGGGGGCGCTGTACTGGTTCATCGCCGGTCGGCGGGAGAACCTGAGCGCGATGCTCGAGGCCCCCTGAGCCCAGCAACACCAGACCAAGGAGAGACCACGATGAAACGGACGGGAATCTTGTGCGTGCTCGTGCTTGCAGCCTGCGGCAGCGCCCAGCGGTCGACGCCGCCCCTCGCGACCAGCAGCGAGGAGGCGAGCGACGAGGCGATGGCCAACCCGTCGCCGTCGCCGCCGCCTTCCACGAAGGGCCCGATGAAGCCGCCGCCGGACGAGCCGCGCGTCCCCCCGGTCGCCGAGGAGTCTCCGACGCCAGTCCAGGCCGAGCCGGCGACGCCAGCCGCGCCGCGGCAGGCGCTGGCGATGCTCACCGCGGTGAAGAACGGCGAGGACGTCGGCACGGTCTCGTTCGAGCTCGGCAGCGACAACGTGATCGTCATCCAGGGCGACTTCCATGACCTGCCGCCTGGCAAGCACGCCTTCTACATCTACGAGAACGGCGACTGCAGCAACAAGGCGAAGAAGATCGGCAAGCACCTCGACCCGACCAACCAGAAGCACGGGCCGCCCGCGTCGTCGAAACGTCACGCCGGCGACTTCGGCAACATCGTGATCGCCAAGGACGGCACCGGCACGTTCCAGATGAACACCGACTCGCTGTCGTTCGAGCCGGGCCGGGCCGACACCCTCACGGGCCGGGCGCTGGTCGTGCACGCCAAGGCCGACAACACGCGCGGCAACGCCGGCGCGCCGATCGCCTGTGGCGTCATCTCGGCCCGCGACTCGATGCTGACCGAGTAGCGGGCACGGGCACGGGCACGGGCACGGGGTAGCGGACAGCACGCCGGCGGCGTGCAGCCCTCTACTGCGGGAAGTAGCCCGAGAGGATCTCGCGCCGGCCGCGGATGAAGTACCCCAGCTGGGTCTGGCCGTACTCGATCTCGGCGTCGCTGAACGGCCGGCGCGAGTCGCGCGCGATGTGTGGCGCGATCTCGGCCTGGACGCGCGCGCGCTCGGCCTCGAGGCCGAACGCTTCGGTCGTGGCCTGGATGTCCCACACGTGATCGACGTACGCCTGGAAGCAGCTGCTCGACGCCATGCAGGTCGTCGCCAGCACGGAGTGGACCTGCAGCGGCGAGAAGTCCGCCGCGAAGAAGGTCTCGTCCATCCCGGAGGGGATGAGCCAGGCCTTCCGGCTCGTCGGATCGGCGTAGACGTAGTAGTCGTCGCCCGGCTGCGAGTACGGGAACGCGTCGAACTGACCGATGACGCTCTCCATCGCCCAGAAGCGCTGGAAGTGATCCAGGTCGAGATATCGGCTCGTCGCGGCCAACGCGGCGTCGGCCGGCTGCATCGTCAGGGACGTCGCGATGCCCTCGAGCACGGTGCGCTCGTCGGGGCCCGACTTGTGCTCGTACCGGGCGACGTGCTCGGGCCGGAAGTCGACGTCGGTCGCCTCGAACAGCGGCCCGTCGTTGTCGTCGAAGTGCCGCTTGAGGAAGCGCGGCTTGATGGTCTCGACGTTGGCGTAGAGGCCGTAGAGCTGGCCGTTGATGGTCAGGACCACGTGGTTGCATCGAGGCGCGATGAGGCCTGCCTCGCGGGCGACCTGGTACGCGAGGCGCTCGTGCATCTGGGACGGATCGCTCACCATGTTGTTGAGGGTCAGATCCTTGAGCTCGTAGAAGGTCGCGTCCTCCACGTACTTGTCGATCTTGATCTTCAACGAGGGCTTCTGCGAGATCGGCTGGAACGAGTTCTGCCCCTTCAGCCGGACACCGACGGGGCCGTACCGCTCGCCGCGCGACACGATCGTCGCCGGGACCCACTCGCGCGGGCTGACCTCGAGCGACGCGATGGCGTCCGGCTCGAGCAGGAGCTCGAGCTCGGGCTGCGCGCGGAGATCGTAGAGCTCCTCGCTGGTCCCGGGGTCGACCCATGGCTCCGGCCGCGGGCCGTCGCCGGCGCCGCACGCCGCGAGCCCGAAGCTCGAGATGAACGCGGCCGCGATGGATCCGCGGCTGATCGTCTTCATGCGGGACATCGCAGCACTCGCCGTGCCAGGTGACACGCCGTGGAATCAGCCTCCTCGGCAACGGATCGACGTCCGCCGTGGGCGCCACGCCGCGCAGGCGAGCGAGTCCGCCCGGCACCGCTGGTCGGATGGACTGGCACGTCACGTGCGTGAAGGTGCGCTATGCCCTCCCAACGTTCCTACGACGACATCGTTCGTCAGACCGTCCCCCTTCCTGACACCTCGAATCGGCCCACGCGCGCCGAGGAGGTGTTGTCCGAGACGCGACCGCCGGGGCCGCGCATCGCGCGCGTCGACGACGAGTCCCTCGTCGACGAGGGCTCGATGCGCGCCG
Organism: Myxococcales bacterium UBA2376; assembly: GCA_002344285.1. Classification (GTDB taxonomy): domain Bacteria; phylum Myxococcota_A; class Polyangia; order Haliangiales; family Haliangiaceae; genus UBA2376. The sequence goes on from DDTA01000110.1 coordinate 58,915, forward strand.
CGCTCCTCGCGCTCGACGGCGCCGACCTCACCGATCTCGACGTGGCGATCGAGGGAGGTCGCGTGCAGGTCGACGGCTCGGTCGCGGACGAGAGCGACCGCGACCGCATCGTGCGCGCCGTCTCCGACGTGCCCGGCGTGATCGCGGTCATCGACACGATTCGCATCCGCGCCGTCTGACGGCGCGCGCGCGCGCGCGCGCCTACGTCGCGACCCGCGCGCGCTGGACGAGGTGCACGATGACCAGGAGGAGGAGGGCGCCGATGAAGGACACGAAGATGGTGCCGGCGAGCCCTGCGAAGGGCACGCTCCATCCGGTCTCGCGGAACACCCATCCGCCGACCAGCGCACCAACCATGCCGATGACGATCTCGCCGATGAGTCCGTAGCCCGAGCCGCCGACGATCAGCGACGCGAGCACGCCTGCGACGAGACCAACGATGATCCACGTTAGGAGGTCCATGCCCGGTGGGTGAGCAACGGACGTGCCATCGATCGACGTCCGGGATCAGTCGCGAACGCGCTCTTCGAGCCGCCGGTAGAGCGAGCGGCGGTCGATCCCGAGCACCTTCGCCGCCTGCGTCTTGTTCCCGCCGCACGCGTCGAGCACACGGCGCACGTAGCGCCGCTCCATCTCCGACATCGTCACGAGCTCGCTCGGATCGTCGCCCTCGATGACGAGCCGCGTGCTGTGGTGCTCGCGGATCTTCGCCGGGAGGTCGTCGACCTGGATCTCGGTCATGCGCGCGAGCGCCACCGCACGCTCGATGCCGTTCTCGAGCTCCCGCACGTTGCCGGGCCAGTCGTAGTCGAGCAGCTTGCGCGAGGCGTCGGTGGAGATGCTGGTCACCTCCTTGCCGGTGCGCGTGGCGATTCGCCGGAGGAAGTGATGCGCGAGCATGAGGATGTCGCTCCCGCGCGAGCGCAGGGGCGGCACCTCGATGGTCACCACGTTCACGCGGTAGAAGAGATCCTGCCGGAAGCGGCCCTCGTCGACCTCGGTCTCGAGATCGCGGTTGGTCGCGCACACGACGCGCGCGTGGAACGGCATCTCCTCGTCGCCGCCGACCGGGCGGAGCGCGCGTTGCTGCAGGACGCGCAGGAGCTTCACCTGCATGTCGAGCGGCATCTCGCCGATCTCGTCGAGGAAGACGGTGCCGTGCCCGGCCTGGACGAAGAGGCCCGGGCGATCTCGTCGCGCGTCGGTGAACGCACCCTTCACGTGGCCGAAGAGCTCGCTCTCGAGCAGGTTGGCCGGCACCGCGCCGCAGTTGACCGCGACGAACGGCTCGTCCTTGCGCGGCCCCAGGTCGTGCACGGCCTGCGCGACGAGCTCCTTGCCGGTGCCCGACTCGCCGGTGATGAGCACGGTCGCGTCGCCGTCGGCGATCCGGCCCACCAGCTCGGTGACCGCGCGGATCGAAGCGCTGTCGCCGATGATCTGCTTGATCGGTCGCGTCGCGGCCAGCGCCTGACGCAGCCGCCGCACCTCGCTGCGCGTCCGCCGGTGTTCGATGGCGCGCGCGACCGCGGCCATCACGTGATCGGCGTTGAGCGGCTTGGTCACGAAGTCCCACGCCCCGGCGCGCAGCGCGGCGACCGCGGTCTCCACATCGGCCTGACCGGTGATGACCATCACGGGAACGTCGGGATGATTGGCGCGGACCTTCTGGCACACCTCGATGCCCGACATGCCGTCCATGCGCACGTCGGTGATGACGACATCGAAGTCGCCCTCGTCGAGCTTCTGCAGCGCGGCCTCGCCCCGGTCGACAGCGACGGCCTCGTTCTGGCGCGTGATCAGGAGGTCGCAGAGCACCTCCGCCGAATCACGATCATCATCCACGACCAACACGATGCCCTTCATCGGCGGAACTCTAGCACGGCCGTCGTCGTGATCAGGACGAGCCCGATCGCGGCGTAGGCCAGGTTGGCGACCCTCGAACCGAGGATCATGGCGACCCCCAGCGAGGGGGCCTCGCCGAGCGCCGAGAACAGGGCCGCGTTCCCGGCCTCGGACAGCCCGATCCCGAGCGGCACCATGGAGGCGAACGCATTGATGAGCTGGCCGGCGGTCGAGATGGCGGCCATCGAGCCGGGGCCGATGGCGGTGCCGGCGGCGAGCACCACCAGCCACAGGCTGAAGAGGTTGAAGAGGCGCGCGACGACCACCCACGACGCCGGCGCCCACCGCGCCCGCAAGGACACATCTCCGTCCGCACGAAGGTAGCGGTCGATCCTCTCGGCCTTGCCCCGCCACCGCTCCGCGCGCGTGCGCGAGAGCACGCGACTCCTGCGAAGGATGCCGACACCGGACGCGAGCATGCCTCGCATGACGAGCCACGCTCCGGCGAGGATGACGAGCATCGCCGCCAGCCCACCGAAGACGAACACGTAGCGCAGCCACGCGGGTACATCCAGCAGGACCGCGCACAGCGGCGCGCCGATCGCGATCACCGCGAGCCGCATGCCGAAGGTCGCGAGGTTGTAGCGGATCACCGCGCCGACCGCCCGCGCCGTGCCCGTGCGCTCCATGAGCGACGCAGCCTTCACCGCCTCGCCGAGGCTGTTGAGCGGCGTGACGGCGTTGATGGCGCGTCCCATGATCTGTGCTCGCAGCACGTAGGCGAAGCCCGGGCGGCGACCGCCGGGCCCGATGAATCCCGAGAGCGCGGCGCTGTCGCACGACGTGGCGACGGCCTCGATCGCGAGCACCGCGGCGAAGCCCCACCCGATCGCGGCGAGGTGCGCGGCGAGCGCGCGCGGACCGACCGACCAGACCGTGACGATGAACGCGATGGTCGCGACCACGATCGCGCCCATCGTGAACCAGCGGGTCCAGGACGGTGCCGCGGAGTCTTCGTCGAGGTCGACGGTGGCCGCCGCGGTCACGTGCGCCGGCCCACCGCGCGATAGACCGCGAGGACCGCGAGCGCACCGAGGATCGACGCGACGAAGCCGGGACCGGCGCCGTCGGCGCTGTACCAGCCGTTCGCGCGGCCGGCGACCCAGGCAACAACGGCACCGGTGACCCCGAGCAGGCTGGTGATGAGGAGGCCGGCGGGATCGCGGCCGGGCATGATGAAGCGGGCGATCGCGCCCACGGCGAGTCCAACGAGCAAGGCTATGACGAGGCCCATGACTGATCTCCTGGTTGTGGTGCTCGAGCGCCGTCGAGGCTACGAGCGGCGACGCTTGGCTCCACCACCGAGGCCGTCCGGGTCCTGCGGCACCGAGTCCGAAGGGTCGACGCCGTCGCGGGCGTCGGCCCCATCGCTGCGACGCGCGGTCGCGCGGTCGGCCTCGAGCGCTTCTTCGTGGCCGCGATCCTCGTCCGGATCGTCCGGTCGCTCGCGTGTTTCGTCCTCATCCTCGCCGGGACGCCCGACGGTCGTGCCCGGAGGCACCATGTCGGGTTTCTCGTCGGGACGACGACCGACGCGATCCTCGAGCTCCTGCTCCCCGAACCCACGGTCGCGGCGGATGGGCTTCTTCGGTGACTTCGGCATGAGGCTCCATCGAGCAACCTCGATGCCAGCCGCGATGGCGTGATCCGTCAGCGAGTTATCCCCATGAACTTCGAAACCGCGCTCGCATCGCAGCCATGGTGTAGCGCTACCGCACGCCCACGACGACGAGCGCGGGACGCCCCGCCGAGTCCCATTCGGCCTCGAGTCCCTTCCACGGACGCACGTGCCACTTCGCGTCGGCGGGGTCGATGGTCGCGACCCGACCGTCCGGGTGCACGCCGATCACGACCTCGTAGTGTGCGCGCGCGCGATCACCGTACGGGCGGTGCAGCCCGATCATGACGGGGCGGCCACGCTCGAGCTCGTAGCGGAGCAGCGCGCGGTCGCCCTGGACCGCGAACGCCCGCAGCCCGGCCGCGCGCGCGACGTCGCGCAGGTCGCCCAGGCGGAAGCCGTCGTCGACCACGCGCACGGAGCGCGCGATGCGCGCGTGATCGAGCTCGGGACGCCAGCGCGCCACGACCATCGCCAGCGCCGCGGCGCCGCAGTCGACGTCGGCGCGCTGCCGCACGGGGGGCGCGTCGACCAGCAGCCAGGCCCGGTCGGCGCGGAGCTGCGCGGGCGCGACGGCGCGCGACTGGCCCTGGTACGTCGGCAGACATGCGCCGGCCGCGAGCGCGAGCGCGAGCGCGAAGGCAGCCGACGTCGTCCGGCGCATCGTCGTCATCGTCATCAGATTCAGATGAGGAGGAGCACCAGCAAGATGGCCAGGACCAGCGCGGTGGTCGAGCCGATGACGATCACCGTGGAGCCCCCGGTGAAGTCGGCGGCCTGCGGGTGCTGCTGCTCGGCGTCGGCGTAGCGCGCGGCGTCCGCGTCGACGTCGGCGTCGGCGAGGGTGATGGGGGCCGGCTCGACAGGGGATGCGAGCGCGGCGGGGGTGGCCGCGCCGAGCGCGGCGGTGAGTGAAGCGGCGAAGAGGAGTGTGCGCATGACGAGCCCGATTGCAGGCGTCGTGCCGCGACCGAACCAGCGGTCGCCCAACGGCGGAAGGACGTGCGCGCGCGCCACACCGCGCAACGGGGCGCGCTCGAAGTCACCGCCGCCCCCCTCATCTGGGCGAATCCGAGCGGGTTCGCGAGGTAGGAACGCGGGGATCGCGTGGCACCGGCCTTGCTCTGGACGAGCCGCATGATCGGCAAGGACGACGAGCTCAAGGATCGTATCCAGGCGCGCAAGAGCGCCATGCAGGCCAAGCTCTCCGAGCTGAAGGCCGACTCGCGCGCGGAGGCCCGCGAAGCGCACGAGAAGATCAAGCGGAGCCTCGACGAGCTCGAGGACTCCGTGAAGGAAGGCTGGGACAACTTGTCCGAGTCCGTCCGCAGCAAGCTCAACCGCTGGCTTGACCGCAACCCATAGGTTCCCCCACCTCGTTGCTCGGCCAGGCGCCGGCGGCCCTCGCGGGTACGCCGGCGCGTATTTTTTCGGCGTCGCGATCGGACGCGGTCACATCCGCATGCGTGGTGGCTCCATCGCAACATGAAGAAGCTCTCGATCGCGGGCCTCGGCCTCGCGCTCTCGCTGGTCGTGGCCGGCTGTGCCATGGGCAAGAAGACCTCGAGCAACGGTGGGGGTGAAGGCGGCGGCGGCGGCGGCGGCGTGCCGCTCGGTGACACGATGGCGGACGCCGTCGTCTACCAGCGTGGCGCGTCGTTCACGGCGACCGCCGGCTGCCACACCAGCAGCTACGCCAAGCTGGCGATCCCGGCCGGTGAGCCGATCACGCTCGAGCTCGCGGTGACCTCGCCCAAGGACGAGGCCTGCATCTCCTTCTGGTTCCTCAACCAGAACGGCGGCGCCGGCGGCCTCAGCGAGGAGGCCTGCTCGACGAAGTCGCCGTTCACCTACGAGGTCACCGCCCAGGAAGGCGCCTCGTTCCTGCAGATCAGCGAGGCCGGCGTCTGCCAGGGCGCGACCATCGCCGTGACGATCAAGTAGCCTTGGCGTCGGCCGCCAGCATGCGCTTGACCGGTCCCGCGAAGAGGTAGAGGACCACCGCGATGATGAGCGCGAACAGGATCAGCAGGTAGAAGAGGCCGGCCTGCGGGTGCAGGTCGAGCTTGTGGGCGAGCGACCCCACCTTCTCCTCCGCGCGGCCGGCGATGTAGTAGCCGACCGACGTCGCCAGGAACCAGATGCCCATGACGAAGCCGGCGAGGCGATCGGGCGCCAGCTTGTTCATCGTCGACAGGCCGACCGGCGAGATGCACAGCTCGGCCCACGTGATCACCAGGTAGTAGGCGAAGAGCCAGAGCCCGCTGATCTGCTCGCCGCGGGCGATCGGCCCCAGCAGCGGCGGCAGGAGCACCGCGAACGAGAGCGCGGTGATCACCATGCCGATCGAGAACTTGGTGACCGACGTCGGCTCGCGGCCCTTGCGCGCGAGAAAGACCCAGATCGCCGCGAACACCGGCGCGAACATGATGACGTAGGCCGCGTTGAGGAACTGGTAGTAGCTCGACGGGAAGTCGATCAGGAGCTCGCGGTGGACCTTCTCCTCGGCGAAGAGCGAGAGCGTCGAGCCCGCCTGCTCGAAGAGGCCGAAGAACGACAGGCAGCCGAGGAACAGCACCATCATCGCGAGCACGCGGCGGCGCTCGTCGGCGTCGCGCGCGACGTACCAGTACATGATCGCGAACAGGCAGACCGAGATGACGCCGAGCCCGAC
>DDTA01000110.1:65116-105256 GCA_002344285.1 Myxococcales bacterium UBA2376
AGGTGGCGAGCGCGACCACCGCGGCGCCGACGCCGGCGATGATCCACGCCGGGGTGGGGAGCGGGGTACCCTGCGCGAGCTTGGCGCGATCGGGCGGGGCGCCGGCGTCGCCGAGGTACTTCCAGCCGAAGACGAACTGGATGACGCCCGCGAGCATGCCGACCGCGGCGGCGCCGAAGCCGAAGTGCCAGGCGTTGTTGGGGTCGATGCCGGGGCCGCTGAAGCTGAGCAGCTCGAGCCCGGCGAGCGGTACGTACGCGGTGACGGTCCCGCCGGCGAGGAAGTGGCGGAAGATCTCGCTCTGGGCGAGGAAGCCGCAGACGATCGGCGCGGCGAACGCGCCGATGTTGATGCCCATGTAATAGATGGTGTAGCCCGCGTCGCGGCGCGGATCGTTCTTGTCGTAGAGCTGGCCGACGATGGTCGAGACGTTGGGCTTGAGGAGCCCGGTGCCGACGACGAGCAAGCCGAGGCCGAGCAGGAACGTCTCGTAGCTGGGTATGGCCAGCGCGATGTGGCCGAACATGATGATGACGCCGCCGACGAGCACGGCCATGCGCTGCCCGATGAAGCGGTCGGCGATCCAGCCGCCGGGGAGGCTCATCAGGTAGATCGACGAGCCGTAGAGGCCGTAGAAGATGCCGGCCGTCACCGCGGTCTCGCCGAGGCCGCCCTTCGACGCGGCGGTCGAGATGTAGACCACGAGGAAGGCGCGCATGCCGTAGTAGCTGAAGCGCTCCCACATCTCGGTGAAGAAGAGCGTCTGCAGCCCCTTGGGATGGCCGAAGAACGTCTTGCCCCCGTTCCCGTTGGCGGACTTCGCCGCCGCGACGTTTGACATACGGCGCGGAAGCTACCACGTGGAGGATGTTGTCTCACCCCGGTCCGTTGACCGGCCCCGACATGCCTGCGACGCGAGGATCTCGCCGGCGGCGACCTGCGGTCGCGCCCGCCGGTTTCCCTTGGCAGACCGCTGGCGTATGGTCGGTTGGTGGGGGCTCCGACCGAGCTGTTCTTGGCCAAGCTCGTCCCCGGCGTCGAGACGCCGGCTGGCAAGGTGCGCGGGCTCGCCGCCGCGGCGCCGGCGCTGGCGGCGGACGGGCTGGTCACGATCCGGAAGGAGGGGCGGACGCTCCTCGTCACGCTGACCGGCGCGGGCGCCGATCGGGCCGCGGCGCTCGCGGCCGCGGCGCCGGTGAAAGCCAGGGCCCCGCGCGCCAAGGCGCCGGCCGCCGCCGCGCGTATCGCCGCGCTGGAGACGATGGTCGCGGACCTCGTCCGGAGGGTGGCCGCGCTCGAGGGAGGTGCCGTCGCCGCGGCGCCGGGTCCGGGTGACGGCGCGGCGGCGACGAACGGCGAGGCGCTGCGCGCCGCCGTGCTGGCCGCGGTCGGCGAGCTCGACACGCGCCACCGCTACGGCGGCATCGTCCCCATCCCCGACGTGCGCGCCGAGCTGCGACGCGGCGGCATCTCCGACGACGAGGCGGTGACCGCGGCGCTCGAGCAGCTCGAGCGCGCGTGGAAGATCGATCTGTCCGTCGCGCAGTCACCGACGCAGGTGACCGACCGCGCCGCCGGCATCGAGCGGCCCGGGCGCGGCCTCCTCTATTACGTGGCCCGCAGGTGAACGAAGGAGCGACCGTGGACCTCACCCGCCTTCTCCTCGACGCGCCCAGTCCCTTCGCCGATCCCGTCGTCCGCCTCGATCTCGAGGCGCCGCCGCCGCCGGACGTCCCCGCCGTCCACGCCTCGGTGCGCACGGCGATCGCGGAGGCGATCACGGTCGTCGCGCGTGACCGGCGCGCGCAGATGGTGCTGGTCACCGGTGATCCGGGCATGGGCAAGACCCACCAGCTCGCCCACCTGCGCCAGCGCAGCGACGGCCAGTACGTGTGTGTCGACGTGCCGCCGCTCAAGGACACGTCGCCCTTCGGGCATGTCGCGCGCTACATGGTGCAGGGGCTGGCGGCCGCCGGCGTGCTCGAGCGCCTGCTGTGGGACGTGCTGCGCCAGGTCGCGGTCGCCGTGCGCGCCGACGCCGACGAGCACGGCGACGACGACGTGGTCGCGCGCATCGACGACGCGCTGGTCGGCAGCGACCGCTTCGCGATGGCGTTCCGCTCGATGGCGCAGCAGGACCCCGAGCTGGGGCCGCTCCTCTACAAGCGCGGGCGCCGCCTCGCGCCGCTGTCGACCTTGCCCGCGGATTTCGGGCGTGTGCTCGGACGCATCACCGACCGCGAGGCCGAGCGCGCGATCGTCGACTGGCTGCGCGCGGCCGAGCTCGCCGAGGAGGATCTCGCGCTGCTCGGCCTCGAGCACGGCGTCGACACCGAGGCGCGGGCGTTCGAGGTCGTGCGCGCGCTCTGCCTCTCGTCGCAGCGGCCGGTCGTCCTCTGCCTCGATCAGCTCGAGTCGATCTCGGGGCTCATCGGCGCGAGCGGCGTGGCCCGCCTCTTCACCGCGCTCATGGAGCTGTACCAGCAGGCCCCGGTCGCGATCGTGCTCATGTGCCAGACCCAGCAGTGGGTCGAGCTGCGGCGCGACGTGCCCCAGGCTGCCGTCGATCGCATCCGCGTGCTGCCCCCGCTGGCCAAGCCGACCGCCGACGAGGCGCTCGCGATCGTCGCCAGCCGGCTCGACGCGGTGTGGACGGCGTACGGGGTGACCTCGCCGCACGCGACGTGGCCGTTCGCGGAGGCCTCGGTGCGCAACCTCGTCGAGGAGCGGCGGCCGACGATCCGCGGGCTCCTGCTCGAGATCGACGCCCAGCTCGCCGAGATGCGGCGCACCGGGGACATCGGCGCCGCGCCGCTCGCCCCGCCGCCCATCGACGAGAGGTCCGCGCTGCGCGCCGCGCGTGACCGCTACCGCAGGGTCGCCGACGAGCGGCGCGAGCTGGCGACGCCGGCGTTCCGCGAGGAGCTGCTGCGCCACGCGGTGCTCGACGTGCTCGACCACGCCCGTCAGAGCAACGCGCCGATCGGCGGCGTGCGGATCGCGATGGTCACCAACCCCGAGAAGCCCAAGGTCGGCCCTCGCCCACCGGCGATCATCACGCTCGAGACGCCGGCGGGGCCCCGCCGCCTCGCCGTCGACGTCCACTCGAGCGAGCCGCGCTCGACCCACCGGGTGCTGGCGCGCCTGCGCGATCTCGTCGACGAGCATGCGGCCGACTGCGCCGTGCTGCTGCGCGAGCGCGAGGCGCCCTTGCCCGAGTCGGCGAAGCGCTCGCACGAGCTCCTCGACGAGCTCGGCCAGCGCGGCGGCGCGCTCATCTGGCTGGAGGAGGCGGACGCCATGCGCCTGGTCGGCGCCGAGCTCCTGCTCGATGCCGCCGGCGCTGCCGAGGTGCTGGTCGGCACCCGCAACGCGTCGCGCGAGGAGGTCCTCGGCTTCCTCTTCGAGGACGATCGGCTCGGCGAGCTGCTGGTCCCGCTCGTGAGCCGCGGCACCTCCACGCCGCCGCGCGCGGTGCGCGCGGTCTGACCTCGGGCGACGGCCTGCCGGCGCCGCCCCGGCGCGGTCACTCGCAGGCGTAGCTGTACACCAGCGTGTGGGTGCGCTCGAAGCCGGGCTGGTACGTCGTCGCCAGCGTGCGGATCGCGGAGCCGTCGCCCTCGCGCTCGGTGCGCACGTCCAGGGACAGGGTCTCGCGTCCGTCGGCGCCGCCGTAGCGCCGCTCCCACGACAGCTCGAGGCCGTGGTCGTCGAACGTCCGCAGCTCGACCCCCTCAGGCGTGCCGTCGCTGTTGTCGTCGCGCACGCGCACCGTCCACCGCTCGTAGGGACCGGTGTAGCGCAGCGAGTTGCACGCGGTGAGCGTCCCGGTGTCCGAGCGCATGCACACGTTCTCGATGAGCGCGCCGCCGCCGGTGCCGAAGACACCCTCCTGATCGGCCTGGTTCTCGTAGTCGCGCACCCAGCCCGCCGGCCGGTCGCCCTCCCACGCCCAGGTCTCGACGAAGCGGTGCTCCGCCTGGTTGCCGGTGCGGGTCACGACGTGCTTGCGCCCACCGGCGATCGTCGCCGTCTCCTGGTACGAGAGCGCGCCGTCGTCGTAGGTGTGCTCGACGCGGACGCTGCCCTCGTACCGCGAGGTCACGAGCGTGATCACGTCGCCCCGCGTCCGCTCCTCGAGCGTGACGTGGCCGGCGTCGTCGCCCTCGAAGCGATAGGTCTCGCTCACCGCCGGCTCGTCGGAGTACTGGCCGGTGCCGCCGCACGGGATCCGCCAGGTCACGCCCTCGTCGCCGCAACCGGCACCCGCCACCAGCGCGGCGGCGACCACGAGCGACGCGGCCCTCACGGACCCACCTGCGCGATCAGGCCGATGACGACCGCGACGAACGCGTGCATATCCCCTCCGACGACAGCATCGCACGCCGGTTCCGCGTCGTGGAGACCTAATGTGGTCCGGGTAGACCGCGGGTCACGGCCAGGTAACGGAGGATCTCGATCGTCTTCGACACGAAGCGCCGCTCACCCGCCGCCTCCACGTGCACACCCGCCGCCGCCACCGGCGAACCCTCGCCCAGGACGAGCACCGGGAGCGCCTGGTGCGCCTCGCCGAGCATCGTCGCGACCGGCTCGCGCGGCTTCGCGAAGTCGAGCTCGACGACGTCGAGCGTCGCGCGGAGCTGCGGGTAGTACGCGAGCATGCCGATCACCTGCGCCGAGTACGGGCAGAACCAGCGCTCGCCCTGATCCGTGAACCCGGGGCGGAGGACGTACAGCGTGTCGCGCATGGACGGAGCTTAGCCGGCGCGGCGGCGGTACGCCGCCGGCGTCGTGCCCGTCCACTTGCGGAACGCGCGCGTGAAGTTGGGCAGCTCGGTGTAGCCGAGGCGGCCGGCGATCTCGGCGAGCGGCAGCCCGCGGTCCGCGAGCAGCAGCAGCGCGCGCTGGCGCCGGGTCTCGTCGAGGATCGCGGAGTAGCTCGTGCCCAGCGCCGCGAGCTTGCGCTTGAGCGTGCGGGTCGAGACGTGCAGGACGCGCGCGACCTCCTCCACCGAGCGGAATCCGCCGCCGCCCTCGATCACGAGCGCGGCGCGCACGCGCCCGGGCAGGCCGGCGTCGACGAGCATCGCGAGCTCGCGCTCGCACTGCGCCTGCGCCAGCTGCACCGCGACCGGATCCGCGGACACGAGCGGCACGTCGAGCAGCTCGGCGGCGAACACGAGCCGGTGGGCCGGGCGCTCGAAGCGCAGCATGTCGATGGGGAACGGCACCCGCGCCAGGTACGCGGGCGCGGCGAAGCCGCACTCCGCCACGCCGGTGAGCTTGCGCCCGGTGAACGTCTGGCCGAGCTGCCACACGCCGATCATGAGCCCGAGGATCGCGAACTCGCGCAAGCTCCCCAGGTCGACGCGCTCCTCGAACACGATCGCGGCCGCGTCCTGCTCGACGACGGTGGCGATCCCGATCACCTGCGTCCGCGTCGCGGCGAAGCGCTCGGCGAACGCCAGCGCCTCGCGGATCGTCGACGCGGTCATCGCGGCGAAGCCGAGGAAGCCGTGCGACGACACCTTCATCTGCATGCCCTGGTAGAGCGCGAGCGCCGGCTCGCCGGTGAGCTCGTGCGCGCGCTCGACGACGCGCGTGCACGTCGCGATCGGCACGCGCGCGCTGGGATCGCGCAGGCCCTCCTCGCTCAGTCCGGTGCCGGCGAGCAGTGCGTCGGGACGCACCTTCCAGCGCCGCGCCAGGTTGAGCACGTCGAGGACGTAGATGCCTGGGAGCTCGGCGGCGGCCATCGTGGGCGGGGCATTCCGCCCCTCGAAAAACTGAGGCTATCTCGAAAATTCGTGAACACAAACAATTAGATGCGCCCGTAGACCGAACGCAAACCGACCGCGTTCATCCCCTCATGCTCCGACACCTCACCGCCCTCGCCCTCACCCTCTCCCTCGCCACCACCACCTTCACCGCCGCCACCGCCGACGCTCGATCGTTCGCGCAGGCGCCCGCCGCTCAGCCCGCCGATCAGGCGCCGCGGGAGGCGCCGGCGCGCATCAGCGAGGCCGCGCGCGCCAGGCTGCGCAAGGTCCTGAAGACGCGCCGCGCGAAGAACGTCGCCGCGTTCCGCGCGTACGCCAGCCGCGGCGTCTACCCGCACAACTTCGACACCAGCGGCCCGCTCAACGTCTGGATCGATCAGGAAGGCCGCATGTGCGCTGCCGCGACGATGATCTGGAAGTCGGGCGCGAAGCAGCTCGTGCGCCGGACCGGACGCGACGACAACTTCGTCAAGCTCGGCGACGTCACCTCCGGACCGCTGCTCGACTGGATGCTCACGTCGGGCCTCACGCAGTCCGAGGTCGCGATGATCCAGGAGCCGTTCATGGGCCGCATGGAGCCCGTCGAGCCGGTCATCGGCAGCGACGACTGGCGCCTCGCCGAGGACGCGCGGCTGCGCGCCCGCTACGCCGAGGTGCTCGCCGCCCTCGCGTCGGCGCCCGATCGCAGCCTCGACGCCGCCATCGACGCCCTCGCCGCCCGCCCCGACCTCGTCGCCAAGCTCATCTGAGGAGTCCCCCCATGTTCCGCCGCTTCTGCCGCCTCACCATCGCCCTCTCCCTCTCGCTCGGCGCGATCGCCTCGACCGCCGACGCGCGCGGCTTCGCCCGCGCCCCGGTCCCCGCCCCGATCACCATCGTCGAGGCGCAGCCGCCCGCCCTCTCCGACGCGCAGCGCGCGACCCTGAAGAAGATCCTCGCGGCGCGACGCGCGAAGAACGTGAAGACGTTCCGCGACTACGCCCGCCGCGGCGTCTACCCGCGCAACTACATCACCAACGGCGCGCTCAACGTCTGGATCGACGGCGACGGCCGCATGTGCGCCGCCGCCACGATGATGTGGAAGTCGGGCGCGAAGGCGCTCGTCCGCCAGGTCGCCAAGGACGACAACTTCATCCGCCTCGCCGACGTCACCGGCGGCCCGCTCCTCGACTGGATCCTGATGTCGGGCCTCACCCACGCCGAGGTGGTCGCCATCCAGGTGCCGATGGTCGGCATGCCCGAGCGCGGGATCGAGCTCCCGGTGGAGAACCTCGAGGACTGGCGCATCGCGGCCGACGCGCGCCTGCGCGCCGTCTACGAGGTGACGCTCGGGGACCTCACGAAGCGGCGGGCCGCGAGCCTCGACGCCGCGATCGACGCCCTCGCCGCCCGCCCCGACCTCGTCCACCGGCTGCTCGCGCAGAAGGCCGCGTGACGCGGGTCAGCTCGACGGGCAGTTCTCGAAGCAGCCCCGCCACGCGGTCGTGAAGATCTGGCAGCAGGTCTCCCCCGCCGTCGTGCAGTCCATCGGGACGTGACACGCCGTCGAGCCCGAGCAGGTCCCGACCGCGGTGCACACGCCCGCGAACGACGCCGAGAGGCAGCACTCGCCGCCCGGGCAGTCCTCCGGGCCGTCGCACTGCGTGGCGGGGCCGGTGCAGAACGCGCCGGGCGCCTGGCAGCGCGGGCCGTTGATCACGTCGACGCAGCACTCGTCGGTGAGGTCGCAGGTGTCGCCGCCGCAGCTGATGCCGGCGTACGGTGCGTCGACGCCGCCACCGCCGTCGCCGCCGCCGTCGCCTCCCGAGCCCGGCGGCTGGCACAGGTTCTCGACGCACACCTGGCCGGTCGGGCACGGGTGCGTCTCGTCGCAGCGGAAGCGCGCGTCGCCGTAGCTCGGCGCCTCGTAGGCGCAGGCCCCGAGGAGGAGCAGCGCGAAGGCCGCGAGCGCGCCGCAACACCGCGACATCAACATCGCCCCGAGCCTACTCCAGCGCACCCGAGGCCGGGTAGGATGTTCGCGTGTCGGCCCCGCGGCTCCGCTGCATGATCCTGATCTCCGGCGGCCCCTCGCGCCGCGTGGGTCCCGGGGGACTGCTCGTCGGCCGCCAGACCGACTGCGACATCGTCGCCGACGATCCATCCGTCAGCCGGCGCCACGCCCTCATCCGCGTCGCCGGCGACGCCGCCGAGCTGGTGCCGCTGGGCCGCGCGCCGGTGACCGTGAACGGCAAGGCGACCGACCGGGCCGCCGCCCTCGCCGACGGCGATCGCATCGAGCTGCCGGGCATGGTGCTCACGGTCGTCCTCGAGATCCCGCGCCCCGACCAGAACCAGTCGACGGGGTTCGCGCTCGCCCGCCAGCGCGGCGGCAGCTTCGGCATCTCCCACTCGCCGTTCGTCCTCGGCGGCGGCCAGCACGACGACCTCATCATCAAGGGCTGGCCCGAGGGCGCGTTGCGCTTCCACGTCGCGCAGGGCGGCCTCTTCGTCGAGGCCGAGGAGAGCGCGAAGGTCAACGACAACCCGGTCGGGCCCGACGACGGCATGGTCGAGCTCGCCCCCGGCGACGCGCTCGCGTTCCAGAAGGAAGTGTTCACGATCACGCAGATCTCGGGCGGCGATCAGACGACGATCGTCGGCGACAAGAGCGGCCTGCCCCGCAAGGTGGTGGTGCAGATCCTGCCGCGCGGCGGCCGCATCCTCTTCACGCTGCCCGAGGGCGAGCGCGCGGTGTTCCTCGCCGATCGGCGCCTCGACCTCCTGGTCGCGCTGCTGCGCCCGCCGCCGCCCTACGCGGCCGGCGACTTCATCCCCGACGACGTGGTCCGGCCGATCGTCTGGCCCCGCAACCCCGGCGTCTCGCGGCCCGAGATCAACATGCTGATCAGCCGCTGTCGCCAGGATCTGGTGTCGGCGGGCCTCCACGGACCGCGGCTGCTCGAGCGCGCGCCCGGCGGCGGCGCCACGCGGGTCGCGCTGGCGGCCGGCGCCGAGATCACGGTCGATTCCTGAGGGCTTTCCGGGCCCTTTCGTGCGTTAACATCGACGGCGGTGGCCCTGGCGTCTCTCCCCCGCTCTGCGCCCCGGCGGCTTGGTCGCTACGAGCTGATCGCGCCGCTGGCCAGCGGAGGTATGGCCGAGCTCTACCTCGGGCGGCTGCGCGGCCGCGGCGGCTTCGAGAAGCTGGTCGCGATCAAGCAGATGAAGGCGCACCTGTCGGACGATCCGGGGTTCGTCGACATGTTCCTCGACGAGGGCCGGATCGCGGCCCGGCTCACGCACCCCAACATCTGCCAGGTCTACGAGCTCGGCGACGACGATGGCCAGCTCTACATGGCGATGGAGTACGTGCCGGGGATCCCGCTGTCGACGATCCTGGCGGCGCTGCCGCGCACGAGCGACGCGTTCGACCTGCGCGTCAGCGCCGGGATCATCGTGCAGGTCAGCGAGGGTGTGCACTTCGCGCACGAGCACAAGGCCGACGGCGGCGTCGCCGCGCCGATCGTCCACCGCGACGTGTCGCCGACCAACCTGCTGGTGACCGGCGAGGGCGTGTGCAAGCTCGTCGACTTCGGGATCGCGAAGGTGCTGACCGAGGTGAGCCACACGCGCACCGGCGTGCTCAAGGGCAAGCCGGCGTACATGGCGCCGGAGCAGATCCGCGCCGAGCCGGTCGATCGCCGCGCCGACGTGTTCGCCCTCGGCGTCGTGCTGTGGGAGTGCATCGCGGGCAAGCGGCTGTTCCAGGGCGACTCCGACTTCCTCATCTGGCAGCAGGTCACGCAGAACCCGGTGCCGCTCCTGCGCGAGCTGCGGCCGGAGGTGCCGGCGGCGCTCGACGACGTCGTGCAGCGGGCGGTCGCCAAGGATCCGGCGGAGCGCTACGAGAGCGCCCGCGCGTTCGCGGCGGATCTGCGGCGCAGCGTGATCCCGATCGGCGGTCCGCTCGAGCCGGCGGCGCTCGCGATGTACCTGTCGACGCTGTGCGCCGACGCGTTCGCGGCGCGCGCCGAGCTGGTGTCGCAGGCGCTCGCCGCCGAGGACGCGGACACGGCGGAGGTGCGCAGCGCGGTGCAGAAGGTGAGCGCGTCGATGCCGGCGATCGAGCCGACGGCGAGCATCCGGTTGCGCGAGCACACGGCGCAGGTGTCGCCGGGCGCTTCGGGGGCGATGGGGGTGGTGACGGCGGTGGGAGCGGTGGGGGCCGACGAGGAGGACGAGGGGGAGGAGCCGGAGAAGCGGTCGCGGTGGCAGTACGCGGTGCTGGCGGTGGCGGCGATGGCGGGGGTGGTGGTCGCGCTGGTGCTCGCGGGTGGTGGAGGTGAGAGGGAGAGGGAGAGGCAGACGGAGACGCAGAGGCAGACGGAGACGCAGAGGCAGACGGAGACGGGGACGGGATCGGGATCGGGATCGGGATCGGGATCGGAATCGGGCACGGGCACGGGCACGGGCACGGGCACGGGCACGGGCACGGGCACGGGCACGGGCACGGGAGAACTGGTGATGGACGGCGAGACCGTCGCGAAGCGAGATCCCGAGCCCGAGATCCGGCGGCCGTCGAAACCCCAGCGAGCGACCGAGAAGAAGCCCGAGGAGAAGGCGGCGGAGGGGCCGCCCGGGTACTATCTCGTCGACTCGCAGCCGTATGCGCGCATCTTCATCGACGGCAAGGACCACGGCGAGACGCCGCTGTTTCGCGTGCCGCTCGCGCCCGGCAAGCACCAGGTGAAGGCCGTGCTCGCCGACGGACGCAAGAAGCAGTTCACGATCGACATCAAGTCCGGCAAGGACCTGTCGTCCGGACGCCTGACCTGGCCGAGCCCGCCGAGGAATGGGCCGTAGATGGTGCGACGGCTGGGCGCCGCGGTTCTGGCGCTGCTGGTGAGCTCGACGGGCGCACACGCGGATCAGGCGACGCTGCGCGAGGCCCGCCGCGTCGTCGAGGAGGAGGTCCGCTACGATCGCGCGCAGGAGCTGCTCGTCACCGCGCTCCACCAGGGCGACAACGGCCCCGACGAGCTCGCCGCGATCTACGAGCTCGCCGGCGTCGCCGCGGTCGTGCTCGGGCAGCGTGAGGCCGGCGAGCAGTACTTCCGGCGGCTGCTCGCGCTGCGCCCGGCGGCGCGCTTGCCCGCGCACACCGCGCCCAAGATCCTCGAGCCGTTCACCGCGGCGCAGGCGCACATGGCCGCGGTCGGGAACCTGCGCGTCGCGGTGCGCGCCGAGAGCGCGACCGACCTCGTCGTCGACGTCGCCGCCGACCCGCTGGGCATGGTCGCCGGCGCGCGGGTGAGCTACCGCGGCGAGGACGGCGCGGCGGGCAGCGTCCGCGGCCAGCTGCCGGCGCCGATCGCCGTCGCGCTCCCCGGCGGCGCGATCGCGACGGCGATCGAGATCGTCGACGAGTACGGCAATCGCCTGCAGGAGCTGCCGCCGCCGCCACCGCCGCCACCGCCGCGCGAGGATCGCCGGGACGATCGCGTGGTCCCGCCGGTGCGCGGCGACGCGAAGCCGAACGTGCTCCTCCGCTGGCCGACGTGGGCGATCGGCGCGGGCGTCGCCGGCGCCGTCGGCCTCGGCTTCGCGCTCGACGGCAAGCTCGCCCACGATCGCCTCGACGAGATCCTCGCCCGCCCCGAGGATCACTTCTTCGGTGAGGCCGAGGCCGCGCGCAAGCGCTGGAAGCGCGACACGACCATCGCCAACGTCGCCTTCGTGACGACGGGTGTACTGGCGGTGGGCGCCGTGACGATCGCGATCGTCACCCGCGATCGCCAGGGGCCGGCGAAAGCCTCGATCGTGCCCTGGGTTGGCGAGGGCGCGGGCCTCGCCGTCGTCGGCGCGTTGCCGTAGCGCGTCGAGGCGTGTTGTCGGCGCGTTGTCGGCTGACGACGCGCGGGTGTGCAGAGTGGAAGGACCGCCGCTCACCCCCACCTCGGAGGCCCACCTCATGCGCAACGCGTTCCTCGCCGGCGTCCTCGCCGCGCTCGTCTTCGGATGCAGTGGCGACGCCACGGTCCAGTCCAGCGCCCAGTCGCTCACGCTCCTCGACACCGACGGCGACGGCGTCCCCGACGCGATCGACGTCGACGGCGACGGCATCCCCGACATCGACCTCGGCGGGCCGTGCGCCGCGCCCGTGCTCGACGCCAACGGCGACGGCATCCCCGACGGCCTCGACTTCGACTGCGACGGCCAGGCCGACGTCGCGTGGTGCGCCGACCCCGTGCTCGACACCGACGGCGACGGCGTCCCCGACGGCCTCGATCTCGACTGCGACGGTCAGCCCGACACCCAGCTGCCCAGCCCGCCGTGCACGCCCGAGCTCCTCGACGGCGATGGCGACGGCGTGCCGGATGGCATCGACACCGACTGCGACGGCCAGGCCGACGTCGACCTCTCGAACCCGCCGCTGCCGCCGCTCCCACCGCCGGGGACGCCGCCGTGCCTGCCGGCGCCCGTCGACGCCAACGGCGACGGGCTGCCCGAGGGCATCGACCTCAACTGCGACGGTCAGGCCGATATCGATCTCGGCTTCTGACCGGCTCGGCTTCTGACCGGCTCGGCAGCTGATCAGCGCGGGCGGCGAACGATCTTGTTCAGCCGCTCGGCCTGCAGCTTCAGCGCGCGGCGCAGGCCCTTGCGCCCGCCGACCGCGCCGAGGCTCATGCCGTACATCGCGTCGATGCCGCGCACCGCCACCACCCACATGGTGACGAGGATCGCCATGTCCGCGGCCGCGCGCCGCGCCGACGCCGCCGGGATGACCAGACCGTACGTGTCCGAGACGAAGCGGAAGTTCCGCAGGACGCGCACGATCGCCTCGCGATCGATGTCGCCGTGCCAGAAGGCGACGCGCGAGACGATCATGTCCTGGTGACGGCGGAGGAACTCGCCCATCGAGAGCGGCGAGACCATCCGGCCCGACGGCGGGCGGCAGATCTCGAGCAGATCCTCGAGGTACTCGTTCCAGAACAGGGCGAGGCTCTTGTTCTCGGGGCGGCGCAGGAACTTGATGCGCTCGAGCGAGAAGTCGGCCTTCACCGTGTTCTTGAAGCGCGGGACGATCGCGTGCAGATCGTAGAGCAGGGGCGGCGCTTCCTTGCGGTAGTCGACGTCGCGGTAGCACCACCGCGCGCGCAGCTGCGGCCACGTGTGGATGGTGAGGACCGGATCCTGCTCCGAGTCGATGACCAGGAACCGGCGGCCCTCGACGCCGACCACGGTGATCCAGTGGGACCACTGATCGACGCACAGGAGCACCGGCACGTGACCGCGAAGGTGCCGGACCAGCCGCTTGCGCGCGTCCTCGGCGTCGCTCGAACGCTCGAGGACCAGATCGCAGTCCATGCTGCGCGCGGCGCGGGCCAGGCGGATCTCGTTGGTCCCGCCCCACCAGTGGGTGCGCGCGGTCTGGGCGATCGCGTTCGCGTCCGCGGCACGCCCGAGCGTCACCATCGCGTGCTTGAGCGCGAACGGGCCGCACGTCCACTCGTTCGGCTGCGGGTAGAAGCCGGGACGGTGGGTGCTGGAGGTGACGAGCCGGACCATGGACGCCCTGAAATCTATACTAGCGAGGGGGGGACGCCAGGCCGCAAATCGCCCTTTTGATCGGTATTTTCCGAAGTGATCTCTTATATATAAGTCATAACGCACCGCGTCCGATCCCGTTGACGCACTGCGCCACCACATTACACGTCTAGCGTGTGTGCCACTCCCGCCACCACTGCTGGGAGCGTGGGGGTAGCCGGGTCAGGACCCACTCCCAGGTCGCCTCGGGGACGAGCACGAGGCCGTTGGGATGGTTCGGGTGAAGCCCGATCGGCGCGACCAGGTCGGGCTGTGCGCGCGCGTCACGGAGCGCGCGGTCGAGCGGCGAGTCGTGGCCGATGATGCCCAGCGGGATCATGCGCCAGCGGCGCTCGCGCGGGACGCGCTCGGGGCGCAGACGGAGGGGCACGCGCGAGAACCAGGCCGCCTGGAAGCCGAGGTGACGCTCGGCCGAGATGATCACCGCGTCCGCCGGCAGGGCGCCGCGGATGGCGGCGGTCGCCGCGACCATCGGGATCTCGGTCTTCACCATGCCCTCGGTCGGTGCCGGCGGCCGCACGACGACCCACGTGGCGAGCGCCGGCGCCACGGCCACGAGTCTCCATCCCGGCTCGAGCGAGGCGACGAAGCGGCCGACCGCCGCCGCGCCGACGATCGACGCCGGGGCGAACGCGGCCACGCGCAGCCGGAAGCCGACGGCGTCGGGGTCCGCGACGTCCAGCCACGGCCACGCGGTGACGACGAGCACCGCGAACGCCGACCAGACGAGCGCGCGTTCGGCGGGTGCCGTCTCGTCGCGCACGTGCGTGGTGAAGCGGCCCGCGAGGACGGCGGCGAGGAACGCGGCGCCGGCCGCGGCCGCGATGAGGCCCTGGTGACCGAGCGCGAGGTGAAACGTCGCGCGGCCCGGATGGGGCACGGCGAGCGCCGGCAGCGACCACTCGGCGGGGCCGGTGAACGCGCCGTCGAGTAGCGCCAGGTCCGCCGGCCCCGGGAAGCGCTGCGGGGCGAGCACGCCGGCGACGAGCACGAGGCCCACGCCGGCGGCGGCGAGCGCGCCCAGGCGTCGCCACGCGCGCGTCGACACGCGCCGCGCGCGCTGCGTGGCCACGAGGGCGGGCGCGAGCAGCGCGACGACGAGCAGCGCCGACATCTTGTGAGTGAGGAGCGCGGCGAGGAACGCGACGCCGACGAGCGCGATCCGGCCGCGCGTCGGCGAGGCGAGCGCGCGCAGCCCGAGCCACGCCGCGGTGAGCGCGATCGTGAGCCCGAGCCCGTTCTTCACGAACTCGAGCGACAGGTAGAACGAACCGCCGCCGGTGGTGGCGAGCACCGCCGCGGCCAGGCCGGCGGCGCCGCCCAGACACGGCGACGCCGGCTTCAGCGAAACCGGGGCAGCCACTCCGCCGACGCGCCGCCCGAGCAGGAACGCGGGCACCGCGACCAGCCCGCCGCCGACCGCGGCCACCAGCTTCGCCGCGGTGAACGGATCCGTGAGCAGCGCGACCGGCGCCATGAGCCAGAACGTGAGCGGCGCCGCCGGATAGGCGAGCTCGCCGCGCTCGAGCAGGGCCCGGATCTGGATCGGGTAGTACCAGCCGTCGACGCCGACCGGGTACGGCGAGGCGCCCAGCAGCTCCCATCGGTGCCACACCGACCACGCCGCGAGCGCCAGCACCGCGGCCCATACCGCGGCGCCCAGGAGCGCGTCGCGACGTTCACTTGAGGCGGTTGATGACCTCGTCACGCGAGGCGATGCCCTTCTCGATGATGAGGGCGAGCAGCTTCTTGAGCACGTCCTCGTCGCGGCGCACCAGCGCCTCGAGGTTGGCGATGCGCTCCTGCAAGGACGCGATGTCGGCGAAGCTCGGGCCTCGCGCGGCGGCCTGCGCGGCCGGCTCGGGCGCCACGCCCATGGGCGGACGCGGCGGCGCCACGGGCGCACCGGGCACGCGCGGGCTGCCCGTGGTCGTGCGCGAGGGTCGCACGCCGCCGCCGGGGGCGGCGGTCTCGTCGAACTGGCCCACGACCTCCATGGGACCGATGCCGATCGAGACGCCGGTGTCGAGGCCGACCGACTCGCGGGGGCGACGGCCGATCGCGCGCGGGTTCGCCAGGCCGCGGTGGTAGAAGCGGGCGAGCGCGCGCTCGATCGCCTTGGGCCCGGCCAGGTAGGTGCGCACGTTGAGCTGTGTCTTGATGCGCAGCTCGTCGACGAGCGTGAGGTTCGTGGGATCGCTCATGGCGACGTCGAGGAACTTCATCGGCTGCGCGAACGGGATGACGCCCTGCACCTCCGCCAGATCGGCCGGGACCAGGTCGAGCACGGCCTGCGGGATCTCGATCGCATCGAGATCGACCAGGGGCACGGCGAGCTGCTTGGACAGCGCCTGGACCAGGTCCTCCTCGACGACCATCTTCATGTCGACCAGCACGCGGCCGAGCGGGCCGCCGTACCGGCGCTGCTCGATGAGCGCGGAGCGCAGCCCGGTCTCGTCGATGAGACCGGCCTCGATCAAGATCTCTCCCAGTCGCTTGCGGGCCATGCCGGAGGTCTCCGATCAGGGTGGGACCGTGGCGGTCCCGGTGGAGGCGAGCGTGCTCAGGAACTGCGTCGACTGCCGGCGCGCCTGCGCGACGTCGAACACGACGAAGTGACCGTCGGAGTCGGTCGCCTCGTACTGGATGACCACGGCGGTCGTGCCGCCGAGGTTGCCGGTCACCGGTGCGGCGAGCTCGGACCGTCCGAGCAGGGTGAGGCCCTCGATCGGCTCGATGGCGGGCCCCACGTGGTGACCACCGATCGAGACCGCGAAGGCCTCGATCGTCGGCAGCGGCGTGTAGTGATCGACGAAGCCCATGGTCTGGAAGATCGGGCGCGGCGGCAGACCCGGCGGCGGATCGCGCACGAGCAGCGGGCCGTAGTTCACCGAGTCGGAGCGCTCGACCCACATCTGGAGGATGGCGAGCACGGGGTTCCACTGGTCGAGCGGGCTGTCGATGATGACGCCCGAGACCAGCGCGGTGATGTCGACGGGCTCGGTCTTGTTGAGGAGCGCGTTGTAGAGCGTGCCGCCCGCGCCGGAGAGCACCGCGCCCTTGACCAGCGGCTCGTAGGCGACGAACGGCGGACCGGTGAGGCCGCCCTGCGAGTGGCCGAAGAAGAAGATCTTCGACGGATCGAAACGGATCACGCGGCCGTCCTCGCGCATCGAGAACGACTCGACCAGGCGGACGACGGAGAAGTCGTCGGCGGCGCCCTGGATCGGGTTGTTGCGCGCGGCGTACGGGTTCTGGAAGTTGAAGAAGTCGGTCTCGGGGTTGCCCATCGAGCGCGGCGGATGGAGCACCTGATCGATCGAGATGCCGGCGAGGCCCTCCTCGGCCAGCGCCTTCGCCGTGCCGTCGTTGACGAACGAGTGGAAGCTGCCGCCGGTGCCGTGGGCGTAGATCGCGACCGGCCAGCCGGCCGCCGGCATCTCGCGGCCGGCGGGGATCGTGAAGGAGACACGCAAGGGCTCCATCCGCTGCACGACCGGGAGCCCGTCGACGCCGAGCACGATGTCGCCGTCGCCGAGGTTGTTGTAGGGCAAGGGGCCGGTCTGGAAGTTCGGCGCGTCGAACATGCCGTCGTACCAGGTGTACGGGTTCTCGCCGGGGTTGCGCGGGCGCACGTCGTACGCGAGCGGCCGCGGCAGCGAGCGCACGCGCTCGCGCAGGAGGCCCATGATCGGCGTCACCGTCTGCGTCGTGAACACCGCCGCCGACGCGACGTCGGCGCGCTCGTCGCCGCCGGGCTCGTCGAGCCAGGCGAGGAGCGGCGCGTAGACCGCGCGCGCGCGCACGAGCGCCGGCTCGGTCGGCGCGCCGGGCCCGTCGGGCGCGAGGATGGCCTCGAAGTCGGGCGCGGGCGTGGCGTCGAGGCGACGGGTGACGACGAGCGCGTACGTCGTCGACTGGCGCAGCGGGAAGCCGGGCGCGGGGAGCGCGCCGAGCCAGTTGGCGCCGATCGTCCAGCCGGCGTAGTCCTGGAAGCGGAAGACCAGCGGCGAGCGCTGGCCGTAGCCGGGCGAGCTCGGATCGACGTCGACGAGGTAGACCGACGCGTACGACTGCACCGACTCCTGCGCGTCGACCGGCAGGCGGCCCGTATCGATGGGCGCGGCGAAGCGCGTGAAGATGGCGTTGTTGGTGCCGAAACCATCGAGCGTCTCGACCGCGTCGATGTACGCGTTCACGAGCGCCACGGGCCGCGGATAGCCGGTCATGTCGACCATGCCGGCGCCGTCGCGCCGCAGGTCGTTGGGGAACGGGAGCTCGTAGAACTCCTGGGTGACGCCGTCGCGCGGGACCGTGAACAGCGCGGTCACGGGCTCGCCGCCGCTGCACGCCGCGACGAGCACGGCGCAGCCGAGCAGGCCGCCGAGCGAGGCGGACGGGTACAGACGACAGACCCCGGACATGGCTCCCTTCAGAAGCTGAACGATACGCCGAGACAGGTCGCGCCGGCCACCGCGAACGCCCCCGCGCCGCCGGCCAGCGCCGACCCGAGGCGATCCTCGTCACGGGACAGGAGGTACACCCCCCCGGCGCCGGCCAGGACGGCGGCCCCGAGGAGGGCGACCCCGGTGCGACGGGTGGCCCGCCGCCCCTTGAGCGTGCTCTCGGAGGTTGGTGGATCGGGGCTGACCACGGCCGGCCGCGCCCCGTCGCCGTCCGGGTTGGTGACCAGGGAGACGACCTCGAGCGCCGCGTCGGCGAACGCCTCGTCGGTGGTGCAGACGTCGCACTTGCGCGAGGTCTGGCGGATGATCGTGCCGGTCTCGGTGTCGAGGAGCGTGATCGTGTAGTGGTAGCTCGGGCCGATGCTGACGAGGGCGGCCTCGATCACCTGGCCGACGCCGGCGTGGGTCTTGAGCTCCTTGAGGCACGTGCCGATGAGGCAGGCGGCGTTCCAGTCGGTGCCGGCGAGGAACTCGCGGAGCCGGGCGCGGGGCGCGACCTTGAGGCCGGCGATGCCGAGCGACTCCTCGATCTGCCTGGTGAAGACCTCGGCGGCGGTGTCGGACACGCCCTCGACGCGCACGTCGAGGAGGCCGACGAGATCGTCCTCGGCGCGCGCGGGGGCGGCGGTCGCGATCACCACGCCGAGGGCCACGAGGAGGGCCCGGAGCAGCACGGTCACGCGGTCACGCCTCGTCGACCTCGGCGATGAAGCGCTTCATCAGGCCGTCGATCATGAGGTTGCGATCGGGCACGCCGTACTTGCCGTCGCGCCAGCCGCTCTGGGTCTCGCTGTACTTCTTCTCGAGGTCGGCGATCACCAGCTTGTATCGCTGCACCTTCTTGAGGATGTCCTTCTGGTTGCGGATGAAGTACGCGACCATGGACGCGGCGGCGGCGACGGTGAGCACCATGCCGAGCGGGCCGCCGACCGCGTAGCGGAGACCGATGCGCAGCGCCAGGACCGCGGCGGCGCCGATCGCCACCCGCTTGGTGCCGCTGCCGTCGACGACGGAGTCCTTGGCCAGCGCGAACGCCGTCTGGCCGCTGGCGATGAGCAGCGCGATGAAGTTGCCGCGACGCGTGGTCCAGCCACGGTCGTAGTACTCCTTGATCCCCTGCTTCAGGAACGAGTCGAAGTCGGCGTAGATGCCCTGATCCGCAGGTTCCTGGGGCGGCGCTTTGCCCTCTGGCATTGACGGATCATAGCACCCTTCGACGCGCCCTCCCTTCGCGCGGGGCGATCGGTCGAGCGCGCGTTGACTAAGCGGGGGGCGTCGCTCAGATTCGTGACATGCGTGCACGTGGAAGAGGCGGTGCCGTGACGGCCGCCGTCGCGCTCTTGTTCGCCGCGTTCGCGCTCGCCGCGACGCCCGCGTTCGCCGACCTCGCGTCGGGGCGAGATCGGCTCACCGGCGGCGACTACAAGGGCGCGCTCGCCGAGCTCGCCAGGGTGAACGGCAAGGACCGCGGGGCCGCGCGCCTGCTCATGGTCGAGGCCCAGCTCGCGATCGGCGACACCGCCGCCGCCGAGGCGACCGCGGCGGCGCTGGCCAAGGACAAGGATCCGAAGCTCGCCGCCAGCGGCGCCGTCGCGCTCGCCGAGGTGCTGCGCGTCCTGGGTCGCTTCGGCGAGGCGAAGGCGCAGGTCGAGCCCATCGTGCAGCGGGATCCGACCCATCGCGCGGCGCGGCGGCTCCTGGCCCAGGTGCTCGACGATACCGGTCAGGTGGCGGCGGCCCGCGCGCTGTGGAAGCGCACGATCGACGAGTACGACGCCAAGCAGCTCGACCTCGACGATCCGGCGGCGCTCTACGAGCTCGCCGAGGCGTCGCGCGTGCTCGGCGAGTTCGAGCTCGCCAACGACGCCTACCGCGAGATCCAGAACATGGCGCCGCAGATGACCCGCGCGGGCGTGAAGTGGGCGTACCTGTTCCTGCAGAAGTACTCGTCCGACCAGGCGGAGCAGACCTTCGACGAGGTCTTCAAGGTGAACCCCAACCACCCCGACGCGCACGCGGGCATGGCGGCGGTGCTGCTCGAGGGCCGCTACGACCTCGCCGCCGCGCGCACGCACCTCGACAAGGCGCTGGCGCAGAACCCGCGCCACGCCGAGGCGCTGCTGGTGCGCGCGTCGATCGAGATCGATCAGAACCAGTGGGACGCGGCCAAGAAGACGCTGGCCGAGGTCCAGGCGGTCAACCCGCAGCACCCCCAGGCCTACGCCATGCTCGCGACGATCGCGTGGCTGCGCGACGACCTCGCCGAGTACGAGGCGATCAAGAAGAAGGCGTTCGCGGTGAACCCGGCGTACGCCGAACTCTACCGCATCGTCTCGCGCTCGGCCGTACGCGAGCACCGCTACAAGGAGGCGATCGAGCTCGAGATGGCGGCGGTGAAGATGAAGCCCGACTACTACGAGGCGATGAGCGGCGCCGGCCTCGGCTACCTGCGCCTGGGCGAGGAGAAGGCGGGCCTCGAGTGGCTGAAGAAGTCGTGGGAGGGCGACCGCTACAACGTCCGCACCTACAACACGCTCAACCTGTTCGACGACGTGATCCCCAAGGAGTACGTCTTCGCGTCGTCGAAGTCGTTCAAGATCCGTTACCACAAGGACGAGCAGAAGCTGCTCGCGCGCTACCTCGAGCCGGTGCTCGAGCGCGCGTTCGCCGACATGGTCAAGCGCTACGGCTTCACGCCGAAGACGCCGGTCGTGCTCGAGCTCTACCAGGAGTCGGATCACTACAGCGTGCGCACCGTCGGCCTGCCCAACCTGGGTGCACTCGGCGTGTGCTTCGGGCAGGTGATCACGGCGATGTCGCCGTCGAACGGCGACATCAACTGGGGCATGGTGCTGTGGCACGAGCTGGCCCACGTGTTCGCGATCCAGCTGTCCAACCAGCGGGTGCCGCGCTGGTACACCGAGGGGCTCGCCGAGTACGAGACGCTCATCGCCGACCCGTCGTGGCGGCGCGAGAACGACGCCGACGTCTACGGCGCGCTGCTCGAGGGCACGCTGCCGTCGGTGGCGACGATCAACTACGAGTTCGTGCAGCCCGACCCGCAGAAGGTGATGGTCGCGTACTACCTGTCGTCGGTGATGATCGAGTACATCGTCCAGACCTACGGGTTCGAGAAGATCGTCACCGGGCTGAAGCTGTTCGGCCAGGGCAAGGAGACGCCGGAGGTGGTCGAGAAGATCACCGGGCGCACGGTGCCGCAGTTCGACGCCGACTTCCGCGCCTACCTCGACAAGCGGCTGGCGCCGTACAAGGGGACCTTCCGCCTGCCGTCGGACGGGCTCGGCGACGTGGTCAAGCTCGAGATCGCCGCCGACGCGAAGCCGCGCGACGCCGTGGCGAAGGCGCGGCTCGCGCTCGGGCACTACTACGCGGGTGACGCCGAGAAGGCGGCGGCGGCGGCGACGGCCGCGCTCGCGCTCGACGCCAAGCAGCCGATCGCGACGTACATCATGGCGGAGGTCAACCTGCGCCTGGGCGCGCACGACCAGGCGCGCGCGCAGTTCGAGTCGCTGGTGAAGCACGGCCACGACAGCTTCGACATCCGGGCGCGGCTCGCGCAGCTGGCCAAGCACGAGGGCCGCGCCGGCGACGTCGAGCAGCAGCTGTGCGCGGCCAAGCAGCTCGACCCCGAGCGGAGCTATCCGTACATGGAGCTGGCCGAGCTCTACGAGGCGGCGGGGCGCAAGGAGGCGGCGCTCGTCGAGATGGAGCACTACGTCATGCTCGAGCAGATGCAGGTCGCCCCGCTCAAGGAGCTGGCGACCGAGTACGGCAAGCTCGGCAAGTGGCACAAGGTGCGGACCTACGGCGAGATGGCGCTCTACATCTTCCCGGCCGACCCCGAGCTCCTGCTGCTCCTGGGCAAGGCGTACCTCGAGACCGGCGATCCGAAGCAGGCGCTGTTCACGTTCGACAGCGCGCTGCTGGTGAACCCGCCGATCCGGCGCCCGGCGATGGCGCACATCGGGCGGACGCGCGCGTACCTCGCGATGAACGACAAGGCCAAGGCCAAGGCCGCGCTCGCGCTGGCGGCGAAGACCGAGCCCGGCCACGCCGACGTCGTCGACCTCAAGACCCGCCTGAAGTAACCGGCGCCCCCGCCCGTTCATCCTGAGCGAGGGCCGGAGGCCCGAGTCGAAGGACCCGCTCAGCTGCGGCGCGGGTGGAGCGTCACCGTGATCGCGTCGTTGGGCTGGGCCGGTGCCGCGATCTCGGCGAGGAGCGTGAGGGTGCCGGCGATGAGGTCGGCCTGCGTGCGGAAGCCCCAGACCTGCACGTGGGGCCCGGCGCCCGGCGACGCGTCGAGCACGGTGAAGAGACCGTCGACGTTCATGACCGGCTCGATGTTGTGGCGCACCGGGAGGCTCGTGGAGCCGGCCGAGAAGTAGAAGGTCTTGCCGCCGGCGTCGACGAGCGTCGTGGGCACGAGGCTGAGACCGGCGACCGCGTTCGACACGTGGCGGCCCTGGCAGTCGAGCATCATCCCGATGTACATGGCCTTCGTCACGTCGCGCTCGACACCGACGAACGCCGGCAAGGCCGTCGCGGTCGCCTCCGAGACGACGTGGAGGTCGTCGGAGGCGGCGTTCCCCGGCGGGTAGTACTTGCCGAGGACGTGCGACCTGACGTAGCCGTCGGCGGCGAGCGTGAACCCGTAGCGCCGCGTCCCCGACGGGAGCATGCCCAGTGTCATCGCGTATTCGCCTCGGGTCGCGGCGGCGCCGCTCGTGGTGGTCGAGCCGACGCTGGCGCTCGGATCCGTGCTCCACGCGGTGATCGTGGCGTCGCCCACGCCGTTGCCGGTCTGGGAGTCGACGACGCGACCCCCGAGCGCGATGGTCCCGGTCGACGGCTGATCGGTCGAGGGGGTGCCGAGGCAGCTCCAGTCGGCGTCGCCGACCTCGGACCAGACGCCGCCGCTCCTCACGTTCGCCTTGGTCACGGCGGTCGGCGTGACCAGCCCCGGGTTCATGACGAGCGCGTCGGGGATCGCGTCGACGGGGGCGTCGATCGCCAGCGCGTCGATCGCGGCGGCATCGGTGGCGTCGTCACCTCCGCCCGAGCACGCACCGAGGAGCAAGCCGATCACCAGCGGAGCCTTCGTCGACATGACCCTCACGATAGTTCATACGCTAGCGGCGTCGAGACGAACGTCTGGCATTGGCCGGCAACGACGGCGGGCGCGCCGCGAGGAGCGTGACGACGGCGTCGATCGCGAGCTGGCCCGGGCGGCGGCCGAGCGCGGCGGCGTGGCGGGCCGCGAAGATCTCGATGGGCGCGAGCTCGAGGACGGGCAGGCGGCGGAGCTCGCCGGCGGCCTCGTGCGGCGCGGCGGTGACGTCGGGGAGGACGGTGACGAGGCGGCCGGCGAGCGAGACCTGCAGGTTCGAGCGCAGCATCGTGATGCGCATGCCGATCTTGCGCGGCACGTCGGAGGGCCACCCGTCCTGCACGCGACCGGTGTCGCCGATGCGCGGCACCGAGAAGGGGTGGGCGAGGACGTCGGCGAGCGACGGCTTCTTCGCGGCGAAGAGCGGGTGGCCGCGGCCGCAGTAGATCGAGGCGCCGATCTGGCCGAGGCGCTCGACGACGATCTCCTCGGTGGTCACGTCCTCGTACCAGAACGCGACGTCGAGGAGACCGCGGACGAGGAGCGTCGCGGCCTCGGCGGGGCCGAGCACGGCGTGCTCGGGCAGGAGCGCCGGGTGCTCGCCCTTGAGGTGGATGAGCGCGGGCACGACGAAGTGATCGGTGAGGACGCCGAGGGAGGAGACGCGCAGCGGCCCCTGGAAGGGGTCGCCCAGGCTCTCGGAGAGCCCGGCGTCGATGTCGCGGGTGGCAGCGCGCACGGCGTCGCGCAGCGCGGCGCCCGCGGCGTTGAGCACGAGGCCGCGGCCGACGCGGTTGAAGACCGGCGTGCCCAGCGCGTCCTCGAGGAGGCGCAGCGTGCGCGAGACGGCGGCCGGCGTGAGCGAGAGGCGGCGCGCCGCGGCGACGACGGAGCCGGTCTCGGCGACCTCGGCGAAGGTCGGGAGCCAGTTCCACAGGTTCCGGCGGAGCGTGGTGAGCATTCGGCTTTCCTTGACGATGCGACCGCACGATATCGGATTCCTGCGAGCGCCGCGCCGCTATACTCGTCGCCCATGCGTCGCGGGGTCGTCGTGGCGGCAACGATCGCGATCGTCCTGACCGCGGCGGCGATCTGGTGCGTCTGGGTCATCCGCTCGGCGTCGGCGCTGCGCGACGAGGTGGCCGCGAACGTCGGCGCGCTCGAGGAGACGCGCGCGGTGCGAACGATGGCGCTGGCCGCGGCCGTCACGCCGGCGGATCGGGTCGCCGCCGCCGAGGCCCTGGCGGCGAACGCGAGCCGGAGGGCGCCCGCCGCGGCGCCACACGCCGAGCGCCTGGTCGCGGCCGTCCAGCGTCTCGCCGCCTCACCCGACGACGTCGACGCACGCGCCGGCGTCGACGCCGCCCTCGACGGCATCACCGTCGCGCTGCGCGCCGCCAACCGCCGCGTCTCGCTCGAGCTCGGCAACCGGTGGGACAGCCTGAACCTGGTCGCGCTCACCGTGCTGGCGCTCGCCGCCGGCCTGCTCGCCGCGACCGCGATCAGCCACCGCCTGCGCCTCCGCTCCGAGGCCATGGAGGCCGCGCTGCGCGCCCGCACGTCGTCGCTCCAGGCCGCCGCCACCCAGTGGGCGAACGGCGACCTGTCGGCGCCGCTCACCGTGGACGCGCGCTCCGCCGACGACTTCGGCGCCGTGCTCGAACAGCTGCGCGTGTCCCTGGCCGAGCACGTCGCCGAGCTCGAGCGCCGGCATCGCGAGATCCAGGTGCTGGTCGACGACCTCCGCGCCCAGCTCATCCGGAAGGCCGAGCAGCTGAGCGCCCAGGTGCCCGCGCGCGTCGAGCCGTCCCCACGCGTGATCGCGGGTCAGTACGAGATCGGGGCGCCGCTCGGCGTCGGCGGCATGGGCACCGTCCACCACGCGCGCCGCCTGAGCGACGGGCGTCGCGTCGCGCTCAAGCTCATGAACCAGCCCAGGGACGCGGTCCACCACGGACGCTTCGTCCGCGAGGCGCGCCTCCTCGCCGAGGTGCACCACCCCAACGTGATCCGCATTCTCGACGTCGGCATGCACGACGGCCAGCCGTACCTCGTGACCGAGCTGGTCGAGGGCGCCAACCTCGCCGCGGAGACCGCGCCCTGGAGCGTGGAGCGCGCCCTCCCCGTCCTGACGGCGGTCGCCGACGGGCTGACGGCGATCCACGCCCACGGGATCGTCCACCGCGACATCAAGCCCGGCAACGTCGTCGTCGGCCGCACGACGACCGGCGACGACCTCACCAAGATCCTCGACTTCGGCATCGCCCGCGACGCGGGCGACCCAGGCGTCGCGCTGCCGCCCACGCCTCCGGACGTCGGGAACGGCATCACCCGCGTCGTCCCGCTCGGTCGCGGGACGCCGTTGCCGGGCGGCGGCGACCCGCTCACCGCCGACGGCGTGATGGTGGGGACGCTGCGCTACATCGCGCCCGAAGGACGACTCGCGGCGCCGCTCACCGCCGCCGCCGACATCTTCTCGTTCGGGGTGCTCGCGGTGAAGCTCCTCACCGGAGACTACCCGTGGAGCGTCCCGCTCGTGACGCTCCTGCGGAGCAAGGAGCGTCCGCCGCCGCCGACCATCGACGCCCCGCTGCCCGATCCGCTCCGCGAGCTGCTCCTGCGGTGCCTCGCGCTCGATCCGCTCGAGCGTCCGACGGCGGCGACGCTGCGCGACGCCTGTCGGGATCAGGGGCACTCGGTGGGGTCGAGCGGCGCCGGCAGAGGGAACGTCTCGCCGGCGACGTAGGCGTCGAGGACGCGCGCGAAGTACGTCCACGACGTCTCGTTCGGCTGCCCCTTCACCACGCAGCGCGGTGCCTCGCGGTAGAGCGGCAAGCGGACGGCGAGCTCCTCGCGGAGGAACGGCGCCAGCTCCTCCTCTCGATCGACACGTCGGCCGTGCGCGCGATAGAGCAGGTGGCCGGGACGATCGCCCATGTTCATCCACGGCAGCCACGGACCCTCCCGGTGCCAGCTCAGGGTCAGCTCGGTGACCGTCGGCTCACCGACGGCGGCGAGCGAGCCCGCGGGCGCGGCGAGCATGAACATCTCGATCGCCTGGTACATCGCCGCCGGACTGTACGGTCGCGTGCGCTCGTCGCGCGCGAGCGGGTTGGGATAGTGGAGGGGCACGTCGAGCACGAGGATCGCGCGACCACCCGCGACCTCGAGCGGCACGCCCGCGCCGAGCCGCGACTGCACCAGGCGGTTGGCCACGTGGACGACCGGGACCTGCGCCTCGGTCCACGGGTTGGTCCATCGGGCGAGCGGGTGGTCGGTGCCGGGCTCGAGGTAGTACATGAGCTCGCGCGACGTGAGGTGCCACGCGCCGTCGACCTCGAGGCACCGCGCCACGTTCATGCCGACGACGTCGAAGAGCGGCCGGATCGGCTGATCGGGGACGACGCCATGGACCACGCCCGACCAGGTCGTGATCACCTGCTCGCCGTCGAGGCGGCAGCGCACGCGCACCAGCTCCTCGACGGTCGCCGGCCGCCTCGACGACGCGAGCACCGGCGGTGGGGGCGCCGCCGGCGACGGCGCCGATGCCCGACACGAGACGAGGCCCGTCGCGAGCGACAGGATGCAGTTGATGCGGACACGGCTCGACGTCACGGTGGTTCTCCTCGATGATGAAGGCGTTGCCAAGGTCTCGCACGCCCTCGCGGCGAAACCCTCGCCCGGCTCGCTCCGGTCCACCAGCGGCGATCGAGGAATCGATCGTGCTGGCGCTCTTCGACCTGGCGAACCTGCTCGTGCGCCGCGGCGACCGCCTGGCCGCCGTCGCCGAGCTCACGACGCAGGAGTGGCTCGTGCTGCTGCAGCTCGCCGGCGATCCCAACTTCCCGAGCACCGGCCCGGCCGTCGCCACGCCCCCGCTGGCCTCGGACATCGCGCGCGCGCGGGGCGTGACCCGGGCGACGGTGAGCGCGGTCGTGAGCTCGCTCAAGGAGCGCGGGCTCGTGACGATGACGCCGGATCCGACGGACGCGCGCCGCCATCGGCTGGCGGTGACGCCCGCGGGGGCGGCGCGAATCGCCACGATCGAGCCGGCGCGCCAGGCGGCGAACCGCCGGTTGCTCGACCGCCTCGACCGGAAGGCGCGCGTGGCCTTTCACCAGTATCTGCTCTCGTGCCTCGACGTCCTCTGGGAGCTCCACGAAGCCGAACGGACGGACGTGGCGCGCGCGAAGCTCAGCTCGGAGTGATCCGCCAGTCGAGGACGAACCCGGTCGAGTCGTCGCCGCCGACCTGATCGACGACGAGCCAGAACGTGGCCGGCGGTGACGGGCTACCGCCCATCGTCGCGGGGTACGTGACCACCAGCGTCGCCGGATCGCAGCCGATGGGCCCGCAGAAGCCGACGCCGTACTCGTTGTTGCCGCACGCGCCGCTGCCGTCGAGGTCGGGCCAGCTGCCCTCGGGGCACGTGTCGAGCAGGTAGACGCCGGCTTGCCGTCCGTCGTTCAGCTCGACGCGCATCGCGAGGCGTTCGCCGGCCTGGAGCGTGATCGCGTAGACACGATCGCGACCGCGCGCGTCGTAGACGACCGAGCAGCTCGGCGGCAGCGCCGGCGCGGCCGTCCGGTAGGGGTTGTAGTCGTTGGTCGCGCCAAAGCTCGCCGCGACGCGGTGGGTGTAGCCGGTCAGCGGTGACGGCGACGACGCCGCGCGGAGCTCGGCCGCGGTGGCGCAGCGCTCCGCATCCGCGGCCGGGGCGTCGGGTGCGGGGGCGTCGGGCGGCACGGCGTCGACACCGGCGTCGACCGACGCGTCAGTCGGCGCGTCGACGCCGGCGTCCACGGGCGCGCCGGATCCGGTGCACAAGGTGTTCGGCTGGCACGTCGTGCGGCAGGCGCCCGACACACACTCGTCCGCGCCGGTGCACTCGGCGCCGTCGAGGCGCCGCGGCTCGCACCGCCGGCTGCCGAGGACGTCGCACCAGCCGTCGGTGCACGAACCGAGCAGGTTGTAGCTGCTGTCCACGCAGGTGGCGCCGAGCGCGAGCGGACCGTCGGGCGGATCGATGCAGGTGCTGTCCTCCGCGTCGCAGCTCACGCCGGTCGCGCACAGGGCGAGCGGCGCCGAGGCCGAGCACGCCGCGCCGACCGCGGCCACGGGCTGGCAGACACCGGGGCGCACGGCCCCGCCGGCCTCGAACGGGAACTGACAGCCCGGGCGCGCCGGGTCCTGGTAGCAGCAGAACGCGACCGTGGGATCACACGTGCCGTAGAAGACGCCGCCGAGGCCGTCGCGGACCGGCGCGCACGAGACGCCGGCGCCGCGCGTGCGGCGAACGAACGCGCGCTGCTCCTCGCCGCCCGCCGGCGGCGCCAGCCCGAAGCAGGTCGAGTCCCAGAGCGCTGCGCGCGCCGGCACCCCGCAGCTCGCCTGATCGAGCGCCGCCACGCAGCTCGCGAAGCCATCAGCATCGAAGGCGACCTCGCCGGCGACGATCGCGCTCACCCACGCGCCCAGGTAGAGCTGGTCGAGCATCTCCCGCAGCACGACGCGGCAACCGCCCTCGTCGAGGACCGCCGCCGGCGGCAGGCGATCGCGGAACGCGGCGAGCCGGTCGTCGGCGGCGTACGGCGCGAAGTAGTCGACGAGATCGTCGTCGCAGCAGCGGTAGAGCGCGGCGCACACGGCGTCGGCCGCGCGCGCGGTGGCGGTGGTCACGTCGACTGGGCCGGCGTCGACGCTGGCGGCCGCGTCGACCGTGCCGGCGTCAGGGTTGTCCGGCGCTGGCTCCGAGCCTCCCGAGCAGGAGGTCGAGAGGAGCAGGAGGAGGAGCGGCGCGAGGCCGAGGAGGGGGGCTGGCCGAGGCGGGGAGCGCATGCGGCGGATGAAAAGCGCATCAGACGCTCTTCGTCAACACATTTAGTTCGATGAACTAACTATTATTCGGGCTTCGGAAGGCCCCGCCACCGGTGTAGGCTCGGCCCGAGTCGGGGGTTCTCCTGGAGGACCCGTGCCGCGCATTGCTCTGACTCCGGCGACCATCGCGCTCCTCTGTCTCTGCGTACCCGCCTGTGGCGGCGACGACGCCAGCACCGCCGGCGACGCCGGTGTCGACGCCATCGTCGGCGGCGCGCAGCCGCCGTTCCCGCGCCTCGCCTGCCCCGGAGATCCCGGGTGCGAGAGCCTGGGCGACGGCGTGCTCCGCGCCGGGGTCGCACGCGTCGACATCACCCCGGACCTCGCGGCCAAGGACGGCGGCTGGCAGGACGAGGACGGCGACCACGTCTACGACGAGGACGAGCCGTTCGAGGACCGCAACGGCAACGGCGTCTTCGATCCGGTGTGGGTCGCGGGCGCGCAGAACGCGCGGCCGGCGACCGGGGTACACGACCCGCTGTGGGCGCGGGTGATCGTGCTCGAGCAGGGCGACGTGCGCGTCGGCGTGGTCGTCTACGATCTGATCGGCTGGTTCATCGACGAGATGGAGAAGACCCGCGCGCTCCTCGGCCCCGAGCTCGGGCTCGATCACGTGATCTTCGCGTCGACGCACAGCCACCAGAGCCCGGACACGATGGGCCTGTGGGGACCGACCTCGCTCCAGAGCGGCGTCGACCCGGCCTACCTGGAGCGCGTCCGCACCCGCACCGTCGACGCCCTGCGCGAGGCGGTGGCCGGGCTCGAGCCCGTGCTCGTCCGCGTCGCCACCACCCCGACGCTCGACGGCACCGGGCTCGCGCGGCCGTACGTCTCCGACATCCGCGACCCCGTCGTGCTCGATCCGACGCTCACGATCGTCCACTTGATGTCGACGGCCGAGCCGGGCCGCACCGTCGGCTCGCTGGTCCACTGGTCATCGCACCCCGAGTACGTCGGCTTCGACAACAACCTGCTCTCGTCCGACATCGTCCACTACATCCGCGAGACGATCGAGAACGGCGCGCCGGCGACGGCCGCGGGCGGCGCCGCGCCCGGCCTCGGCGGGGTCGCCGTCTACCTGCAGGGCGTGCTGGGCGGCCAGATCGGGCCATGGGGCACGCGGCCCATCGCCGCCGACGGCAGCGAGATCGCCGACGCCGGGTTCGCCAAGGCCGAGGCCGCCGGCGTGAACGTCGGGCGCCTCGCGCTCGAGGCGCTCGGGCGGCCCGCCGACGTCTACCTCGTGCCCGATCCGCGCCTCGCGTTCCGCACCGGCGACCTGCTCCTGCGCGTCGAGAACATCTTCTATCACGTGGGCGCGCTCGCCGGCGTCTTCGACCGCGACTTCGTCGGGCTCGATCCCGAGCGGCCGATCGGCGACGACAACATGCCGTACATCCGGTCGCGCGTGAGCTACCTCGAGCTCGGCCCGATCGCGATCGTCACCGCGCCCGGCGAGCTCCACCCCGAGCTCTTCGTCGGCGGCTACGACGGCACGTGGAGCTTCGGCGTGCCGATCGTCGCCGCCGACAACCCCAACCCGCCCGATCTCACGACGGCGCCGCCAGGGCCTTACCTGCGCGACCTGATGGATCAGCAGCCCGGCATCGAGTACCCGATGGTGCTCGGGCTCGCCGAGGACACCGTCGGCTACATCCTCCCGCGCTGGAACTTCGAGCTGTCGGCGAGCGCGCCCTACCTCGAGGAGGCGGCCGGCGACCACTACGAGGAGACCAACTCGGTGGGGCCGACGTGCGAGGTCGAGATCGTCGGGCCGATGGGGCAGCTGGTCACGTGGCGCCGGCCGTGATCACGGCACCGACACCGTCGCGCCGTTGCCGAACCGATCGCGCACGGTCACGCTCGACAGCCCGCTGACCGACGCCGGCGTCACGCGCGCGCGCCCGTCGGTGTCGGTGGTCGCGTCGAGCGTGACGCTCGCGCCCGAGGCGTAGGCGAGCGTCACGGTGACGGGAGCCGACGCCAGCGGCAGGCGGCGATTCGAGAGCCCCTCGAGCGCGAGCATGCGGAAGCCCTCGGTGGCCTCGTAGGCGGCGGTGACGACGACGTCGGCGCCGGCGACCGCGGCGGTGACGCTCATCGGCCCGGCGATGACCTCGAACGCGTCGCTGGCGAGCTGATACGTGCCGCCGTCGACGTGGAAGCGATAGCGCCCGAGGGGCAAGCCCGGTCGATCGGCGAGCGCCGGCAGTCCCGGCGCGCCCGTCGGCGCCACCGCCTGCCACGTGATCGCCCAGTAGTGCGTGCGCGGCTGCCCTGCGACCTGGACCAGCGGCTGCGGCGTCCACGTCAGCACGAGATCGAGATCCTCGACGACGCGCCCGCTGCGCCGCGTGACCGGCGTGAACTGCCCGGGCGTGGTCTCGCGCTCGAGGCGGATGCGCGGCGTCGACGCGAGCGGGTCCGCCCCGATCCAGACGAAGTGCGCGACGCCGGTGACGCGCGGGACGACGGCGGGCGGCTGCGCGGAGGCCACGGCGGCGTCGCCGAGCACGTAGAGCTCGTCGGGCACCTGCGCCGGCACGGTGCCGGCGAGCGGCGCGGCGTCGGGCGGCGGGACCTCGGCGTCGTCCTTGCGCGCCGGCACCACGCGGTCCGCGCTGCCGGCGGCCGCGTCCTCGCGCGCGTCGGTCCAGGCGATCGCCATGAGCTCGGTGAGGCGCTCGAGGATCACCTCGCCCTCGAGCGGCCCCCACAGGTTGATGGTCGGCTCGAAGCCGCCGCGCAGCCAGTCCTCCGCCGTGAGCAGGTAGCCGACGTGGCCCTGGGCGTAGCCGACGACGATCGTTTGCGCCGGCGGCGCCGGCGAGCGCGCGCGCAAGGTCTCCGCCCAGAGCACGAGCGGCTCGCCGGGCGCGAAGGCGACGAGCCAGTCGCCCAGGCGGAGCGCCGAGACCGTCGTGCGCGTCGACGCGCACAGCGGCGCCGGCTCGAACTCGGCGCGGATGAACGCCGAGAGCACGGGCAGGATGCCGGGCAGCATCGCGCACGAGTGATAGGGCGCGAGCCCGTCGACGCCGGGCATGCGCATGTTGAGGAAGGTGTCGTCGGTCGGATCGCCGCACAGGCCGGCGCCGGCGGGCGCGTTGAACTCGTCGATCGGCGAGCGCACCGTGCCGTCGGGCGCGAAGATCTCCCGGTCCGGCAGGCGGTCGGCGACGAAGGGCGCGTAGGTGAGCGCGCCGTCGCGCACGCGGAGGTCGTTCCAGTCGGGGCCGAGCGCCACCGAGCGCGTCACCATCTCCATCGCGAGCGAGGTCCGCATCGCCGCGCCCGCCTCGTCCCACAGCGCCATGAACGCGGGGAGCGCGCGGCGGGCGTTCTCCTCCGAGCGCGCGAAGTCGTTGTCGGGCCGGCCGTCGGGGATGGCGAGGTGACGGTCGCTCGAGGGCAAGACGTCGCCGCCGGCGCCCTGGAGGAACATCGCCATCACCGGCCGATCGAACTGCTCCTCGATGAGCGTCTCGTACATGCCGGCGATGTCGGTCGAGAACAGCCCGACCGAGTCGGACAGGATCGCGGCGTGGTTGCCGAGCACGGGCAGGATCGCGAGCGGCTCGCCGGCGGCGGTGTCGACGCGGATCATGCCGAGGAAGGTGTCCTTCCTGGGCTGGCCCCCGAACAGATCGTCGTTCTCCTCGCGGCGGTCGTAGCTCACCGCGTCGGTCGGATCGAACGTGGTCGTCGACGCGAGCCCGAGCTTCGCGGGCGCGCGCGCGGCGAGCGCCTGCTGCGCGACGGCGACGAGGCCGTCGACCATGGCGTCGAAGTTGCGCTGGCGCAGCTCGCCGCCGCCGACCTGGAGCTTGAGATCCGACGTGTACTGCTCGGGCGCCGTGTGCGTGTGGGTCGAGGCCCAGACGACCTTGCCGGCGAACGCCGGGCCGAGGCGCGCCTCGACGGCGAAGGTGATCGCGTCGTTGCCGAAGATCGTGTCGCTCTGGAGGAGCACGACCGTCTCGTCGCCGGCGGTGAGCGCCAGCGCCTTCATGTGCGGGATGGTCTCGATGCCGACCGACGCGTTGAAGCCGTCGGAGAAGCGCGTGCTCCGCCCGTCGACGCGGCCCTGGTCGTCGAGGCCGATGCAGCGCGACGTGTTGCCGCCGAGCGCCGACGACAGCGGCAGCGGCAGCGGCGCCTCGGCGACGCCGGCCTGGAGCGCGCCCTCGGTGACGACGCCGCCGGCGCGCGCGGTCGCCGGCAGTGGCGCGTACGTGCAGTGGTCGGTCGACAGCGGCGTGGGTCCGGCGTCGACGCCCGCGCCGCCACCACCACCGCCGCACGCGACGCTGCCGCTCCACCCGACGACGACGAGCAGGGAAGCCGCAGGTCCGATGCGCATCGCGCGCGACGCTATCACGGGCGACGCGACAACAGAGAGTAGAACTTTCCACTTGCAACGGAACCGCGACCGGACTACACGCGGGCCACAGAGAAACCCGGAGACCTCCCATGACCCTGCGCGTGCCCCCCCTCCTGCCGCTCGAGATCGTGGCCGCGGCCGCGGCCCCGGCGAGCTGCCCGTGAACCCGCGCACGGCAGTGCTGGGGGTGTGCCTCGCCGCGGTCGGCGCGTGCGAGTTCCGGCCGGCGGGCGAGCCATCGGAGGCGGACGCCGAGGCGTCGCCCGACGCCGCGCCCGCGAACGACGACGCGGCCGACGCCGTCCCCGCCGGCTACGAGCGGCTGCCCGGGACGACCTCGTACTACCGCGCGAGCGTCGAGCGCGCCGACTTCGGCGCGGCGGCGGCCGACTGCGCCGACGACGCGCTGCGCGCGGCGGTGGCCGTGATCGACGACGACGAGGAGAACAAGGCGCTCCAGCACTTCATGGCGTCGCGGCCGGACGGCGGGCAGATCTGGCTCGGCATCCAGGACTGGCACGAGGAAGGCGTCTGGCGCACCCTGGCCTTCGAGCCGGTGTCGTTCACGGCGTGGAAGGACGGCGAGCCCAACGATGGCGGTCGTGGCGACGACGACGGCGAGGACTGCGCCGTCTTGCTGGTGCGGTTCGAGCCCGCGCGCCACGAGGGGCGCTGGAACGACATCGCGTGCACGCGGGCGCGCGCCTACGTCTGCGAGTGGCGATGAGCTACGGTTCGCGGGCCGATGGAATGGCTCAACTACCATCACCTCCTCTACTTCTGGGTCGTCGCGCGTGAAGGCGGGCTCGCGCCCGCCGGCAAGCTCCTGCGGCTATCGCACCCGACCTTGAGCGGACAGATCCGCAAGCTCGAGGAGTCGCTCGGGGTCGACCTCTTCGAGAAGCGCGGACGGCGGCTCGAGCTGACCGAGCTGGGACGCGTCGCGTTCCGGTACGCGGACGAGATCTTCGGGCTGGGCAAGGAGATGATGGACGTGCTGCGCGGGCGCGGCGTGCACCGCCCCGAGCGGCTCGTCGTCGGGATCTCGGACGTGGTCCCCAAGCTGCTGGTGCGGACCTTGCTCGGCCCGGCGCTCGAACCGTCCAGCGCCGTGCAGCTCGAGTGTCGAGAGGACCGGCTCGACCGGCTCCTCGGCGACCTGGCGCGGCACGAGCTCGACCTCGTGATCGCCGACATGCCGGTCCCCGCCGACAGCGCGGTCAAGGCGTACAACCACGTGCTCGGTTCCTCCGACGTGACGCTCGTGGGGCCGGCCAAGCTCGCGCGCGAGCTCGGGCGCGAGTTCCCGTCCTCGCTCGAGGGGGCGCCGTTGCTCTTGCCGCTGGAGGGCTCGCTCTTGCGTCGCCACCTCGACGCGTGGTTCACGACCATCGGCGTGCGCCCGCGGATCGTCGCGCAGGCCGAGGACAGCGCGCTCCTCAAGGTGTTCGCCGCCGACGGCATGGGCGGGGTGTTCGTGCCGTCGGTGGTCGCCGACGTCGTGTGCGCGCGCTACGGCCTCTCCGTCGTCGGCCGCGTCGAGTCGATCAAGGAGCGCTACTACGCGATCTCGCTCGAGCGCCGGCTGGTCCACCCGGCCGTGCTCGCCATCCGCAACGCGGCGCGCGACGACGTGTTCGCCGCGCGCTGACCCGCGGCGGCGCGGCCCTTCAGGCGCGCGGCGAGGATGGGAGCGACACCGCGGCGGCCGCGAGCGGAAGCCTGGGCGACGCCATCTGGGCGCCCGACAGCGAGACCCGCAGGTGCTCCTCGTGCTCGCCGGACAACGACGTGTGGAGGACGCGCCCGCCGTACGCCGAGAGCTCGCGCGTGACCTTGTCGACCGGCGCGCGGCGCACGAGCAGGAAGATCGCCGAGCGCTCGCGCGCCATGCTCTCCGCGAGCTCGCGCATGAAGCGATCGGAGATGCCGTGGTCGACGATCGCGCCCGTCGCGGCGCCGGCGACCGCGCCGGTCGCGATCCCGACGAGCGGGTTGAGCACGAGCAACCCGATCAACGTGCCCCAGAACATGCCGCCGAGCGCGCCCCGCGCGACCATGTTCACGCTCTGGTGCAGGCGCACCTTCCCCTCGGCGTCCTTCGTGACCACGCAGGCATCCTCCAGGTCGACGAGGTGGGCGTACTCGAGGCGCTGCACGACCTCGAGCACGACCTTCGCGCGGTGCTGGTCGGGATAGACGATCGCGATGAGCTCGGACATGGGCGGTTCTCCTGGCGCCGGTCGTCGGTGATCGGCGCATGCCCCAGGATGGGTCGGCGATCGCCGCTGTCGATGTCGTTATCCCGACGAACGTTGTCGGCGGCATCGACACGTTCGCGCCGAGGTCACGCGATCGGCAGCGGACGACGCTCGCGCCGGCGCGCGATCAGCGAGGCCACGACGCCGGCGGCGATGATGCCGGCGACCACGGCGAGCACGTAGAAGTTGAAGCTGGCGCCGAGCCAGGCCTTCAACCAGCCGTGGGTCAACATCTTGACGCCGATGACGACGAGGACCAGCGAGAGCGACACCTTCAGGTACTTGAAGGTGTCGATCATGCCGGCGAGCGCGAAGTAGAGGCTGCGCAGGCCGAGGATGGCGAAGATGTTGCTGGTGAAGACGAGGAAGGGGTCGGTGGTGATCGCGAAGATCGCGGGGATCGAGTCGACCGCGAAGATCAGATCGGTGACCTCGATGAGGAGCAGGGCCAGGAAGAGCGGGGTCGCCAGCAGCGCGCCCGCGCGCGCGACGTCGACGATGCGGTCGACCTCCGACGGTCCGTCGCTCACCGCCGGGGCGTGGCTGGCCGGCGTACCGGCGCGGACGAAGAAGCGCTTGCCGTGGTAGCGCTGGGTGATCGGGATCAGCCGGCGGACGAGCCGCACGAAGACGTTGCGTTCGAAGTCGACCGGCTGCTCGCGGAGCAGCAGCATCTTGACGCCGGTGATGATGAGGAACCCGCCGAAGACGTAGAGGATCCAGCCGAAGCGCGTGATGAGCGCCGCCCCGACCGCGATCATGGCGCCGCGCATGACCAGGGCGCCGATGATGCCCCAGAAGAGCACGCGGTGCTGATAGATGGGGGGCACCGCGAGGAAGCCGAAGATCATCGCGATCACGAAGATGTTGTCGACGGCGAGCGACTTCTCGACGACGAACCCGGTGAGGTACTTGATCGCGGCCGAGCCGCCGTCGTTGTAGATGATCGAGCCGTCGGGTGCGATCACGGGCGTGGCCATCGCGTCCGGCGTGGTGCCCATCCCGAGCCAGTGGTGCTCGTAGCCCAGGTAGACGAAGCCGACGAAGGCGAGGCCGAGCGAGATCCAGATCGCCGACCAGGTGAGCGCCTCCCGCGTCGAGACCACGTGGACCTTGCGGTGGAAGACCCCGAGGTCGAGGGCCAGGAGCGCGAGGATGAAGACGACGAAGCCCGCGTACACCAGCTCCATGGTCAGGCGCCCTCCCCGAGGAGGCGACGGCGCTCGAGCGCGCGGGCGGTCGTGCGCGCGGCGCGCGCGACCGCGTCGTCGAGCGCGGCGACCGGGTCGGCGGCCGCCGCCTCGACGACGATCGAGCCGACGCGAGGCCCGTGCACGCGGACGCGGACCTCCTTGTCGACGCCGCCGCGCGGGCCGTTGACGTCGACCAGGGTCACGTAGACCCGGCGGATCGCGTGCCCGAGCCGCGAGAACGCGAAGTGGATACGGCGCGCGACGAGCTGGCGCAGCTCGGGCGTGGCGTGGACGTTGCGGAACCGAACGTGGAGCTTCATGGGATCTCCTGTGAGGTGGTGGCAGGCGTCAATCGAAGACCTCGCCGGCCAGCCCGGCGGCGACGAAGAGGGCGCCCAGGACGAGCGCGACGTGGGCCAGGTCGGGGAGCGCGAGCCATTCGTCGTGCCAGGCGGACGGGAGGACGGCGCGCGAGATGGCGAAGTAGGCGTCGGAGAGGTGGCCAAAGAGGCCGAAGGAGGACGCGAGCGCGAGGACGGCGATGCCGAGGAGCAGCACCCCGCCGCCGAGCAAGAGCCAGGAGAAGAGGTGGCGATGGTCGCGGCGCCAGCTCCGCCCGTCGCGGCGGCCCCGGTCGCGCGAGCGTCGGCGTTCGAACAGGTCGAGGTCGAGATCCATGGGACCACCGTGCGTCGATCACCCACGGCTGTCGATGAGCTAGTTCGGAAGCGACGCTTCGAGAAAGACGACGCGTCAGATCCGGTGCACGAGGTCGGCCAGGGTCACGTAGAGCGGGACGCCGACGAGCACGTTGAACGGGAACGTGACGCCGAGGGCCGGGCCCAGGGCGAGCGCGGGGTTGACCTGCGGCAACGCCTGCCCCACGGCGGCCGGCGCCGCGATGTACGACGCGCTCGCGGCGAGCGTGGCGAGGAGCGCGGTCCCGCCCACCGACAGGCCGAGGAGGACCCCGGCCGCGAGGCCGAAGCCCGCGTTCACGATGGGCATGGCCACGCCGAACAGCGCGAGGCGCACGCCGTTCTTGCGGAGCGTCGTCAGGCGCGCGGCGCACACGATCCCCATCTCCAGGAGGAACAGCGAGAGCGCGGGGCGGAAGCCGTCGACGAAGAGCGGGGTGACCGACGCCAGCCCCTCGTGACCGGCCGCCGCACCGACCGCGAGGCCGCCGAGGAGCGCCACGAGGCTCTTGCCGGTCGCGGTCTCGTGGAGGACGGACCAGGACAGGCCGTTGCCCCGGGCGAGCGAGATCCCGACGAGGATCCCGGGGATCTCGAGCAGCACGACGCAGAGGGGGAGGAAGGGCTCGTGCGGCAGGCCGCGCTGGGAGAGGAGCGCCACCGCGACCGCGAACGTGCCGATGCTGGTCGAGCCGTAGTGCGCCGCGACCGCCGCCGCCTCGGCGCGGTCGAGCTTGACGAGGCTACCGAGGGCGCGGAACGAGGCCAGGGTCGTCACGATGCCGAGCGCGACGACGGCGGCGAGGGGCGCCCAGAGCTCGGTCAACGGCTGCGCGCGTAGCTCCATGCCGCCCTTCAGCCCGATGGCGAGGAGCAGGAGGAGCGTGATCGTCTCGGTCAGCGCCGGCGGCAAGCGCAGGTCGGAGCCGAGGAGCCTCGCCGCGATGCCGAGCGCGAAGAAGAGGAGGAGCGGGTCGATGGCCATGCGCGCGGAGGTTCGTCAACGCGAGGATCGACGTCCATACGCAAGTTCGGACATGACGCTTCGAGAAGAGCGACATGTCGAGATGTCCGACACGATGCGTCCGAAGTTTCGACTCGACGCGGCCGGGCCGCGGTCCCAGGTTGTCGCCACCCCAGGAGGCAACATGCAGTGTCCCCGTTGTGAGTCCACGTCCCTGACCGAGATGGATCGAGATGGCGTCACGATCGATCGTTGCGACCGATGCCGCGGCATCTGGCTCGACCGCGGCGAGCTCGAGAAGCTGGTCGCGTACGCGCGCGACGAGCGCGGCGGTCGCC
Source organism: Myxococcales bacterium UBA2376 (assembly GCA_002344285.1). Classification (GTDB taxonomy): domain Bacteria; phylum Myxococcota_A; class Polyangia; order Haliangiales; family Haliangiaceae; genus UBA2376. The sequence continues at coordinate 103,802 of DDTA01000110.1, forward strand.
CTGGCGGCGACGACGACGACGACGACGACGACACCGACGACCGGAGCCGCACCAGCCGGCGACGCGACCTCGACGACGACGACGATGACGACCGCCGCGACCGGGGCGGCCGTCGCCGCAGCTGGTGGGAGATCTTCGACTGAAGGTCGAGATTCAGTTTCCGTTGACGGTCGGAGCAGAAAGTCTCGCTTTTCTTGCACGCCGGATCGCGCCAGGCTGACAGTCATGAAGCGACGAGAAGCGCTGCGCTGGCTCGGGACGTCGTCGGGACTGGTGCTGCTGTCATCGTGCGGCGGTGGTGACGACGGCGGCGCGCTGGTCGACGCGGCCGACACCACCGACGCGCTCGTCCTGCCCGATGGTGCGGTGTGCGCGGCGACGCGCAACGACGTCCTCGGACCGTTCCATCGCGAGGGCGCGCCGTCGCGCATGATGATCGCGTCGGCGACGGAGCCGGGCGATCGCATCGCGCTGGGCGGCATCGTCTACGCCGACGACTGCACGACGCCGCTCGCCGGCGCGGCGCTCGACATCTGGCAGGCCGACGCGACCGGCGCGTACCACGAGCCGAACGCGGGCGAGCCGTTCCGCCTGCGCGGCAAGGTCGACGCCGCGGCTGACGGCACGTGGGCGGTCGACACGATCAAGCCCGGCAACTACCGCAACGGCCCCGGCTGGCGCCCGGCCCACATCCACTTCATCGTCGCGCACCCGGGCTACCGCACCGTCACGACCCAGCTCTACTTCGCCGGCGATCCGTACCTGCCGCCCAACGACTCGTGCACCTCCTGCGGCTCCGACGACGCCGCCCGCGTCATCCCCCTCGTGGCGCGCGCTGGCGGCGGCTTCACCGGCGACTTCCGCATCGTCCTCGCCCGCGCATGACGGCGGTGGCTGACACCGTATTGGTTTAGCCAATTGGTTCAGCCAATCGTGCGGGTGGGTGACACCAGATTGGTCCGACCGGGGCGGTCTGGAGTGTGATATCCAGGCGAGATGCCGGCTGTACCCGATGCTGTGGATGTCGCGATCGTCGGTGCCGGCACGAGCGGCGCGGCCGCGGCCCGGTACTTCGCGGAGCGCGGGGTGAGGGTGCTGTGTGTGGAGCGGCGGCCGCTCGCGGAAGCGGGCGCGCGCTGGGTCAACGGCATCACGCGCGCGGCGCTCGCCGAGGCGGAGATCGAGCTGCCGGCGAGCGCGCGGCTGGGACAGCCGCATCCGTTCCATCTCGTGAGCGACGCCGGGCGCGTCGTCGTGCGTGCGCACGACGTGATCGACGTCGACATGCGCGCGCTCGTCGCGTTGCTGCAGGATCAGGCGCAGGCCGCCGGCGCCACCCTCGTTGGCGAGACGTCGGTGCTCGGGCGCGACGGCGACCACCTCGTCACCGACGCCGGCCGCGTGCGCGCGCGCTGGATCGTCGACGCATCGGGCCTGGCGGGCGCCCGCCTGCTC
>DDTA01000077.1:0-191 GCA_002344285.1 Myxococcales bacterium UBA2376
CGAGGCCTCCGAGACGCTCACCCACGCGCGGATCGCCGTCGCCTGGGGCTTCGCCCCTGAAGCCGCGCTCGCCCAGGTCCGCGAGCTCGAGGATCGGCTCCAGGCGGTGCTGTACCGGCTCTTTCACCCGCGGCCCTGAGCCGCCGGCCGCCGGCGCGGCCACGTCTGCGCCGAAACCGAAACCGAAACCG